>CAUUTP010000005.1:0-37949 GCA_963548155.1 uncultured Eikenella sp.
AGGATTATTTCTCTGTTTCTGATGATGAGTAGCACCTTTTTTGTTACTTATGCCGCAAAAGGCTACCTGAAAATGTAGAGCGCCAAGCAATTTTCAGGTAGCCTTACAGCCGACCCATTCCCCAACCACAAGGATACCTGCCATGACCACACTCCTCACCATTCCCGCCAGCCAAACCGTATTCGCCATGTCGCCCGACAATGCCCCCGTGCTGCGTGCCGCATCGGGCAGCCGCGTGCGTTTTGAAACCTGCGACTGCTTCACCAACCAAATCCAAACCGCTGCCGACACTTTCGACAATCTCGACTGGAACCGCATCAATCCCGCCACCGGCCCCCTGTTTGTGGAAGGCGCCGAGCCAGGCGACACCCTGCGCGTGCACATCCGCCGCCTCGAATTGGGCAAACAGGCCGTGCTCGCCACCCTGCCAGGCGCAGGCGTGGCCGGCAACCGGCTGGAACGCGGGCGCATCGACATCGTGCCGGTGGAAGACAACCATGTTGTCTTGTTCGGCAAAGTGCGCCTGCCGCTCAACCCAATGATCGGCGTAATCGGCACCGCACCCGCCGAAGGCGCCATCAGCTGCGGCACGCCCGATTCACATGGCGGCAATATGGACACCAAAATCATCACCGAAGGCACCACGCTGCTCCTGCCGGTAAACGTACCCGGCGCGCTGCTGGCCATGGGTGATTTACACGCCGGCATGGGCGACGGCGAAGTGGGCATTTCCGGCCTGGAAATCAAAGGCGCGGTAGAAGTGGACGTGAGCGTCATCAAAGGCCGCCCCTACCCCCTGCCGCTGGCCGTTACCGCCGATTGCTGCTACACCATCGCCTCCAGCCCCGATTTGGATCAAGCCGCCGAAACCGCCACCCTGATGGCCACCGACCTGCTCACCGCCCACGGCGGGCTCGACACCAACCAAGCCATCGCCTTGCAAAGCATCGCCGGCGATTTGCAAGTGTGCCAAGTGGTCGATCCCAACAAAACCTGCCGCTTCGCCCTGCCGCGCAGGGTAACGGAACAATTAGGGATTGAGCTGCCGTAACGCGTGTCCTTGATTGGAAATAGTAAAAGGCTACCTGAAAGTTTAGCTTCACAGGAATTTCGCTTTATAGCGTTATTTCGTTGAAGCCAAACTTTCAGGTAGCCTTATTGATGCGCAAAGCAACGGGAGAAGCTTAAGCTTGCTCCTCTTCGTCTCCATAATACTTCACCCCGATTTTAATCGGCGGCCGGCCTTGTGATTTGCGGTAGGCGTTAGAATCGCGCAGGGAATAAGCACAGCCGCAGTATTCCTGCTGGTAGAAGTGTTCCCGCTTGCTGATTTCGATCATGCGTGCGCTGCCACCGCCTTTGCGCCAGTTGAAATCCCAATACACCAAGCCGGGATACTGTTCAGCGGCACGGCGGCCGCAATCATTAATCTGGTTCATGTTTTTCCAGCGGGAAATGCCGAGGCTGCTGGTGAACACAGGAAAGCCGTTTTCGTGGGCATATTGGGCGGCTTTTTCAAAACGCATGTCGAAGCACATGGTGCAGCGAATGCCGCGCTCGGGCTCAAACTCCATGCCTTTGGCTTTCTCAAACCATTCTTTGCGGTCGTTTTCGTAATCGTCGTCTTTATCGATGAAGGGAATGCCGAATTTGTCGGCAAAACGCATATTTTCTTCTTTGCGCAGCAGATATTCTTTGAGCGGGTGGATGTTGGGATTGTAGAAATAGATGGTGTAGTCGATGCCGGAAGCAAGCAGGGCTTCCATCACTTCACCGCTGCATGGGGCACAGCAGGAGTGGAGCAAGACTTTGTTCTGCCCACCCGGCGGAACAAGCACGGGGCGGCTGATGGGGCTAACTTCAAGAGTGTGGTTCATGGTTTTTCCGTCATTTAGTTTGGGCAGGATTTTAACACCAAACGCAGCAGGGCTGCGGGCCTACGGGTTAAAGCCAAGGAAAAAACGTTTTCAGGTAGCCTTTTTATGTTTTGCAAAGGCTACCTGAAAATATTACAACCAATAGTAGCAAGGCATGGTCTCTGTGCTCAGCATGTCAATCGCAGCTATAAGAGAAAACCGCTTGAAAGGGCATGCCTTTTCAAGCGGTTTAGTTTGGCTAAAGCCGGAATCAGCAGCAGCGGCCGCCGTTGGCTCCACAGCGGCGTTTACGGCAGTAGTCTGCAAACTGCTGCTCGGTCATCACCGGTGCGTTGGGGTTATAGCGCCGTTGGCGTGCCACGTAGTTGGCGTAATCCGGCACGCCCACCATCAGGTTGGCAGTCAGCTTAGCTGTTTTCCAAGCCTGATGGAGACGCTGTTTCAGCTTATGCTTCATTCACGGCCTCGGAGCTTGCGCCGGCGGTTTCGTTACGGAATACCGGCGGGATTTCCTGAGCGGTCGGCCAGCCGACTTTACGGGCTTTCAGGGCTACCTGAAGACCATAAATCCCCACCACAACCACTACAGCCAAGAACAGCACGGTCAGGCCGGAGTTTACATAGTCGTTGAAGGCGATACGGCTCATCTCTTCGGCGGTTTTAGCCGGAGCCAAGATTTCGCCACGAGCCAAGGCTTCTTTGTATTTGGCAGCGTGGGCCATAAAGCTTACGCGCGGGTTGGAATCGAACACTTTTTGCCAGCCGGCATAGCAGGTTACCAGCAATACACCAAGCGCCGGAACCAAAGTAACCCAAATGTAGCGGTCGCGTTTCATCTTAATCAGAACCACGGTACACAGAATCAGAGCCACACCTGCAAGCATCTGGTTGGCGATACCAAACAGCGGCCACAGAGAGTTGATGCCGCCCAACGGGTCGGTTACACCGGTGTAGAGGAAGTAGCCCCACAGTGCAACGGCCATAAAGGTGGCAATCAAGTTAGCCGGTAGGCTGTCGGTGTTGCCGAAGGGTTTGTAGAAGATACTGCCCAAGTCCTGGATCATGAAGCGGGCCACACGGGTACCGGCGTCCACAGCAGTCAGGATGAACAGGGCTTCAAACAGCAGCGCGAAGTGATACCAGAATGCCATCATGCTTTCGCCCGGGATCAGCTGGCTCATGATGTGAGCCATACCCACGGCCAGAGTCGGCGCACCGCCTGCACGAGACAGGATGGTGTGTTCGCCCACTTCTTTGGCCACGTGCAGCAGAGTGGCTTCGCTTACCGGGAAGCCCAGCTGGGTGGTGATCACGTGTGCGGCATTGGCAGCGTCGGTGCCGATGAGGGCAGCCGGGCTGTTCATGGCGAAGTACACACCAGGATCAAGCGAAGAAGCGGCAGCCAGCGCCATAATGGCCACAAAGCTTTCCATGATCATGCCGCCGTAGCCGATCATGCGTACGTGCTCTTCGTTTTCCACCATTTTCGGAGTGGTACCTGAAGAAATCAAGGCATGGAAGCCGGATACCGCACCGCAGGCGATGGTGATAAACAGGAAGGGGAAGAGATGGCCTGAGAATACCGGGCCAGTACCGTCGATAAAACGGGTAACGGCGTGCATTTGCAGCGGCGGGCTAACAATAACGATGCCCAAGGCCAATGCAATGATGGTACCGATTTTCAGGAAGGTGGAGAGGTAGTCACGCGGGGTGAGCAGCAGCCACACCGGCAACACGGAAGCGATGAAACCGTAGATCATCACTGCCCAGGCGATAGACAGGCCTTCCAAATCGAAGATATGCCCAAAGGAGCTTTCAGCCACGTTTTTACCATACACAATCGCCAACACCAGCAGGATAAAGCCGACGATAGAAATCTCGCCGATTTTGCCCGGACGGATATAGCGGGTGTAGATACCCATAAACAGGGCGATCGGGATGGTGGTGGCGATGGTGAAGGTACCCCACGGGCTGTGGATCAAGGCTTTTACCACAATCAGCGCCAGCACGGCCATAATGATTACCATGATCATCAAAATGCCGATGGAGGCAATCACGCCGGCTACAGTACCCAGCTCTTGTTTCACGATGTCGCCCAATGATTTACCATCACGGCGCATGGATACGAACAACACCATCGCGTCCTGAACCGCACCGGCAAACACCACGCCGAAGATAATCCACAGCGTGCCGGGCAGATAACCCATCTGCGCGGCCAACACCGGGCCTACCAACGGGCCGGCGCCGGCGATGGCGGCAAAATGATGGCCGAACAGCACGCCTTTGTGCGTCGGCACATAGTCCAAGCCGTCGTTATGACGCTCGGCCGGCGTGAGCCGGTTGGGATCGAGCTGCATTACGTTTTTGGCAATGTAGAGGCTATAAAAGCGGTAGGCAATGGCATATACGGAGACGGCAGCAATCACCATCCACACCGCACTTACCTGCTCACCGCGATGGATAGCCAAAGTGGTAAAGGCGGCCAAGCCAGCCAACACCACAACGCCCCATATCAGGAAGCTTTTGAGTTTGCTCATGATAACAACACTCCGATTCAACAAACATAAAACGGCTGCTTGGCCAGGCCATACCGCCCAACTCGGCAGCCCCTATCCAGCAATCAAACGCTATGCTAAAGACACAAACGTCTTAACTACCAAACGGCACAAGCTTAACATATTTGTGGGAATAATTACGTTAAATTTTCAAGCAAGAGCGGCTGTTTTTGCCACGTTTTAGACGGAAAAGCCTAGATTCAGTACAAAAATATACTGGAGCAAGAATAATTTGACTTGGATCAACAAATCACCATCGGATAACACCATTATTGGTTTTTACAAAAAAATCGGCAGGCGAAGGTAAAGTTTGTTTGTCGGGCTTGAGTTGTATTGACGCTTTTCAGGTAGCCTCTTGAGCCTTGGCAATCGCCAAGATAGCAGCAAAAGGCCACCTGAAAATGTGGGGAGCAGACAGAGCAAAATGTCAGAGTGGCAATACCAACCTAATCATCAAGTTTCAGGTAGCCTCCCGCTAGGTAATGGCTGCATTGGCTGTTTGCTGCTGGTATGACCAACGGCTACCTGAAAACAACCAAACCGGACGGCTGTATGCCCGCCCGGTTTGGTTGTTCCATAGATAAATCAGGCGTCAAACTACTGCGCTGGCTGCGCCGCTGGGGCAGGAGCTTTCCGGTAACGGCCGGCCATGGCTTTATACACCATGCTTTCGTAGCGCAGGGCTTGGTAGCGGGCTTCAAGTAGGCTTTGCGCGCCGGAGTATTCGGTGTTCAGTGCGGAGAGCCAGTCTTTGAGCTCGTTGCGGCCGTGCTGGTAGCGCACGCGGTAGTAGCGGCTGTTTTCAACATCGAGCCGGTAACGGCGGCGCTGATTTTCCAGGGTTTGGCGGCTGGCGCGGTATTGGCGGTAGTTGGTATCGACTTCGTTGAGCGCGGTGGTAAGGGCTTTTTCGAAGGCAAGTTTGGCGTTGTCAAAGTTGGCTTCGGCGCTGCGGTCTTTCCAGTGCATGGTGCGCCAGTTGAGGAAGGGCAGGTTGAGGCTGACGCTGCCGCCCAATATCGGCACGTTGAACAGGTTTTTGCTGTGTTCGGACGAGGTGCTCAGCGCGGCATTCAGCGTGATGCTGGGATACCAGCTGCGGTATTGCGCCTGCTGGCTTTTGAGGGCGGACTGTAGGCGGTAGTCGGCGGCGATGAGGTCGGGGCGGGCGGCGAGGGTGGAGATGGGCACATTCAAATCGAGTTTGCCGCCTTCGGGCAGGCGGAAAGATTCGGGCTGCACGGCCATTGCCTGGCCGGGGCGCAGGTTGAGCAAGTTGCGCAGGGTGGCTTCGGTGTTGCTGCGGCTCTGTTGCAGCGACAGCAGGCTGTTTTCGGCGGCAAGCAGGGATTGCTCGGCCTGGGTAACCTCAATCGAGGCCACGCGGCCGTGGCGGTATTTGCTGCGGGCGATTTGCAGGATTTGTTTGTATTGCTCGATGGTTTTTTCGGTGAGCTTAATGGCTTCGTTGAGATAGGCTACCTGAAAATAAGCATCGGCCACATTGTTGATTACGGTGAGTCGCGTGGCGGCCAAATCTTGCTCGGTGGCGCGCTGCTCCCACGCCTGGGCAGAGGCGGCGGCATTGAGTTTGCGCCACAAATCCAGCTCGTAGCTTAAGCCGAGCTGACTGCTGTAACTGTGGCTGTTTTGGCGGGTGTCGAGGTTGCGGTTGGCATTGGCGCCGAGCGAAGCGTTGAATTCGGGCACGAGGTTGGCGCCCAGGATGTTGGCCTGATACAGGGCTTTGTTCACGCTGACGGCGGCCTGTTTCAAATCCACGTTATTAGCCAAGGCCTGTTCCACCAGAGCATTCAGTCCGCTGTCGCCGAAAGTTTGCCACCAATCGCCCTCGGTTTGGTAGGCGCAACCGGCGGGATCGGGGCAGTGGCCGCTCTCGCTGGCGGCGGTTTGCACACTGCCTTCGCGCTGAGCTTGGGAGAGGCCGATTTGGGTGTTGGGGGTTTGGTCGATGGCGCAGCCGGCAAGCAGTAGCAGAGCCAGCGCGGCAGCGCGGACGGGCGGGTGGGCTGTGTGGTTCATAAACCCTCGTTTCTTGGTTGGGTATCGGGTGGGTTTCAGGTAGCCTGGGTCGCAGGGTTGGAGGCTACCTGAAAAATAGTTCACTTCGGTTGTTAATCCAGTTTTAGCTTGTTTTCAGGTAGCCCCTGCCTACCGATGGCAGGCTACCTGAAAATAGCGGGCAGCATTTAATTTGATGGCTGCTCACACTTTCCGCCCGCCGCTAATCGCGCGACAGGGCGGCAATCGGGTTGAGCTTGGAGGCGTTCTTGGCGGGCATGAAGCCGAACAGCACGCCGATGAAGGTGGAGCAGCACACCGCGCTCACAATCGACCAGGTGGAGAAAGACATAGCAAACTCGCTGGCCATCGCATTGAAGCCCAAGCCGATTAAATAGGAGAGCAGAATGCCGGCCGCACCACCGATGAGGCAGATAAGCACGGCTTCAATCAGAAACTGCTGCAAAATATTGCCCTGACGCGCGCCGATGGCCATGCGCACGCCGATTTCCTTGGTGCGCTCGGTTACCGACACCAGCATGATGTTCATCACGCCAATACCGCCCACCACCAATGAAATCAGGGCAATACAAGAAATCAGCAGGGTCATCGCGCCGGTGGTTTTTTCAATGGTTTGCTTGATGCTGTCGCTGTTGCTGGTGAAGAAATCTTCCTTGCCGTGCCACGCCAGCAGTAGCTCTTTGATGCCCTGCTCAGCCACAGAAGTGCTCACATCGTCGCGGATTTTCACGGTAACTGCGCTGATGTAGCGTTCGCCGGAAATGCGGTTCATCACCGTGGTGTAGGGCGCCCACATTTGCAGGCTGTCGCCCCCGCCGAAGCCGTTTTGCTCTTCCGCGCTGATGCCGATTACGCGCAGCGGGCGTTTACCGAACAGAATGGTTTGGCCGATGGGGTTGGTGCCTTCCGGGAACAACTGCTTGCGGGTGTTCGGGTCGATTACCACCACTTGCGCGGCAGCATCCACGTCGTCTTGGTTAAACAGCCGGCCTTGGTCTAGTTTGATGCCGCGCACGTTGAAATACTGTTCGCCCGCGCCGTAGAGCTGGGCGGTAACGTTGGTGTTGCGGTAGGTAACTGTGGCGTTGGAAGTGGTCAGCGGGGTAACGCTATCCACATAGCTTTGTTTGCCGATGGCTTCGGCGTCGGCAATGGTAAGCGTACGGATGCGGCCTCGGTGGCGGTCGCCAAAGCTCTTGCCGGGATACACGCCGATGGTGTTGGTGCCGATGGCGCTGATGTCGGAGAGGATTTTCTCCTGCGTGCCGCGTCCCAACGCCACCACGGAGACCACCGATGCAATGCCGATAATGATGCCGAGCATGGTGAGCAGGGAACGCATTTTGTGCGACATGATGGCCTGTACCGACATCTTGAAGGCTTCCACAAACTGGTCTTTATAAAACAGCCAAGATGCCTTTTCGGCGCGGCTTTCCACGCTGCTGGGCGGGATGTCGGCGCTTTTGCTGGTGTCGGCGATGATTTCGCCGTCTTTGATTTCAATCACGCGGTTGGCAAAGGCGGCGATTTTCGGATCGTGCGTTACCAAAATAACGGTGTGGCCTTTTGCGTGCAGCCCGCGGATGATTTCCATCACCATCTCGCCGCTGCCGGAATCGAGCGCGCCGGTGGGCTCGTCGGCCAGGATGATTTCGCCGCCGTTCATCAGGGCGCGGGCAATGGACACGCGTTGCTGCTGGCCGCCGGAGAGCTGGTTGGGGCGGTTGTCTTCTTTGCCTTCCAAGCCCAAATCGGCCAAAAGCTGGGTGGCGCGTTCGTATCGCGCTTTCTGATCCATGCCGGCATACACGGCGGGCAGGGCTACGTTGTCGCGTGCACTCAATGCGCCCAACAGGTTGTAGCGCTGGAAAATGAAGCCGAACTTGCGCCGGCGCAGTGCGGCCAGCTCGTCGCCGCTCATCTGCGAAGCTTCCACGCCGTCGATTTGATACGAGCCGGAAGTGGCGCTATCGAGACAGCCGATGATGTTCATCAGCGTGGATTTGCCGGAGCCGGATTGGCCGATGATGGCAATGAAATCGCCTTTTTGGATGGTGAGGCTGATGTCTTTTAAAACGTGGACGCGGTTGGCGTCTTCACCAAAATAGCGGTTGATGTTGCGGCATTCGATTAGGTTCATATGCATACGGCTTTCGTTGCGGCTGGGGAGGCTACCTGAAACGATAGAAGCAGGCTTTAAAGTATGGTTTCAGGTAGCCTTTAGGTTTTCAGGTAGCCTGATATGGCAAAGCGAGAGCCAGCTTATATCGGCGGGCCGCCCTGCCACTCTTTCACCGTGCCGTCGCTCTCCGACACAATCACTTTTTCGCCCTCTTTCACACCCGATTTCACTTCGGTGCGCGTACCGTCGCTGATGCCCACGGTAATCGTGCGCTCTTCCACTTGGTTGTCGGCTTTCAGCACGCGCACATAGCGTTCGTGGCCGCGCTGCTTCACCGCGGTGGAGGGAACGGTTAGCACGTTTTTGGCTTCGCCGATCACGATATTGTTTTGCGTGGTCATACCGATGGCGAGCTTGCCGTCTTCGTTCGGCACGAGCGCGCGGGCGTAGTAGTAGATGGCGGTGCTGGTGGTGTCGGTGCTGGTGGTGTAGCTGCCTTGCGACAGGGTGGTTAAGCCCGGATCGACGCTATCCAGCTTGGCTTCCCGTTCGCTGTCGGGGTCGGCCAGGGTGGTAAACAGCAGGGTTTGGCCGGCGCGCACTTTGGTTACATCGCCCTCGGCAATCTGCATTTTGTTCAACATGCGGCTCAAATCGGCCACTTGGCCGATGGCGGGCGTGGTTTGTACCGCGTTCACGGTTTGCCCTTCTTCCACTTTCACCGAAACCATCGTGCCGGAAATCGGCGCCGTGATGCGGGTGTAGCCCAAATCGGCCTCGGCCGTGTTGATGGCGATGCGGGTTTGGCGGATGGAAGATTGCAGCTCGCCCACCTGCGCCTTGGCCGCGGCATACGAGCCCTGCGCGCTTTCCAGCTCTTCTTTGGAGGTGGCATTTTCCGCCCACAGCGCCTGCTCGCGGCGGTATTTGCGTTCGGCGTTTTGCAGCGCCACGCGGGCAGACACGAGCTGCGCCTGATAGGTTTCCAGCTTGGCCTTATTCGTGTTCAGCGCGTTGAGCTGGGTGGTGGAATCGATTTCGGCGATGAGGTCGCCCTTTTCCACATGCTGCCCGAGCTTCACGTATAGATGCTTGATCTGGCCGGAAGCCTGGGCGCCCACATCCACCAGTTGCGCGGCGGAAATCTCGCCGGTGGCGGATACGGTTTGGCGCACATCGGCACGTTTCACTGCTTCGGTGAGATAGGTGGTTTGTGGCTTGCTCGGCTTCAAAAAGGCATAGCCCGCTGCGCCCACAGCCAACGCCGCCACTGCCCACAATGTCCATTTCAACGGTTTTTTCATCTTGTTCCGCCTGCCCTTTCCGGCAGCTGTTAAGAAATATGGTTATTCTAGAAAACTGCCGCTGCTTGCGCTATCTGATTAACCTATCCTTACCCCGCCGAGGCTTTGTTGGCAGGGCTTTACGGAAATTAGGGTTGCAGAAAAGGCTACCTGAAAGTTTCAGGTAGCCTTTTGTTTGATCACGCTTGGTTCAATCAAGCGGATTGTGCCTAACGCCTTCTGCCGTGGCTGCGGCGGGCGGCGGGTTTGCCGGCTTGGGGCATACCGACCACGGTGGTGTGCAGGCCGGTTACGCGGCGTTGCCAGGCGGCTTTCACCTCTTCGGCGCTCAGGCGGGAAACGACTGCCGGGTAGCGGCTGAGGTAGTCGTCGGGCAGGTTGTAGAGGCCGATGAGTTTCAGGTAGCCCAACAGTTCGGCGTTGGTGTCGAAGCGCAGGGGGAAGCTGCCCACGAGATTAGCTTTGGCTTGGGCAAGTTCGGCTTCGGTGGGGCCGTTGGCGGCGAATTCCTGCAACACTTTCTGCGTGTCGGCCAGGGCGGCGGCGGCACGGGATTTCTCGGTGGCGAATGAGATAGTGAGCGGGCCTTGGGCGCGCAGGGGGGTGAGGCGGGAGGAGGCGCCGTAGGTGTAGCCGTGTTGGTCGCGCAAGACTTTCATCAGCCGGCTATCAAAACTGCCGCCGCCGAGGATGTAGTTGCCCACGGCCAAGGCGTAGTAGTCGGGATCATTCGGCGTGATGATGGGCATGCCCAATACGATGTGCGCCTGGGTGCCGCTGTGCGGCAAGGTTTGGGTTTGTACCGCGCCATGGGTGGCTTCAGGCAGGGGTGGCAAGGCTTGGCCGGTGGGCAAGTCGCCGGTGAGTTTGCTCACGATTGCTTCGGCCTGGCTGCGGCTCACATCGCCCACAATTGCCACCACGGCGTTGCGGCGGGTGAAATATTGCTGGTGGAAGCGGTGCAGGTCGGCAGGGGTGATGCGTCGGATGGTTTGCTCGCTGGTGCGGGCGGGGTAGCCGTAGGGATGGGCGGGATACACCTGCCGGGTGTTGGCTACGGAAGCGAGGAAATCGGGCTGGGTGCGGTTTTGTTTGAGGGTTTCCACCGCACGGTCTTGCTCGCGTTTGAGCACGGCCGGGTCGAAGCTGGGCTCAACCAACACGTCGCGCATCAGGCCGAGGGCGGGGTTGAGGATATCCGGCTTGAAGAGGCTGCGCAGGCGTACGCCGGAGGTCTCGGTGGTGTTGTAGCTGGAAAGGCTCACGGCCAAATCGGCCACGCGCTGGAGCAGGGCTTCTTCGCCCAGGCTTTTGGTGCCGGTGTCGGCTAAGCCGGCGGCGAAATCGGCCACGCCGATTTTGTTGGCGCTGTCGCGGCTGCTGCCGGCATCGAAGGCCACGTCGATATCGACAATCGGGTTTTCATGCCGCTCCACCAGCAGCACTTTGGTGCCCTCGGCGGTTTGCCAGCGCTGAATCGGAATATTCTCGGCCAACGCGGCGGCGGGCAGCAGGCAGGCCAGCAGCAGGGTGCGGAACAGGGGTTTCATGGGGATTTACTCCTAAATTTGGATACGGTTTTGGCTGCGCTGAAGCGGGCGCTTTCAGGTAGCCTGTTAATTTAGAACCGGAAGGCTACCTGAAAATATTCCTACTTTTTCAGGTAGCCTTTGCCGCTTATTTGGATTCGGGATACAGCACCACGGTGGTGTGCTTCTGCGCCAGGAGCCAGCGGGCGGCCTCGCGCACTTCTTCGGCGCTCACGGCCAAGCGGCGGCGGAGAATTTCGTCTTCATCCGTGTAGGAGAAGCCGGCCGATTCCAGCGAGCCGATGTTGGTGGCTTGGGTTTCCATCGAGTCTTTGCCAAACTCGCGCGCGGCCAGGCTGCGGTTGCGCACACGCGCCAATTCTTCTTCGCTCACACCGTGTTCGGCAATTTGGCGCACTTCGTTCAAAAACGCTGCCGTGAGCTGCTCGGGCTTCACATTCGGCGCGGGCGTGCCGCTAAACAGCAGCACATCCGGCGAGCGGGTGAGCATATCGTAGCCCATCGAGGCTTCCACGGCGACTTTGCGGCCGCGCACCAAGTTGCGCTCGATGCGGGCAGACATGCTGCCGTCGAGCACGTCGGCCAGCATATTCAACGCATAGGGCAGCTTGTCGTCTACCTTGCGCAGGGCGGGCACCTGAATAGCCAAACCCACCACCGGCGAGCTTACCGGCGCGGTAGAGCGGGCGGAGCGGTTGGCCGTTTGCGGCGGCTCGGTTAAATCATTACGCGCGGGCAGCGGGTGGTCGGGCAGGCTGCCGAACAGTTTTTCCGCGTTATCCAACACTTCGCCCGCCTTCACATCGCCCACAACCACCAGCGTGGCATTGTGCGGCGCATACCAGGCGCGGTACCACTGGCGCAAATCTTCCGGCTTGAGCGTGTGCAAATCCGCCTCATAGCCGATAACCGGCGCACGGTTTTCCGGCTTGGCATAGGCATTCAGATTAATCTGCTCCCACATTTTGCCGTCGGGGTCGTTATCGGTGGTGAGGCGTCGCTCTTCGCGGATTACCTTCATTTCGTTTTCAAAATCGGCATCGCTGAAATTCAGGTTCACCATGCGGTCGGCCTCCAGCTCCAGCACCTGCGGCAGGCTGGCTACGGCAAATTCTTGGTGATACACGGTTTCGTTGCGCGAAGTGAACGCGTTGTCGCTGCCGCCCAGCGCGGAAATGCGGCGGCTGAACTCGCCGGCGGGCACGGTGGGCGTACCTTTAAACATCATGTGCTCCAAGGCGTGGCTCAGGCCGGTTTTGCCTGCGTGCTCGTCGGCACTGCCCACCTTAAACCACAGCTGCGTAACCGCCACCGGCGCACGGTGGTCTTCGCGCACAATCACTTTCATACCATTGGCCAGCACGCGCGACTGCGTTTCTGCCGCCGCCGGCACCACAGAAGCCGCCAGCACGGCGGCCACAAGCAATGAACGGAACATAAGTTTTCCTAAAAACGGGAAGAGGCTGCATGATACCGAAATTTTCGGCAAAGGGCACTTGGAGCGGTCTGAATCAAAGATAAAGGCTACCTGAAACTTTCAGGTAGCCTCTGCCGTGATTGCGAGCCTCTGCCGTGATTGCGTCAGATTACCGCGCGGCCGGAGCAGCGGGCGCAGTGCTCTGCAGCTGGCCGATAAAGTTGATGAAGCGCAGCGGCCGACGGCCGGTATTTTTCAGCGAGTGCGACTGGCCTGGGCGGGCGATGGTCACGTCGCCGGCAGACACCGGCACTTCCTTGCCGTCTGAGCCCACAAATATGCCGCGGCCTTCCACAATCAGATATACGTCTTCATTAATGGTGTGCCCGTGCAGGCCGATAGACGCGCCCGGCGGCAGCGTGAGCCAGCCGATTTCGCGGATTGCATCCTGCTCGCCGGTTTGGTGGCGGGTGTAGGCGAAACGCCCCAGCAGCTTGCCCTCGCCGCCGGCGGCTTTTTCGCGGTCCCACTGCTGGAAGTCGGCTGCTTTGTATACTTGAATGCTGCGGTCTACCGGCGTTTTGCTCGGCTCATTCGCCCAAGCGCCGGTGCTGGCCAACAGAGCGGCAGTGGCAACGGATAAAATTACTTTTTTCATCGGGTATCTCCTGTGGTTGAAATCAAGGGGAAACAAAAGAATCGGGCGCAGAATAACAGCAACGGGGCAGCAGTCAAACCTGCAGGCGGGCTTATCTGCCGCTTATTTGATGTATGCCAAACATGGTGCGAACAAAGGCTACCTGAAAACTTTCAGGTAGCCTTCCCCATTCATCCCAACGCATTCACACCCGATGCAGCAACACCTGCAACACAAACTTGCTGCCCACATAAGCCAGCATCAGGCACACAAACCCGGCCACACACCACAGCGCCGCCGTACGGCCGCGCCAGCGGCGGGTGCGGTGTAGCAGCAGAATGCCGGCATACACCAGCCACGAAAGCACGCCGAACACGCTTTTGTGCGTGAGCGCGAGCGGCTTGCCGAAAATCTCCAGCGGAAACAGCAAGGCGCCGCCCACGGAAACGCTCAGCAGCACAAAGCCCGCCAGCATGCTTTGAAACATCAGCTTTTCCAAACTCAACAGCGGCGGCAGAAACGATATCAGCGGAGAAATGCGGTGATTGCGCAGGCAGCGGTTTAGCAGCAACACCAATAGCGCCAACAGCGCGGCAATGCCAAACAGGCTATACGACAACACCGATGCGCCCACATGCAGTGCGAAGGATATATTGTCCACTGCATAATCTGCGCCCGGTGCCGGCCACTGCGCGGCAGCCAGCATGGAAAACGCGGCAAAGGGATAGAGCAGCAGCTGCAAGCCCTTCAACGAATAAAAGAAACTGCCACACCAATACAGCAGCAGCATCAGCCAGGTAACCAAGCACAAGGCATAGCCGATGCCGTTGGGGAAGCGGCTGAGCAGCAGCGGCTGCCACACCACTGCCGCATGCGCGGGCAGCAACGCCGCCAGCAACAGCAGCTCGCCCTTGAGCGGATATGGCAGCCGGGCATTTTGCCGCCCAAACCACCAGGCAAACACGCCCATGCCGCCATAGAGCAGCCCGAGCAAAACAAACAATACAGCCATGCTTTTTCCGTGTGTTGCGCGCCCGCTTTTCCATCAGGAAAGCCGCAAAGGCTGCGCGTAATAGTGTAAAATGCCGCGATTTTAGCAAACTTTGCCGCCTGCCAGGGGCTACCTGAAAGCAAAGCGTCAGCGCAATTAAAACGCTATGCAGCGAAGTTCCTACAAAACTAAAGCCCCGCTTCAGCAAATTTAACCAACCCGCTATCCCCATTCCGAATCAAACCCATTTATCGGTTGGGCAAAACCGCCAGCAATAAAGCGAGCCAAGGCAGCATCTAAGCGGTTTCACCCAGCATAAGGAACAATATGTTAGACAATCTATCCGGTCGCCTCAGCCAGTGGGCCAAAAAAATGCGCGGCCAAGCGCGCCTCTCTGAAGACAACATCAAAGAAGCCCTGCGCGAAGTGCGCATGGCGCTGCTGGAAGCCGATGTAGCGCTGCCGGTGGTGAAAGACTTTATGGCCAGCGTGAAAGAACGCGCCGTCGGCCACGAAGTAATCGGCAGCCTCACGCCAGGCCAGGCCTTTATCGGCGTGGTCAACCAAGCGCTCACCGAGCTGATGGGCACGCAAAGCAGCAGCCTCAATCTGGCCGCCGTGCCGCCTGCCGTGGTGCTGATGGCCGGCCTGCAGGGCGCGGGTAAAACCACCACCGCCGGCAAGCTCGCCCGCCTGCTCAAAGAAGAGCAGCGCAAAAAAGTGCTGCTGGTGTCGGCCGACGTATACCGTCCCGCCGCCATTGAGCAACTGCGCCTCCTGGCTGAGCAAGTGGGCGCGGATTTCTTCCCCTCCGACGTTTCCCAGCAGCCCGTGGCCATCGCCCAGGCCGCGCTTGATTACGCCAAAAAGCATTTCTACGACGTGCTGATGGTCGACACCGCCGGCCGATTGGCGGTGGACGAAGTCATGATGGCCGAAATCAAGGCTCTGCATGAAGCCGTGAATCCGGTGGAAACCCTGTTTGTGGTGGATGCCATGCTCGGCCAGGATGCCGTAAACACCGCCCAGGCCTTCAACGAAGCCCTGCCGCTCACCGGTGTGATCCTGACCAAAATGGACGGCGACGCGCGCGGCGGCGCGGCACTTTCCGTGCGCCACGTTACCGGCAAGCCGATTAAATTCATCGGTACAGGCGAAAAAATCGGCGGCCTCGAGCCTTTCCACCCCGACCGCATCGCCGGCCGCATTCTCGGCATGGGCGACGTGCTTTCCCTGATTGAAGACGTGCAAAAAGGCATCGATCAGGAAGTGGCCGAACGCATGGCCAAAAAGCTGCACAAGGGCAAAGGCTTCGACCTGAACGATTTCAAAGCCCAAATCCAGCAGATGCGCAATATGGGCGGCATCGAATCTCTCATGTCCAAACTGCCCGGCGAGATGGGGCAGCTTTCCGCACAAATCCCGGAAGGCACGGCGGAAAAAGCCATGAGCAAAGTGGAAGCCATCATCAATTCCATGACCCCGAAAGAGCGTGCCAATCCGGCTCTGCTCAAAGCCAGCCGCAAACGCCGCATCGCCGCCGGCGCCGGCACCACCGTGCAGGAAGTGAACAAAATGCTCAAGCAGTTCGAGCAGTCGCAAAAAATGATGAAAATGTTCGGCGGCAAAGGCATGGGCAAACTCATGCGCATGGCGCAAGGCATGAAAGGCCTGTTCCCCGGGCGTTAAACCCTCTGAATGAAATATCAGAAGGCTACCTGAAAATGGTTTTTCAGGTAGCCTTTTCCGTATCCGAACAGCTTTGTCGATTAAATAAAAATATAGCCGTAAACCCGCCTGCGATACTTTTAGATAGCCACCTGCCCGCCTATAATCAGGCTACCTGAAACCCAACCGTTTATATAGAAAGCCCATCATGTGCATCCGCCTGCTCCCCCTCGTTTCCGCCCTATTGCTCGCCGCCTGCGGCCAAATCACTGACACCCTGCCCACACCTGCCGCCAACCAAACCGCTACTCCCGCCGCATCCGAATCAGCCACCAGCACGACTGCCGAACAAACAGCCCGTAAGCCCGACTTTACCCCGTACAATTCGCATCCCACCGTCGTACGCCCCGGGCAGACCGCCTCCCCCATTCCTGCTGTCGCCACACGTTCCTACGATTTCTTCCACCAAAAACGTTGCTATCCTGGCGGCAAACTCTGCGCCGAAGTCCGCCTTACCTTGCCCGATACTGGCATTGCCTGGCTAAACCGCTTTTGGCGCGAAAGCTTCTACAACAATCAATCCACCAAAGAGCAGACAATAAAAAATGATGCCTCCCTGCGCCGCTCCTATCAAAACGAACTCAACAGATTAGCCGCTAAAGTGAAAACAAACGATTACGGCGAAGCACTTTACCAATCCACTTCCGATGTCCGCTTCCTTTACCAACGTGATAATTTGGCTTTTTTTGAATCATCCTTCGATATATACGAAGGCGGTGCCCATGGGTGGAGCAGGCTAAATTACTGGATCATGGACTTGGAAAAACACAAACTGCTTGAGCTTCAAGATATCCTCCTGCCCTGGCGTGAGAACGAAAGCGAAGTCCTCCAGCTTCTACAAAACAGCTTCGACGTATATCTAGAAGACAACAAAATGGAGACCATGTCGGAAACAGAGCGGAAGTTGGATAAAAGCTACCTTTACAATGCCAGCATCCTCTTTACCGCAAATGGGTTGCTATTCCATTACAATGATACCGTATTACCCGGCCACGGTTACGCCCAAGGACAAGTTGATCTAACCATTGATTGGATTAGCCTCAATCAATTCATCAAACCCGAATACCGCTGGAAATAAATCCCTGTCGATTTTTCAGGTAGCCTCCTGCCTGCCACAGGCTACCTGAAAAATCCAGTCAAACCATGTAACCGCACGCCCCCGATGCAAAACTTAAGGCTATAATGCCGCCCCAAAGCCGCTGATTCTCAGCGCACCTTCCCTTTTTCAGCAAAGGAACCCCAAATGACCAGTCTCACCCTCCGCCTCGGCACTGCCGCCGCCCTGTGCGCCGCCGCACTGGCCGCGCCCACTGCCGCTGCCGAAACTGCCTTTCCCAAAAACGCCGAGCTGCACTACATCGGCCCCTATGGCGTGCCCGCTGTGATGACCTTCAACCAAAACGGCGGCCGCTACAACGTAAACGCCGACATCAACGTGCCGCTCTACAAAATGCGCTTTTCCTCCAGCGGCAGCATCAGCGGCAACCGCCTGCAGCCTGCCCGCTACAGCGACACCCGCAAAGGCCGCGCCTATGCCGGCGCCACTTTCGACTACGGCAGCAAAACCATCACCTACGGCAAAGCCGGCCACACCGAAAGCCAGCCGCTTGCCGGCCCCACTTTCGACCTCTTTACCTTGGCCTGGCAGCTTGCGCTCAATAATGGCCAACTGCCCGCCAACCTGCACATTACCAACGGCAAACGCGTTTACCCCGTGCGCGGCATGACCCGCCTGCCTTCCGCCCGCTACAACATCAACGGCGCCAGCATTGCGGTAAACCGCTTCCGTGTACAGCGCGGTGACGACACCATCGAATATTCCTTCGCCCCCGATTTTGCCAACATCCCCGCCCTCATCAAATATACCGACGACGGCAAAACCTACGAGCTCAAACTGCGTAGCGGCAAAATCGACGGCACCCCGCTGCAACCGCCCAAGTAAGCAGCAAACGCAGGCTACCTGAAATGCCAAACAAACAGACAAGCCGCCCCACAGCCTGTCTGTTTCTTATCTGCCCATTTTCAGGTAGCCTTCCCCTTTCCCAGGCTACCTGAAACCTCGCGCCCAAATGACCCCTGCCCAACTCCTCCACACCTCCACCCTGCTCGGCCAAGTGCTCGGCTTCGAACAACCCGCTGATGCCCTCGTTTCCGCCTATTTCCGCAGCCACAAAAAACTCGGCCGCCAAGACCGGCACGAAATCGCCGAAACCGTGTTTGCCGCCCTGCGCCATTTGCAGAAAATCCAAAGCGTGCTGCCCGAGCCCGTGCGCCAATCCCGCCGTGCTGCGCTGGCTGCCCTGGTATTGGGTCGCGGCATCAGCATTTCCGCCCTGGCCGATTGCGCCAATGCCGAAGAAACCGAGTTTCTAGGCTACCTGAAAGCCAAAAAAACCGAGTTTGCCGCGCAGCTGAACACCGCTGCCGAACTGCCCGAGTGGCTCATCGCCCAACTGCGCGCCCAAGGCTGGAACGACGAACACATCCTCGCCTTCGGCCGCAGCACCGCCACCCCCGCCCCGCTCGATTTGCGCGTGAACACCCTCCAAGCCAAACGCGACAAGGTGCTCGCCCAGCTACAAGATGAAGGCATCCGCTGCGAAGCCACGCCTTATTCGCCGTGGGGCATCCGCCTGCACGACAAATCTGCCCTCATGCGCCACCCGCTGTTTTTAGAAGGCGCCATCGAAGTGCAAGACGAAGGCAGCCAGCTGCTCGCCCGCCTCACCGGCGCGCGGCGCGGCGAAATCATCGTCGATTTCTGCGCCGGCGCGGGCGGCAAAACCCTCGCCCTGGGCGCCGCCATGAATAACAGCGGCCGCCTCTACGCCTTCGATGTGGCCGAAAAGCGCCTGGCCAAACTCAAACCGCGCATGGTGCGTGCCGGCCTCACCAACATCAGCCCGCAGCGCATCGGCAGCGAAACCGACCCGCGCCTCGAACGCCTCATCGGTAAAGCCGACCGCGTGCTGGTGGACGCCCCCTGCTCCGGGCTGGGCACACTGCGCCGCAACCCCGATTTGAAATACCGCCAATCGCCCGAACGCATCGCCGAATTGGCAAAACAACAGGCTGCCATCCTCGAAGCTGCCGCCCGCCTGGTGCGCCCCGGTGGCCGTTTGGTGTATGCCACCTGTAGCGTGCTCGCAACTGAAAACGAACAGCAGGCCGAGAGCTTCAGCGATGCCCACCCCGATTGGCAGCTGGCCAACGCCGCCGAACTGCTGCCCGACTGCCCGGAATTATTTTCAGGTAGCCCCTATCTGCAACTCTCCACCGCAGAACACCGCACAGACGGCTTCTTCGCCGCCGTGTGGACGCGCCCGGCATAGTCGGCAAATCGGCTATGGCACATCCATTTCGCTGCTGCTTCCGGTATCGAAAGCAAATGTAATCCGCTATAATGGCCGCCGTTTTGCATCCGAATTTTGATTCATATTTAATCCATAAAAGGAAAACACCATGAGCATCCAAGAAGAAATCAAACAATTCGTAAACAGCAACCGCATCGTGCTGTTTATGAAAGGCACCAAACAATTCCCGCAATGCGGTTTCTCTTCCCGCGCCGTGCAAATCCTGCAAGCCGCCGGCTGCAATGATTTCGTTACGGTAAACGTATTGGAAAACCCAGAAATCCGCCAAGGCATCAAAGAATACGCCAACTGGCCCACCATCCCGCAACTGTATGTAAACGGCGAATTTGTGGGCGGATCTGATATTCTGATGGAAATGTATGAAGCCGGCGAATTGCAAGATTTGCTGAAAGCCGAAGCCTGATTTTCTATAAAGAAACTAAGCTGGTTTGGTACATATTCGTGCCAAACCGGCAATTTATTTCTAGCATAACAAATCAAAATACCTTTATAATCAGCCCAGAAATAAATTTTAACAACCTCCACAAAGGAAACATCATGGCAGCACGCGAAACTTTAGACCAACTCTTGGAGCAGAAGAAAACCTTGGAAGACCGTATCCAACGCCGTTTGGCTTCCGAGCGTAAAAAGAAAGTCAATCAGATTCTGGCCATTATGCGAGACTTTGAAATCAGCGTTGCCGATATCGAAGCCGGCCTGAAAGAAAAACAAAGCCGCCCGCAATACCGCAACCCCAAAACCGGCGCAGTGTGGGGCGGCGTGGGCAAACGGCCGAAATGGATTGTAGAAGCCCAAGAAAAAGGCATCGACATCAAGAAATTCTTGGTATAACTGTTGCCCATACAGCATAAAAGGCTACCTGAAAGTTCTCAGGTAGCCTTTTTCATGTTATGCCTTAATCCGCATTCATATTGATGGTGTCTTTAAATTGTGCGTTGGGCACTTGCACAATCAGCGGGTCAACTGGGCCGATAGCTTTGAGATCGCGGTCGGGATAGTCGAGAGCATGCAGGAAGAAGCGGATACAGTTGAGGCGGGCGCGTTTTTTGTCGTCAGACTTAATAATAGTCCAAGGCGCATCCCCAGTATGGGTGTGGAAGAACATGGTGTTCTTGGCTTCGGTATAAGCGTCCCAACGGTCGAGCGACTCGATGTCTACAGGCGAAAGTTTCCAGTGTTTCAACGGGTCGTCGCGTCGAGAGATGAAGCGGCGCAGCTGTTCTTCGCGTGATACGGAAAACCAGAACTTGAACAGGTGCATCCCGCTGTTTACCAACATGCGCTCCAATTCGGGCGCTTGGCGCATGAATTGCAGGTATTCGTGCGGTTCGCAAAAGCCCATTACGCGTTCTACGCCGGCACGGTTGTACCAAGAGCGGTCGAAAAACACCATTTCGCCGGCAGTGGGCAGGTGGCTGATGTAGCGCTGGAAATACCATTGGCCGCGTTCGCGGTCGCTGGGCTTCTCCAAAGCCACCACGCGGGCGCCGCGCGGATTGAGGTGTTCCATGTAGCGTTTGATGGTACCGCCTTTACCGGCGGCATCGCGGCCTTCAAATATGGCGGCGATGCGGCTGCCGCTCTCTTTCACCCAGCTTTGTACTTTGAGCAACTCGATTTGCAGCTTTTTCTTTTCTTTTTCGTACACATTGCGGCTGATGCGGGTGCGGTAAGGATAGCTTTCGGGTAGTGGTGCAACAGATGAATCTTCACTACTGCGGTTACCACTGTATTGCAGCACTTGTTCTTCAAATACTTGCAGGCGGTCTTTGCGCTCTGCCAGATCGATTTCTTCAAATGGTTTGAGTTGATGATCGGTCATGGTGTGCCCCTTATGGCGTGTTAGAAAATAAAATTTATCCTTTTGACTATTAAGGCTATTTTACATTATGGCAGGCTACCTGAAAAGTGAATTTTCCATTTATCATTCATGCCAATCTAATTATTTCAAACAGGTATAAAGTGTGGTGGAAAACTACATGGTTAGGAGAGTAAACGTTGTATTATTTCTATTGGAACGACCATATGGTTGAAGCATTTATTTTCTCATGCAAGGAGAGCTAACACGATATAAGAAAATAAGTGTTTAGCTACCCTCACCAAGAATAAAACAGCCCGAATCTTGCAGATTCGGGCTGTTGCCTTTTTGCTATATCTTAGGATTTGACGGCACCATTGATTTTCCGATTAATCAACCACTGCTGTCCCATACTCAAGAGGTTATTCACCACATAGTAAAGCACTAGGCCGGCAGGGAAGAAGAAGAACATCACGGAAAAGGCCAGCGGCATGATTTTCATCATTTTAGCCTGCATCGGGTCACTCGGCGGCGGGCTGAGTTTGGTTTGGATATACATTGTCAGCGCCATCAAAATCGGCAGGATATAGAGCGGGTCGGGTCGGGCCAAGTCAGCCACCCAGCCCCAAGAGGCCTGGCGCAGCTCAACCGAGGCGAGCAGCACCCAATACAAGCCGATAAACACAGGGAACTGCAACAGCATGGGCAGGCAGCCGCCCAGCGGGTTGATTTTCTCATCTTTATACATCTTCATCATGGCCTGTTGCAGCGCCATACGGTCATCACCATGCTGTTTTTTCAGCATTTCCAGCTTGGGCGCAACGGCACGCATCTTGGCCATGGAGCGGTAAGAGGCGTTAGTAAGCGGCAACAACAGGGTTTTAACGATGATGGTCAGCAAAACGATGGACCAGCCCCAGTTGCCAATGAGACTGTGCAGCCAGTTGAGCAGGCCGAACAGCGGCGCGGCCACCACGTGGGTGCGGCCATAGTCTTTCACCAGCTCCAAGCGGTCAGCCACTTTGCTGATCACGGCGTATTCCTGCGGACCGGCATACAGTTCGGCAGGCACGCTCAGTTTCTGGCCAGCAGCAATCGCGGGCAGCGGCACGCGCACGCCGGCGGAGTAAAGATTGTCACTGCGGCGTTTGATGTCGAGCAGGCAGTTGCCGTTTTGGCAGATGCTGTTGCCATCTTTGGGCTGTAGCACCCACACAGTGGTGAAGTAGTGTTGAGTGAAGCCAACCCAGCCGCTGGTAGCAGTGCGCTGGTAGTCGGCGCGATCACGTTTGCTCTCGAAATCGTCGTCCAAGTCTTTAAACGGCACTTTTTGGAAGTTACCATCGGGCGTGTAGGCTACCGGGCCGACATAGGTTTGGTTGAAATAACCGCTGCCCTCGGGCGTGCTGTTGTCGCGCAGCACACGATACACACCATCCAGCTTCAGCGGGGCATCAGTGTGGTTGGTGATATCGAAGCGTACATCAATAAGGTAGCTGCCTTTACGGAAGGTGTACACTTTGTCTACCTGAACGCCGTTGGTTTCCGGCGCGCTCAAGCGCACTTCCAGTGTATCGCCGTTGAGGGTGTAGCTGTTTTGCGGGGCTTTGAAGCTGCTGTCTTGTAGCAGGTAGTTGCCTTTTTGGTCGATCAACAGCGATTGCACCAAGTATTTGTGCTCGTTGTTGTCGGAAAGCAGGGTGAAGGTTTTGCTGGCATCGCCGGCGGAGTTGTGTTTGAGCAAATCCAGCCCGCGCAAATCGCCACTGTTTTCATCGATCACGGCTTTGAGCGTATCGGTGCTTACGGTGATCGGTTTGGTGGGCGGCAAATCGCTCCCGGCAACGGGTGCAGCAGCTTGCTGCTCCGTCTGCACAGCAGCCTGTTCGGGCTGCTGCGGCTGGGGGTTGAAATAATTCCAAACCATCAGGGTCAGGATAGCGATAATGGCAAAAACCGCCGTCCGCTTCAATTCGTTGTTGGATTCCATAATCGGGTTCCGTTTGAAAACAGGAGAAAACGGCAGTCTGCATTCCAAGTGCAGGCTACCTGAAAATTCTGCCGCCATGCGGCATAAATGCCGTAGACAGGCTTAAGGCACAGGGTCGTAACCGCTGCCGCCCCACGGATGGCAACGGCCGATGCGCTTGGCCGCCAGCCA
This sequence comes from uncultured Eikenella sp., assembly GCA_963548155.1. Taxonomy (GTDB): domain Bacteria; phylum Pseudomonadota; class Gammaproteobacteria; order Burkholderiales; family Neisseriaceae; genus Eikenella. The sequence goes on from CAUUTP010000005.1 coordinate 23,558, forward strand.
ACCGCCTTTAAGCGCACCGTACTTGCGCACCGCCTCAATGGCATATTGCGAACAGGTGGGCTGATAACGGCAGCGCGGCGGCAGCATCGGGCTGATTGCGTATTGGTAAAGCCGGATCAGCCCCAGCAGGATTTTGGCTAGCATGGTTTTTTCGGCACAATCTGTTCCAACTGCGCCAACACCTGCTGCCGTCCAGCCTTACCAAACGGGCGGCGCACGCGAACCACCAAATCGCTGCTGTCCAAACGGTGCCGATTAAGGCGGAACCATTCGCGCAGCGTGCGTTTCATATAGTTGCGGCGGTTGGCACGGCGGGCGGTTTTCTTGGCCACCACCAAACCTAGCCGGGGATGCCCCAGCCCGTTTGGCTTATGCCACAGTTGGATATCCGGCCGCGATTTCAGCCGGCGTAAAGCAAAAACGGATGAGAAATCATCCGTTTTCAGTAAGCGGTATGGTTTGCCGAAACAGTGATCCACTGTTATACGGCCAAACGTTTACGGCCTTTGGCGCGACGAGCAGCCAACACGGCACGGCCGCCGCGTGTTTTGGAGCGAACCAAGAAGCCATGGGTGCGTTTGCGGCGGATAACGGAGGGTTGATAAGTGCGTTTCATGATGTTTCCCGTGGAAATAATCTAAAATCAGAAAGCGGCGTATTACACCTGATTTTGCTGAAATTGTCAAACTATTCGTGCTGCATGCCGCTTTTCCTCCCGCCTTGGTTCGCTTCCTGGATTTTGGGTATAATTCACCGTTCGCACTTACTTAGATACGACGGGGCACCATGCCCCTTTGCCGCTTCCCCTGTATTTTTTTCAGAACCGCCACCATGACGCTCGACCAATTCTGGCCACAATGCCTGCATCATTTGCGCCACACTCTGCCTGCCAAACAGTATCAGAGCTGGATTGAGCCTTTGAGCGTGGGCGAAGGGGCGGGCGGGGAGTGGGTGGTGTATGCGCCTAGCCGCTTCGTGTTGAATATGTTGCGCACCCGCTATGCCGCCGAAATCGACAAACTACTGGCGGAGAGGCTACCTGAAAACACCCCTACACTATTGTTCAAACAAGGGGAAGGTAAACGCTATGCCCCGGCCGACAAACCAGCGTCTGTGCGTGCTTCCAAAGCTGCTGCGCCAACCGAGCAAGCCGGCAAACCAGCTACCCCACAACATACTGACAAACGCAGCGCCCTAGAAATCGTGCAATCCCGTTTGGAAAGTTTGGGCATCAATCCGCAAGCCGAACCAACCGGGCAACCCAACCAAACCAAACCGACAACCAAGCCTGCCCAAGCCAAATCTACCGCCAAACGCGAAGAGCGCCAGCAGCAGCGCTATGCGCAGACCAATTTATCGCCAGAATACACTTTCGACACTTTAGTGGAAGGCAAAGGCAACCGCTTGGCTGTAGCCGCTGCCCGTTCTATTGCCGAAAATCCGGGCAAAAACTACAACCCCTTCTTTTTATACGGCAGCACCGGCCTGGGTAAAACCCATCTGGCGCAGGCCGTGGGCAATGAGTTGTTGCGGCTCAAGCCCGAAGCCAAGGTTTACTATATGCATGCCGAAGACTTCGTGCGCGGCATGATTCAGGCCTTCCGCAACCATGCCCACGATGCCTTCCGCCAGCAATACAAGCCCTACGATTTTCTCATTATCGACGACATCCAGTTCATCAAAGGCAAAGACCGCAGCATGGAAGAGTTTTTCCACCTGTATAACCATTGCCACCACCATAAAAAACAGATTATCCTTACCTGCGACGTGCTGCCCACCAAAATCGACGACATGGACGACCGTCTGAAATCCCGTTTTTCATGGGGTTTAACGCTGGAGCTGGAGCCGCCGGAATTGGAAATGCGAGTGGAGATTTTGCAGAAAAAAGCCGATTCCGTGGGCGTGGAATTAAAAGAGGAAGCCGCCTTTTTCATCGCCACCCACATCCGTTCCAACGTGCGCGAGCTGGAAGGCGCGTTTAAACGAGTGGAAGCGCGCAGCCGTTTCGAACATAAGCCGATCGATGTAGAACTGGCCACCGAAGCCCTGCAAGATATCGTGGCCGGTAACTTCAAGCCGATTAATCTGCCGTTGATTATGGACGCAGTGGCCAAATATTACGGCATCCGCACTGCCGACCTTATTGGCAAAAAACGCGCACAAAGCATCGTCCGTCCGCGCCACCTGGCCATCAAACTTGCCCGCGAGCTAACCACTCACAGCTACGAAGACATCGGCAAAGCCTTCGGTGGGCGCGACCACAGCACGGTGCTCAATTCCGTGAAAAAGGCCGATGAATTGCGGCAGGAAGATGCCGAGATTGCCCAAGATTACGAAAAACTATTGATTATAATCAAAAATTAGACCTAAGGAATCTGTATGTTGATTTTAGAAGCCGAGCGCGACACTCTGCTCAAACCGCTGCAAGCCGTTACCGGCATCGTGGAGCGCAAGCACACCCTGCCTATTCTCTCCAACGTGCTGATTGAGCGCACCGGCGGGCAAACCAATATTTTGGCCACCGACTTGGAAATCCAAATCCACACCCATGGCCCGCACACCGATGCCGAAGATTTCCGCATCACCACCAATGCCAAAAAACTGCAAGACATCCTGCGTGCGCTGCCCGAAGGCGCGATTGTGGCACTGGATTGGGCGCAAAACCGCCTCACCCTCAAGGCCGGCAAATCTCGTTTTGCCTTGCAAACCCTGCCAGCCGAAGATTTCCCGCTGATGAGCATTGGCGAAGAAGTGGTTTCTGCCTTCACCCTGCCGCAAGAAACCTTCCGCAATATGCTCTCGCAGGTGCAATACGCCATGGCCGTGCAAGATATTCGCTACTATCTCAACGGCTTGCTGATGCAGGTGGAAGGCAGCAATCTGCGCCTAGTGGCCACGGACGGTCACCGCCTGGCCTACTCCGCCGCCGTGATTGATGCCGACTTGCCCAAAGCCGAAGTGATCCTGCCGCGCAAAACTGTGCTCGAACTGTTCAAGCTGCTCAACCGCCCCGAAGAACCCGTTACCGTGGAGCTCTTAAACAACCAAGTGCGCTTCCGCTGCAACGACACCGTGGTGGTGAGCAAAGTGGTGGACGGTAAGTTCCCCGATTTCAACCGCGTGATTCCGCAAGATAACGACAAAATCTTCCTGCTCGGCCGCCAGCCGTTCTTGGGTGCGCTGGAACGTGCTGCCATTTTGGCTAACGAAAAATTCCGCGGCGTGCGCCTACAGCTGCGCCCCGGCCTGCTGAGCGTGTTGTGCAGCAACAGTGAACAGGAAGAAGCGCGTGAAGAGATGGAAATCGCCTACCAGGGTGCCGAGCTGGAAGTGGGCTTCAACATCAATTATCTGATGGACGTATTGCGCAACGTACACGCCGAAGACATCCAACTGGCCTTCGGCGATGCCAACCGCTCCACCCTGTTTACCATCCCCGACAACGCCGATTTCAAATACATCGTGATGCCGATGCGCATCTAAGGCTGCATCACCATACGCCAGCAGGCTACCTGAACATTACAAAGTAAAAGTTTTCAGGTAGCCTGAAAAATATGTGGCAGACAAGCACACTTGCGCTATAAACTTTGCCCTTTACAGTTTCAGGTAGCCTTCTGCTGCCGCACACCCATTCCAAGGAACCACCATGTCTTCACGGCATTCCCGTATCCGCACCCTCGCCCTTGCCGCCCTCCTGCTGCCGCTGGCCGCCCAAGCCGCGCCAGCTCCACGCAAATCTGGTTCGCAAACCCCGCTGACCCACCGCCAAATCATCGACCGCGCCAACAATCTGATGACGGCCTTCTCCTCCGAGATTGCCCTCCAGCAAGGCAAAGGCAGTGAAGCCCTCTCTGCCTATATACGCCTGTTCCGTCGCACCAACGACCCGGCAGTAGCCGAGCGTGCCGTCGAAATCGCCCTTGCCACCGATGTCCGCCTAGCAGAGCAAGTGCTTGAACGTTGGCAGGAAGCCGAGTCCAAACCCTCGGCCGAACAAAAACGTATACGCTGGATTGTGGCTGCAGCCAAGGGCGATGTCGCCACGGTGCGCGCCGGCTTGCCCGAAATCCTCGACCAAACCGACCGCCACCGCATGCGTAACGTATTCCTGCGCATGTCCCAGCTCGCCCTCTACCACCCGGAAGCTGCCGATGCGCAAACCGCGCGTCTCGTGCACCAAGCTGCTGGCCGCTTCCCTAGTCTAGCTGAGGCCGCCATCACGGATGCCATTTATTCCGCCCACGCCAGCCGCACTGCCGATGCCAACGCCGCACTGCGCCGCCTCTCCCGCCTCGACAGCGATATTCGCCCTATTACCAGCATCACCCTGCGCCTGATTGCCCAGCGCCAGCCTGAAGTGCTCGAATACTTCTTCCGCCATGCCGACAGCCGCCATCTTTCCCCCATGTGGCAAAACCTGCAAGTAGAAACCCTCATCGCCGCCAAACGCGAAGAAGAAGCCTACCGCCTGCTGCAAAATATGCTGGCCAAAACCCCAGATGCCGACCTCTACATCCAAGCCGGCATCCTCTCCGTGCGCCGCAAAGAGCCCGTGGCCACCACCATCAACTACTTCGACAAAGCCTACCTGCACGGCACCCAGCAGCAGAAAAGCCGCGCCGCCCTGCTCGCCACCATGCGCCTGATTGAAGACAACAACATAGCCGAAAGCCGCAACTGGCTCAATCGCGCCAACTCCCCTGAAGCCCAGTTTGATAAACACATCCTGGAAGCACGCATTGCCGAAGCCGAGAAAAACTGGCCGGCGGCCGAAGATGCCCTGCTACGCGCAGAAACCATCATTTCCACCGACCGCAACAACGCCATCTTCAACACCGACGACCTCCTGGTTGCCCACCTGCGCATCGCCCGCGAGCAGCCGCCTGCCGAAGCCCTCAACAGCATCCGCAGCCTCTATCGCCGCTACAGCGACAACTCCGCGCCGCTCGCCATGATCGCCCTCATCCTCGAGCAGCGCGCCATCCTGTATGCCGACCGCCTGCAACAACCCGAAAAAGCCGTGGCCGACCTCAAGCAGGCACAAGAGCTCGTGCCCAAAAACCCCGACATCCTCAATTCCCTCGGCTACACCATGCTCTCCCTGCCCAACCCTGACCTAGCCCAGGCACGCCACTACATCGAGCAAGCTCTGCACCGCCGCCCTAATTCGCCAGAAATCCAAGACAGCATGGGCTGGGTGTTGTTCAAGCAAGGCCAACCTCAGGCCGCCCTGCCGTATTTGCAGCGCGCCCACGCCAAACTGCCTGAAGCCGATGTAGCCGCCCACCTCGGCGAAGTGCTGTGGACACTCGGCCGTAAAAACGAAGCCATCGTTATCTGGCAAGCCGCCCAGCGCAAAGGCGGTGACAAACCCGTATTGCAGGAAACCCTGCAACGCCTCAACGTAACTCTCCCGTCTTCCGGTGGAAAAGCCGATAGCGAAGGCAACAGCAGCCAATAAATCAAAGGCTACCTGAAAACAGTTCCTGCCGTTTTCAGGTAGCCTTAGCGTGTATTGAAATAGATATTCCCTTATGCGGCCGCCAATCTTACCCGTCCAGCCACATCACTCAAGATAAGCAGTAACTTGGTCGCGAATATGCATAACAGGCTACCTGAAAGCGCCCGCTTCGGCGCAGCTAAAACCACATCCGCATTAGACACTACGCTCCTGCTAGGCTTCCGCCCTAGCGCCACCCACCCAATCCGTGAGAACCCATGATCCGACGCTATTTCCTCCCTATCTCTGCCGCCCTCCTGCTCGCCGCCTGTACCAGCCTTGGCACGCAAATGTCTGCCGAAAACTGGCGCGACGATGCCACCACGCCCGAATTTGAAGCTTCCGGTCGCATGGGCGTGAAGGAAAACGAACGCGGCAGCTATGCCAATTTCGATTGGCTGCGCACTACCGCCGTACAGCTGTTTGACGTGAAAACCCCGCTGGGCAACAGCGTGGGCCGATTGTGCCAAGACAGCGGCGGCGTGCAGGCGGTGGCGTCCGACGGCCAAGTTTACCGCGCCGCCACCACCGCCGAACTCAGCCGCCAGCTGCTCGGCTACGACCTGCCCGTGGCCTATATCGACCGCTGGGCCAACGGCCTGCGCGTGCCCGGCGAACCTTACAGCGTACTGCCCGACGGCCGCCTGCAGCAAATGGGCTGGAAAATCCAGCGCAATTTGGGCGAAGACGGCCAAGTGCGCATGTTGCTGCTGGAACGCACCGGCTTGAGCCTGCGCCTGGTGTTCGACCGCTTCGGCCAGCCTGAGCGCCGCCCCGGCAGCTGCGCCGCCGATGTCGAGCAGACTGTATGATGCGGCCGCACCCTGCCGCCCGGGCCTTTCCCGCTCCGGCCAAGCTCAATCTCGACCTGCGCATCATCAGCCGTCGTGCCGACGGCTACCACCTGCTCGAGAGCATCTTCTGCCTGATTGATCTATGCGACACAATATGGCTGCTGCCGCGCGAAGACGGGCAAATCATCCTGCATAATCCCGCCGGCGGCATCCCGCCCGAACAAGATTTGAGCCATCGCGCCGCCCGGCTGCTGCAACAGTTTTCAGGTAGCCCTAACGGCGTGGAAATCTGGCTGGACAAACATATTCCCAGCGGCGGCGGGCTAGGCGGCGGCAGCTCGGATGCCGCTACCGTGCTGCTTGCCCTCAATCATTTGTGGCACACTGCCGTGCCGCCCGAAACGCTGCGGGCGCTCGGCCTGAAGCTGGGTGCGGACGTGCCGTTTTTCCTGTTCGGCCAAAGCGCTTTTGTGCAAGGCATCGGCGAAATCCTGAGCCCGCTGGCCGTGCCGGAACAATGGTATGTGGTGGTTCGCCCCGATGTACATGTGGCCACCCCGAAAATCTTCGCCCACCCCGGCCTCACCCGCAACAGCCCGCCCTGTACGCAACCCGGTTTCGCGCAACTGCAACCTTTCCGCAACGATATGCAGGCCGTGGTGCTGGCCGAATATCCGCCCGTGGCCGCAGCATTCCGTCTGTTGCAAGACTACGGCACGCCGCAGCTCACCGGCTCCGGTGCCTGCCTGTTTACCGCCTGCGCCACGCAAGGCGAAGCCGAGTATATCTATAGCAGGCTACCTGAAAACCTGGCCGCCTGGTGTGTGCGCGGTTTGGATCGGCATCCCTTGCAAGCCATCTTGGGAAATAACGAAAATATCAGGCACGCTTGACAACGTGCCGAAAAAACCGCATAATTCGCACCTTTCCTGAATCACCTGCCGTAATAGCAGGTTCGTACTGGGGATTCGCCAAGTTGGTTAAGGCATCGGATTCTGAATCCGACATACGTAGGTTCGAATCCTACATCCCCAGCCAGATTCGTAAACAATATAATTGGGGATTCGCCAAGCTGGTTAAGGCACCGGATTTTGATTCCGGCATGCGTAGGTTCGAATCCTACATCCCCAGCCACCTTACAAAAGCATGTACGTGTACATGCTTTTATTTTTGTTGCCGCATTGTGCAGCAACAGGCTACCTGAAAACGAATATAGCGAGCTTCGCCAAAACAAAATCAGTATGGAAACTAGAGCGACAGGAATTTTCTTGCCATAGAAACGTGTTTATTCAATTTTGATTGCTCAATTAGGGGTCGGGATAAACCGGACACAGGTATTTGCTGCCTAGTCCTGATATCAAGCCGACAAAATTGGCGGATATTCCACACAAACAGCACTTTGGTTTTGCCCGCGCTCGGCGTATAATCCGCCGTTTGCAAGCCAGTCAAACCCAAACGCGAGGGAGCGGCAATGTTTCCCACAGTCGGCGGCGAGACCGCAAACAACACAGGTAATGAAGAAATGGCATACGAAAGTTTAATGGTATTCGCCGGCAACGCCAGTGCCGGCTTGGCTGAGAACGTGGTCAAACACCTTGGCATTTCCTTGGGGCGCGCCTCCGTAGGCAAATTTTCCGACGGTGAAATCGCCGTGGAGCTCTTGGAAAACGTGCGCGGCCGCGACGTGTTTATTTTGCAGTCCACCTGCGCCCCCACCAACGATAACCTGATGGAACTGCTCACCGTGGCCGACGCGCTCAAACGCGCTTCCGCCGGCCGCATTACCGCCGCCATCCCCTATTTCGGCTATGCCCGCCAAGACCGCCGCCCGCGTTCCGTGCGTGTGCCGATTTCTGCCAAACTGGTGGCCAATATGCTCGCCACCGCCGGCATCGACCGCGTGCTGACCGTGGATTTGCATGCCGACCAAATTCAAGGCTTTTTCGATATTCCGGTGGACAACATCTATGCCACCCCGATTTTGGTGCACGACATCCTGCAGCAACGCATCGAAAACCTTACCGTAGTCAGCCCCGATATCGGCGGCGTGGTGCGTGCCCGTGCCGTGGCCAAGGTGTTGAACACCGATTTGGCGATTATCGACAAACGCCGCCCCAAAGCCAACGTGGCCGAAGTGATGAACATCATCGGCGATGTTCAAGGCCGCACTTGCCTGATTGTGGACGACATGATCGACACCGCCAACACTTTGTGCAAAGCCGCTTCCGCCCTGAAAGAGCGCGGTGCAGAACGCGTATTGGCCTATGCCACCCACCCCGTGTTCTCCGGCGAAGCCGTGAACCGCATTGCATCGTCTGATATTGACCAAGTGGTGATTACCGACACCATCGCCCTGTCTGATGCCGCCCGCAACTGCGACCGTATCCGCCAGGTTACGATTGCCGGTTTGCTGGCCGAAACCATGCGCCGCATCAGCAACGAAGAATCTGTCTCATACCTCTTCAACGAGGATGTGGCATCCCCGGGAGCATTGTTCCTCCCGTAATCCCCCGCCGTCAGGGTTGGTCGCAGCCCGGCAGACGGCTTTTTTAACTTAAATGGAGTTTTACCATGTCTTTCAAAATTGAAGCCCAAGTGCGCGAAGAGCAAGGTACTGGTGCGAGCCGCCGCCTGCGCCGCGAAGGCCGTGTGCCTGCCGTAGTTTACGGCGCCGGCTCTGACGCCACTGCTGTTTCCGTTGACCACAAAACCGTATTCTTTGCCCTGCAGAAAGAAGAGTTCCACACCGCCATCATTAAACTGGCGCTGAACGGCAAAGAGCAAGACGTGATTGTGCGCGATTTCCAAATGCACCCCGTTCGCCGCGAAGTGCGCCACATCGACTTCCAAATCGTGGAAGCCGGCAAACCGATCAAAATCCGCCTGCCGCTGCACTTGGTTAACGCCGAGAAATCTCAGGCCGTTAAACTGCAAAACAGCCGCATGGCTCTGCTGAGCACCAGCGTGGAAGTGCTGCTGGATCCGAAACACATCCCGTCTGAACTGGTTTTGGATTGCGAAAAAGTTGTGGCCGGCGATGTATTGCACCTGTCCGACATCCAATATCCGGAAGGCGTGGAAAGCACCTCCCTGCGCCGTGGCGCCAACTTGGCCGTAGCCACCGTAACCGCCGCAGGCAAATAAGCCGAACGGCTTTGATGACAAACCCCGCTGCAAAGCGGGGTTTTGTTTGGCTAGTGTTGCGGTGTAAAGGCTACCTGAAAACCTATACTGCAATGCGGTCAAACTAGAAATCCATCCTCACTCCACACAAACAAAAGGCTACCTGAAATTCCAGCTTCGCAGAAACTCTGCGGTGCTTTGCTTTCAGGTAGCCTTTACTTCAACCGGATTGCCGAACCGTTTTATTTGGTCAGAATTTCCGCCTCTTTGTCGCCATACACCGGGCGCAGGGTTTTTTCGTAGGCGGCGTGCAGGCGGCCGTCTTGTTTGATGGCGGCGATTTCCTGGTTCACCCAATTGAGCAGGGATTGGTCGCCTTTGCGCACGGCGGGGGCGATGTGCTCGGCCGGGCCGATGTTGCCGATGGCCACTTCAAAGTTGGGGTTTTCTTTGGCCCATGCCCATAACAGCGCGTTGTCATGTGCCAGCGCCACGCCGCGGCCGTCTTTCAGCGCATCGAAGGTTTCGGTGTTTTGGTCGAATTTCAACAGGTTGATGTTGGGATGATTTTTGGTGAAATAGGCATCAGCGGTGGTGCCTTTGTTCACCAGCAGGGTTTTACCTTCCAGCTGGGAAAGGTCGGTAATCGGCGCGCCTTTGGGGGAAACCACGCCCAAGGCCACGTTCATATAGGGGCTGGCGAAATCCACCACTTCGGCGCGTTCGGGCGTTTGGGTGAAGTTGGCGAGGATTAAATCCACTTTGCCGGAACGCACGTATTCCACGCGGTTGGCGGCTTCGGTGAGCACGAATTCCACTTTGTCGGGGCTGCCGAGCAGGTCGTTGGCCAGATATTTGGCGATTTCCACGTCGAAGCCTTGGCTTTGGCCGTTGGTGTCCACATAGCCGAAGGGGGGCTTGTCGCCGAACACGCCGATGCGGATTACGCCGCGCTCTTTGATTTTGGCCAGTGCGTCATCGCTGGCGGCACCGGAAGCAGCAGAAGCGTTGGCTGCGCTGCTGCCGGAAGCAGGCTGGTCGCTGCCCTGTGAGCCGCCACCGCAGGCGGCCAGGCCGAAGCCGAGCACGACGGTGGCCAATAAGGTTTTGAAAGATTGGTGTAACTGCATGATGTTTCCTTTTCTGTTAGAGGTAGAGTGAAACCGCCGTACAGGCTACCTGAAAATACGGCAGTGGTTTTAAACGGGTTAAATCGAATAGTCCATGCCGCTGAGAAACTGCTGGGCGCGGCCGCTTTCGGGTTTGGTGAAGAATTTGTCGGGCGTGCTTTCCTCGATGATGTGGCCTTGATCCATAAAGATAATCCGGTCGGCCACCTTGGCGGCGAATTCCATTTCGTGGGTAACGATGAGCATGCTCATGCCCTCGCGCGCCAGCTCCAGCACCACATCCAACACCTCGCGCACCATTTCCGGGTCGAGCGCGGCGGTGATTTCATCCAACAAGATCACTTCCGGATTCATACACAATGCGCGCACGATGGCGATGCGCTGCTTCTGCCCGCCGGAAAGCTCGCGCGGGAAGGCGGTTTTGCGGTTGAGCAAGCCCACGCGGGCAAGCAGTTTGTCGGCTTGCGCCTCCACTTCTTCGCGGCGGCGCCCTTGTGCTTTCAGCGGGCCGAGCAGAATGTTGTCGATCACGTTCATGTGGGCAAACAGCTCATAACTCTGAAACACCATGCCCACTTTCTGGCGGGCGGTTTCCCACGGCACATCTTTGCCAAACTCGCCCACGCCTTCCATCTCGATGCTGCCGACCTGGTGCGGCTCCAAGCCGTTGATGCAGCGCAGCAGGGAGCTTTTGCCGCTGCCCGACGGGCCCAAAATCACCACCACTTCGCCCTTCTCCAGGCTCAAATCCAAATCCTGCAACACCACGGTATCGCCGTAGCCCTTGCGCAGGTGGCGCACGTTTAGCAAAGCCATATCAGCTCTCCCATTTCTTTTCCAAATAGCCCGCCAGCAGCGACAGCGGCCAGCAGCACAAGAAATACAGTATGAAAATCAGGCCATACACCCAAAACGAAGCGTTCGGCATGGTGAGCAGCGAATTCTCGATAATCTGCTGCCCCACTTTCACCACCTCCACCACGCCGATCAAAGCAGCCAGCGAGCTGGTTTTCACCATCCGCGTAAATAAGTTAATCGCCCCCGGCAGTGCCCGCTGCACGCTCTGCGGCAGCTCGATATACCAAAACACCTGCCGCCGGTTCAGCCCCAGTGCCTTGGCCGATTCCACCTGATGCTTTTCAATCGATTCCAGCGCGCCGCGCACCAAATCGCCCATCTCGCCAGTGCCCCAAACCACAAATACCCAAATGCACACCCACACGCCGCTCAAATGAATGTCCGTCCAAGCCGAAAGCCCGAAATACAGCACAAACAGCCACACCAGAATCGGCACAATCCGCACCATTTCCAGATACAACGCGCACATCAACCGCACCAGCGGATGGCGCACCCTCATCAGCAGCCCGAACAGCGTGCCCAACACGCAGGAAAGCGCCACCGAAATCAACGAAATCTTCGCCGTGAGCCACAAGCCCTGCGCCAAACGCGCCGCATTCTGGCCGGCAAACAGCCATTCAAGCACCATATTTCGCCTCCCGCAGCCTTCTTTCCGCCCAACGCGCCAGCAGCGACACCGGCAGCAGAATAATCAGATAGCTGATAAACAGCAGCAGCAGCGCCTCGTTGGTTTTATAGTCCATGCCGATGATGTCTTTGGTGACAAACATCAATTCCGCCACCGCCACCGCGCTCACCACCGAAGTTTCCTTAATCAAAAACAGCACATTCGCCCCAACCGCCGGCACCGACACTGCCCAAGCCTGCGGCAACACCACAAAGCGGAACACCTGCCAGCGCGACAAACCAATCGCCTTGGCCGCCTCCACCTGCCCATTGGGCACCGCAAGCAAACCCGCCCGCAGCGCCTCCGACATATAGCTCGCGCCCAAAAACACCAGCGCCAAGATACCGCAGGTAAAGCCGTCCCACTTAATGCCCACCTTCGGCAGGCCGTAATACAGGAAAAACAGCTGAATCAGCAAAGGTGTGTTGCGCGAAAGCTCGATATACGCCCGAGCCGGCCAATACAGCGGCCGCACGCGATAAGCCGTCACCACCGCCACCGCCAACCCCAGCAGGAGCGACAGCCCAATGCTGTAGGCCGACAGCTTCAAAGTAATCAGCGCGGCATCGGCAAACTTCGGCGCCACCCGCCAAAAATAAGACCAGTTCATAATCAGGTAAAATTGAAAACAGGCGGCCATTATAGAAACCGCCGTGCAGCTTGAGAAAGAAGCATTGGCAATATGCTTAGAGGGAAAAGGCATAAGGTAAAAAAGGCTACCTGAAAGCCTACTAAACGCGGCTTACTAAAAGTAAGCTGCAGGCAAATACAGAATATTAGCGAGGCCATGCCAACCCACGGCGTATACGCACCGTTAGTTGGCATGGCCTCGCTGACTTCCTACTCGCGTTTTCAGGTAGCCTTTTAAATGCTTAAGGCTATCTGAAAACTAATCATCCGAACTACTATGCCGCCGTTTTTTACTTTCTATTTCTGCCAAAACCCCTCGTCATGAAACTTTTCCGGCAGCCCAATATTTCTGACTTGGTGTATTGCTTGCAGCCGGTGCAGGGCTGATATGTCGTTCAGACTGCGGGCATAGCTGATGTCGAGCATTTCCAAGGCGGTAAGGTTTTCGATGCCGTTTAATGTGCACACGGAGGGGCGCACCAGCAATAAGTCTTTCAGCCGCTTCAGGTTTTGGAATTCAGTTAAGTCTTTGCCTTTGTAAGACCAAAGGTATAAACGCTCCAAGCGGGTGCATTGCCCGATATTTCGGATTTTTTTGTTGTAGTCCAGCCTTAAGTCTTTAAGCGCGGGCAGTTGGGAGAGGTCGATGTCGATTGGCTGTGCGATGACCAGGGTGTCCAATTGCTCGAAGCGGTATAGGGCATCCGTATTGATGAATTCGGGCGACTCGAGATCGTGTCCGATTTGGAGATACGGCAGTTCGGGATAAGCGGCCAAATCGGCAAAATCCACCACGGCGTGTTTCGGCGCGGGTGTCGGGTTGATGGCAACCGTCGGCCGGCTCAAAATCCGAATGCCGCAACGGTAACGCTTGGCCTGCCGCATGGCGGTACGGATAAATGCGGGCTGAACTTCGATGCAGTTGATGTTTTTATTGTAGAAATACGTTTCCATGGGTGTATTCCGATGCAGGGGCGTGTTGGCAAGCGTGGGTTTCAGGTAGCCTGGGAGAGGTTTGAGGCCGTCTGAAAGAGTGGATACGGCAGTGCCAACGGCGGGCTTTAAGCCCGCTTTGTTTCATTCATGTTGCAGCTTCGTAGCAAATCATGTTTTCAGGTAGCCTTTCAGACGGCCTCAAGACTGCCTGAAACTTATCTGCCCAAAATCGCGTCCAAAGCCTCGCGGCTGGTGGGGCTGAATACGTTGAGTGCGCCGGAGAGGAGCAGTGTGCCGGGGGCGAGGTCGTCGCGGCCCGGGGGCGGGGTGCGGCAGGTGAGAGTGCAGTCGAACACGCCCATGTTGGTGGCGTTGTCTTGCCAGGATAGGGTGATTTGTACGTCGAGCACGGTGCCAACGGGGATTTCGGGGCGGGCGAAGTGGAGTTTGCGCGTGCCGAGCAGGAAGCCGAGCTGCACGGGGCGGCCGGCGTCCAGCGCGTGTGCACCCGCCCATGCACCCACACCTTGTGCCATGATTTCCATGCCGAGCCAGCCGGGTAGGGCGTTTGCACCGTCGGGAAGCAGGATGCAGTTGGGCCGGATGGTGCAGATGGCGTGCAGGCTGTTGTTGTCGTAGGATAAAACTTCGTCCAGCATCACCATGCGGCCGCTGTGCGGCAGGAGGGCGGCGGGTTGTTTAATCGGGCATTGGGGCATGTTCTTCTCCGATGATGAGGACGCTGTTGTTGCCG
>CAUUTP010000006.1:0-37388 GCA_963548155.1 uncultured Eikenella sp.
TGGATGAGGTAGGGCTCGATCACGTCTTCGATGGTGTCGGGGCTTTCGCCGATGGCGGCGGCGATATTGTCCAGGCCGACAGGGCCGCCGGCAAATTTGTGCAGCACGGCTTCGAGGAATTTGCGGTCCATCATGTCGAGGCCTTCGTTGTCCACATCGAGCATTTGCAGGGCGGCATCGGCTAGGGCGGCATCCACTCGGCCGTTGCTTTTTACTTCGGCATAGTCGCGCACGCGGCGTAGCAGGCGGTTGGCAATGCGCGGGGTGCCGCGGCTGCGGCGGGCGATTTCGAAGGCACCGGTGTCGTCGAGGCTCATTTGCAGCAAGCCTGCGGAGCGGGAAACGATGGTGGCGAGGTCGGCGCTACTGTAGAACTCGAGGCGGGAGACGATGCCGAAGCGGTCGCGCAGGGGGTTGGTGAGCATGCCGGCACGGGTGGTGGCACCTACTAGCGTAAATGGGGGCAGGTCGATTTTCACGCTTCGGGCAGCGGGGCCTTCGCCAATCATGATATCGAGCTGGTAGTCTTCGAGGGCGGGGTAGAGGATTTCTTCCACCACGGGGCTGAGGCGGTGGATTTCGTCGATGAAGAGCACGTCATGCGGCTCGAGGTTGGTAAGCAGGGCGGCCAGGTCGCCGGCACGCTCGAGCACGGGGCCGCTGGTTTGGCGCAGGTTGACGCCGAGCTCTTTGGCGATGATGTGGGCGAGGGTGGTTTTGCCCAGGCCGGGCGGGCCGAACAGGAGGGTGTGGTCGAGGGCTTCACCGCGTTTTTTGGCGGCTTGGATGAAGATGCCGAGCTGCTCTTTGGTTTTGGCCTGGCCGATGTAGTCGGCAAGGGTTTTGGGGCGTAGGGCGCGTTCGAGCTGTTCTTCCTGGCTGGAAATCTGGCGGGCGGTGATGAGGCGTTCGGGTTCGGCGGCGGTGAGGGAATCGGTGTGGAGCATGATGGGGAATGGGGTTTCAGGTAGCCTTAGTGGGTTAATTTGATTGCGGTTTTGTTTGGTCTTTACAGCAGCGCTGCCTTGGTTTTGACAATTAGTTTCGCAGGAACTTCGCTTCGTTTTAGCTTCGCAGAAACTCTGCTTTGCTCCGTTTTCAGGTAGCCTTTTGGGAAGGCGGGGGAGAAGCAGGTGGGCTACCTGAAAATTATATTGCTGTGTCCGGTTGCATTTTAGCGAAATTTGTTCGAGCTTGCCGTTTGCCTTGCTGGCGCTCAGTTCGTCTGCTTTCAGGTAGCCTGTTGGGCTAGAAAGGCTTCGATTGAGCCGGGCTGGCGCCGGCTGTTTTCCAGCCATTCCGGCAGCCATTCGGTGATGCGTTCGCCGACACGGCGGATGAAGGTGCCGGGCTGGGGTTCGTCGATATATTCTTGCTGGCGGACGAGGACGAGCGGGGCTTCGCTGCCGGGCTGCCCTTGGGAAAAGGCGAGGGCTTCGGCATGGGTGGCGAAGGAATGGAAGTAGTCGTCGCCTTCATATAAATCGGGGGCACCGCGCTCGGGATGGCATACGCGGTATTCGAGCACGTCGTCGTAGAAATAGCTGCCGCCGGAATGGCAGTGGGCAGGGTAGATGCCTACTTTTTCCGGATAGGCGGCGGGCGGGTAGGGCGGCTGGCTCATTTTGTGCAACGCTTGCTTGGAAAATAATCAGAAGGCTACCTGAAACGGCAGCCTTCTGTTGCTGGGCTAGGGGGCAGATGCGCCCTTCGGCGGGGCGGAAGCGGCCGAGGCGGCGGCCGGTACGGATGCCGGCATGGCCGGGGCACTGGAATCGGCGGGCAGGGAGCTGTCGGGCAGCAGGTTTTCATCGGCCTGCGATTCGATGCGCTTGCCGTTCATGCTGAAGGTTCTGTTGCGCATCACGATGTGGGTGCTCACGATTTGCTTGCCGTCGATTTTCAGGTAGCCTTGCCGCGCCATGCTTTCGAGCACGCTGTCGAGCCACAGGCGCACGGCTTCTTTGATTTCATGGTCGGCATCGGGCAGGGAAGGATCGACGCTGATGTAGTTTTTGGCTTGAGCGGTGGTGAGCCGTTCGATCACTTGCTGCGGTACGGCGATATGGAAATCGGCGTCGGTTTTGGCGAGCAGATTGTCGATATCGTTCAAATCGGCAGCGGTAAGGCCGCTGAATTTGAGTTCGCCGTTGCCGCTGATCATGCCTTGCGGGGTGGTGAGGTCGAACTGTTTGAGCCGGATAACGGGATCGTTGGTAAACAGGCCGGCGGCTTCGTTGCGCAGGGCGGCAAGCAGGGCTTCGCGCATTTGCTCGTCGCTGAGGCGCTGGGTGATGAGCTGGTCGCGGCGGGTTTTGAGCGCGGCGAGGCTTTCGGCATCGAGGTGTTCGGCGCTCACGTGGATGGCCAGCGGGCCGTAGTTGTCGCTGCCGTAGTTGAGCTTGGCGAAACCGAATTTGCCTTCGGTGTTCACCCAGCGGCCGTCTTGATCCATGCGGGTTTCGATTTGCAGATCGTTGAGGGTGATTTTGGCAGGCGGCACTTGACCGTAGGGGTTGATGAAGCTGCCGATTTGCAGGTCGGACACCATGTTCAGCACATCATTGAGACGGATGTCGTAGTTGATGCTGTCTTTCCATTCTACTTCCACCTGGCCGAGAGTGAGCTTGCTGCTGCCCAAGGCAAGGTTGTGGCTGCCTTCGCGGGTTTCGGTGTGCAACTGGAGGTTTTTGTAGGAAACGCTGCCTTTGTCGGCCAGGGTGATGGTGAGGCCGGGGTTGTTCAGGCTGCTTTGGTATTCGGTGAAGTATTTGGCGTAGTCGGTGCTGCCTTCGAGGCCTTGCCAGTTGATGGCGATGCCGGAGAGCTCTTGGTATTTGAAGGCGGGTACCTGCCAAGTGAGGCGGCCGTTGCCGTTGAGTTGGATCACATTGCGCAGGCTGGCAGGGGCTTGGCTGCCGAAGAAGCGTTGCAGTATTTCGCGGCTTTCGGGCTGGAAAACGAATTCGGTGTCTACCACGGCGCGCACAGGCATGCTGCCGTTGGCAAACAGGCTGTGTTTGATGTTGCTCTCCAGCGTGATGGGCTGGGTGAGGATGGTTTTGATGTTGTCGGGCAGTTTGTCTTGCAGCTGCGCCAGGAAGGTGGGCTTGAAGCGCACCACGGTGGTTTCGTGCGAACTGAACCAGCCGCGCTCGTAGCGGCGGGATTCGACTTGCAAGAAGGATGTGTGGCTTAGGATTTCATGCTGTTTGTTCAGGCTTTGCTCGGCTTTGATACCAAGATAGTAGGGCGCGCCGAGGAACAGGGCGGCCAGCAGCAGGATGAGGCCGGAGAACAGCCAAAGGAGTTTTTTCATGCAACAACCAAAATGCGTGATATTAGGAAAGCGCAAGGATAACACCAAAACGGGGCACTGTCTTGGTGCTGGGCAAGCAAGAGGCTACCTGAAAACGGATTTTTACTTTCGTTAAAATTGTTTTCAGGTAGCCTGTATGCCCTTAACGGGCTAAATCGGGCGGAAAATTAGGCGCCGGTGCCGCTTAGGGCGTTGATGCTGTAGCCGCCGTCCACATAGGTGATTTCGCCGGTGATGCCGGAGGAGAGGTCGGACAGCAGGAAGGCAGCGGTATTGCCCACTTCTTCGATGGTTACGTTGCGGCGCAGCGGGTTTTGCGAAGCAACGTGGCTGAGCAGACGGCCGAAATCGGCGATACCGGCAGCGGCCAGGGTTTTAATCGGGCCGGCGGAAATGCCGTTGCAGCGGATGCCTTCGGGGCCGACACAGGCGGCAGTGAAGCGGATCGCGGCTTCCAAGCTGGCTTTGGCCATGCCCATCACGTTGTAGTTGGGGATGGCACGCACGGCGCCCAGATAGGTGAGTGCGAGGATGGCGCTGTTGCGGTTGCGCATCATCGAGCGGGCGGCCTTGGCCAGTGCAGGCAGGCTGTAGGCGGAAACGTCGTGTGAAATTTCAAAGGCTTCACGGCTGATGCTGTCTAAGAAGTCGCCACTGAGGGCCTCTTTGGGCGAGAACGCGATGGCGTGTACCAAGCCGTCGAGGCCGTCCCATTTTTTGCCCAGATCGGCAAATACTTGTTCAATTTCAGTATCATTTTGCACGTCGCAGCGGAATACCAGATCAGAGCCGAAGTCGGCCGCCATTTTGCGCACGCGCTCTTCCAATTTGTCTACCACATAGGTAAACGCCAGCTCAGCGCCCTGTTCGCGGCAAGCTTTGGCGATGCCATAGGCAATGGAACGCTCGGAAATCATGCCGGTAATCAGGATTTTTTTGCCTTGCAAAAAGCCCATTTTTCGTGTCCTCGGGGAAGTTGTCTGTGTGCAGGCTGTTTGGTTTTCAGGTAGCCTGCGCCCAAAAGCGGGGCATTATAGCTTAATTTAGATTAGCAGAGTAAATCCGGCGTTGTTTTACAGGCGTTATAAATAGCCGAAACCCGCTGTTTTCGGCAGCGGGCTTCAACTTTTCGGTTTTGAGTATTGGGATGTTAAGCAATTGGTTTCGCTAGGCGCACTCCTGTGGAATTGGGTAGATATAGCTTTTTTGCTATACCCCATAAGAAAGGGGTATGGCTATTATACACAAACGATAATTGTTATCAATATTTAAATGGAAAATATTTTTATCAATGAGCATGGGTGCGATTTATTTTCACAATACAGCCAACAGGCAATACGGGCTGCTACCCAGCCGTTATATAATGCCGCCCCACTTTCGCTTTTAATCTTTATAACACCATGAACACAGCGCACCCCACCGTTTCCGCACAACTGCTGCATGCCAACCAACTGGGCACAGACGAAATCGCCCGTGCTTTATCTGCTATTTCCACCCATCAAGTGGACTATGCCGATATCTACTGCCAGCGCACTGCTTATGAAAGCTGGCATTTGGAAGAGGGCATGGTGAAATCCGGCAGTTTTCAGATTGACCAAGGCGTGGGCGTGCGGGCGGTGTCGGGTGAGAAAACGGCGTTTGCGTATGCCGACAGCCTAAGCCCAGCCGTATTGCGGCAGGCAGCGGAGGCAGTGCGCACCATCGGCGCAGCCGGGCAGGAACGGCAGATCAATCTGGCTGGTTCAGCCAGCCACCAGCAGCTTGCACTCTATACGCCGGATAATCCGATTCACGGCTTAGACTCCGCCGCCAAAGTGGCGCTGCTCAACCGTGTGGAGCAACTGGCCAAAGCTGCTGATCCGCGGATTGTACAAGTGATGGCCGGGCTGACTTGCGAACACGATTTAATCTATCTGGCGCGGTTGGACGGCATTACCGCTGCCGATATCCGCCCGCTGGTGCGCCTGAGCATCACCGTGGTGGCCAAGCAGGGCGAGCGGCGCGAAGTGGGCAGCTTCGGCGGCGGCGGGCGGCTCGGGCTGGATTATTTCAGCGAAGAGCGGCTGCGCAGTTATGTGGAGGCGGCGGTAAAGCAGGCTTTGGTCAATCTGGAATCGCGCCCTGCGCCAGCCGGCAGCATGACCGTGGTGCTCGGCAGTGGCTGGCCGGGCGTGCTGTTGCACGAAGCCGTGGGGCACGGGCTGGAAGGTGATTTCAACCGCAAAGGCACCAGCGCGTTTGCCGGTCGTTTGGGCGAACGGGTGGCTGCCAAAGGCGTAACCGTGGTGGATCAAGGCAATATCGAGCAGCGGCGCGGCTCGCTCAATCTGGACGACGAAGGAAATGCCACCCGCCAAACTGTGCTGATTGAAGACGGTATCCTGGCCGGCTACCTGCAAGACGAAACTAACGCCCGACTGATGGGCATGGCAGTAACCGGCAACGGCCGCCGTGAAAGCTACGCCGCTACGCCCATGCCGCGCATGACCAACACTTTCATGCAAAACGGTAACCGCGAGCCGGAAGAAATCATCGCTTCAATTGAAAAAGGCCTGTATGCCGTGAACTTCGGCGGCGGGCAAGTGGACATTACCAGCGGCAAATTCGTGTTCAGCGCCTCCGAAGCGTGGTGGGTGGAAAACGGCAAGCTGCAATATCCTGTGAAAGGCGCTACCATCATCGGTAGCGGGCCGGAAGTGCTTAAACACGTGAGCATGATCGGCAACGACATGGCGCTCGACAGCGGCATCGGCGTGTGCGGCAAAGAAGGGCAGAGCGTTCCCGTGGGCGTGGGACAACCCACGCTGCGTATCGATGCCGGCTTAACTGTCGGCGGCAGCGAAACCGCTTGATAGACTTGTCGGCAAAGGCTACCTGAAAGAGGGTTTCAGGTAGCCTTTGTTGTATCTCACTTTCGTACTACTGGTACATCATCGCTTGGTATGAAGATATATTTAATCCAAGTTTCAACATCAAAAGGCTACCTGAAAACTGTTTCCCTCGCAGGAACCCATTTCCAGGTAACCTTTACTAATACAGAAGGCAAGACCAGCAAATAGCCCGTTGTGCCTAATGAAATAGTAATAGTTATCATGCACACACAAACCAATGTTTCTAATGAAATTCCTAAAAAACACACTATTAAGTGCAAAGAAAAGTAAATAATTTATCCACTGATAATCATTGGCAGATTCACTTGGCTAAACTAAGCTGCCTAACCATTTTATTTTCATGAAATTTTCTACTGCACACTAAAAAGAAATTGCTTATTTTTCAGGATAATTATTCGCATTAATAAGCGCGATATGAGAATTTTCGCATTAAGCTGCGTATAATCCACCAAGTTGAAACGACAGCATATATTACTGCTGCCATTACACGCATCATTCTATTTATTTACAGGAGCAAAACAATGCAAGGCAATAAAGAAGTTATCGACTACATGAACCAACTATTGGCTGGCGAACTTGCCGCCCGCGATCAATATTTCATCCACTCCCGCATGTACGACGAATGGGGCTACACCAAGCTCTTCGAGCGCATCGGCCACGAAATGGAAGACGAAACCGGCCACGCCGCCGATTTCATCCGCCGCATCCTGATGCTCGGCGGCACACCACAGATGGTGCCCGCTCCTGTGCGTATCGGTCGTAATGTGCGCGAAATGCTGCAATTCGATTTGGATACCGAATACGAAGTACGCGAAAACCTCAAACGCGGCATCAAATTGTGCGAAGAAAAGCAAGACTATGTAACCCGTGATTTGCTGATTAATCAGCTCAAAGACACTGAAGAAGATCACGCCCACTGGCTCGAACAACAGCTGCGCCTTATCGACCTCGTTGGCGAGCAGAATTATCTGCAAAGCCAGCTGTAATACAGAAAGGAAAACGCATGAAAGGCGATCGCGAAGTTATCCGCCAGCTCAATAAAAATTTGGGCATCCTGCTCATCACCATCAACCAGTATTTCCTGCATGCCCGCATCCTGAAAAACTGGGGCTTGGGAGAGCTGGGCGGTTATTTCTACAAACAATCCATCACCGAGATGAAAGCAGCCGATGCCCTGATTGAGCGCATCCTCCTGCTGGAAGGCCTGCCCAACCTGCAAGAGCTCGGCAAACTGCTGATTGGCGAAAACACCGAAGAAATCATCCGCTGCGACCTGCAAAAAGAGCAAGACAAACACCAAGCACTGGTAGAAGCCATTGCCGTGTGCGAAGAAAAGCAGGACTACGTTTCCCGCCAGCTGTTGGAAAAACAGAAAGGCGAAAACGAAGAACGCCTCGACTGGCTGGAAACCCAGCTGGATCTGGTGCAAAATTTGGGCTTGCAGAACTACCTGCAACTTGGGGCGCAAGAGGACTAAAAACACCAAACCATTGCCAAACTCGGCAAAGCCCTTTCCAAATAGCAACAGCCTGTACGCTTCAGCGGCAGGCTGTTTTTTGTGGGATCAATCCGATTCAAGTAGCAGGCTACCTGAAAAACTACGCTGCAAGTTTTAACTGCGCTAAGGCTTCCGCTTTCAGGTAGCCTTCGTTTAGCCGGTTTAGGCTACCTGAAACTTATTACTAGGAAAAGACAAGCAAATTTGGAAGCAAGGTGGCACAGCTATGGCTGTTGGTTCTCCGGCAGTTTCTGTATCCACTGCCATTGCTGTTGCAGTACATCTTGCAAGGCGCGTTGTTTTTGTTCGGGGCTTTGCAGATTGCCGGTGATGCGTTGGTAGTCGAGGGCGAAGTTGGGGCGGCTGATGCTGCCGTTGATTTTAAGCGGCAACCAGAGGTCTTGGCCTGCGCTAGCGAGCACGGCGTAGTTGAGGGTAGCAGTTCGAATGTCGAAGTTGCCTTGGCCGCTGAGGTTGAGGCTGTCGCTTTGCAGGCTGAGGCGCGGGGTGGTGCCGATGCCGTTTTCTACACTGGCTTCGATGCTGAAATGGCGGAAGGGGGTGCTGCTCTCGGCGTTGTAGCGGATCAGGTTTTGGGCGGGTAGATTCTCGGGCCTGTTGAGGAGTTTGCCGAGGTTGATGCCTTGCCACGCGCCGTTGTCGAGCACGATTTTGCCGCGCCCGGCTAGGGTGGTGTGCCATTCGCTGCGTTTGAGGCCTTCGGCACCCAGGCGGAAGGATGCGTTGCCGCGCCCGCTGAGGTGGTTGAAGCGGAAGGCGTCTTGCAGCATGGGTTTGATTTGGATGTTGCTGAATTGGAGGGCGGCTTCCCATTTGGGGCGGCTGCCTTGGTGCAACACGGCGCTGCCTTCGGCGCTGCCTTCGTACATCTGCATTTTGATGGTTTGGGCTTCGAGCTTGTCGGCATCAAGGTGCAGGGTGCTGTGGAAGTTTTGGATTTGCAGGCCGGAGCTTTCGAGTGTGCCGATATCGAGGGTGAGGCTGATTTGGCGGCGGCTCAGGGCCTGCGGCCAATATTGGAGCCATAGGGGCAGGGTGTTTTCGGCGGCGGCGGGGCGCTCGGATTCGAGGTAGCCGCTGAGGGAGAGTTTGCTCAGGTTGAGGGCAGCTTGGATGTCGTGGCCTTGTTCGCTGAGGCTGCCGGAAATTTTCAGGTAGCCTTCGTTGTTGTCGAGGCTGCCTTGCAGCTCGGCGTTCCAGCTTTGGCCGTTGCCGGCGGCTTGGCCGTGCCATTGGCCGGAGAGGTAGGGCATGCTGCCGGGGGCGGCGTTGTGGCGGGTGCTGAGGTAGAGGCTGTCGATTTGGAAATGGCCAGGGCCGGCTTGGAGGCGGCCGTTGGCGCTGTAGCCGCTGCTGCCCCGGCCGTATTCGGCGGTGCCGCTGATTTGGAAGCTGCCGATTTCCAGGGTTTGGTTTTGATAGGAGACTTTGTTGATGCTGCCGCTGCCGCTGTGGCGCACGGCATCGGCGGGGGGCTGGCCGTTTGCTGGGTCGGCGTTGCTGAAGATGATGTGGGTTTCGGGCAATACGGCGCTGCCGGGGGTGAGTTGCCAGTTGCGGGTATTGCCTTCGATGTTGAGCTGCCAATCGGGGATTTGGATGCTGAGGCGGCCTTCTTTGGTGTTGAGGCGGCTTTGCCCGGGGGTATAGTCGGCATTGCCTTGCCAGGCGGCGGTGAAGGGCTGGCCGTCGGGTAGGAAGCCAGCCAAATTGGCTTGAAGTTGTTCAAAGTGGCTGCCGCTATAAGCGCCGGAAGCTTCTATCCGGTATTCCTGCGGGGTAAACAGGCTGGCAGAGAGGCTAAAGTTTTCGTCGGCACGATCGATAAAGCCAGACACTTGGCGCAGGGTTTGTTTTTGTTCGCCGTATTGCAGACGCAGGGAACAATCATCAAGTTCGATATGGCGGGGCAGGGTGCTGCTCGCTGTTTGGTTAGCAGTGAATCCAGCCACTTCCCATTGCCCGCTTTCCAGCCGACGTGCGCTGATGCTGGCACGTTGCAGGTGCAAGCTGTGGATAGATACATCGCCCCACAAAGCCGACCAACTAAATGAAAGCCGCACGGCCTCGGCATCCAGCGTTTGGCCGTTTTCCTGCGCACGGCTCAATCCCACTTGGTGCAGCACCACATAAGGGTAGGGAAACCAGCCGCGTTCGATTTGGCGGCCGTCGAAATTCAGCTGCTGGCCTTGCGCAGCCAGCATTTGATTGGCGGTTTGGCGGATGCGGGCTTCACTGAGCAATCGGCTCAAACCGAATGATGCACCCAGCCACAATGCCAACAAAACCAGGCCGAAAAGCAGCGCTTTCAGCCAGAGTTTGCTCCAAATTTTGCCGGAATACAGCTGTTTGCTCATCGAAATACCGTACGCAACAGGGAATCAAACGAAAGGTAGCTGCTTTATGCCCGTCTGGCAAGGGTTTTAGCCGATTTTTTCAGAGGTGGAGGAGGGTAATCTGAAAATATCGGTTTAAAACCCTTGCCAATTTTTCAGGTAGCCTTTGCCGATATGAGGCTACCTGAAAATGTAAACCCCAAACACCCAGGCAAAATGGTTATATAATGCCCGCTTTTCTCCGTCTGCCTACTGTGCCATGCAGCTTGCCGATTTCGATTTCCACCTGCCCGAACACCTGATTGCCCAACAGCCGCCCAAACAGCGCGGCAGCAGCCGACTGCTCGATGCCCGCTCAGACGGCCTCCTATGTGACCGCCTGTTTGCCGAGCTGCCAAACCTGATCGAAGCCGGAGACCTGCTTGTGTTCAACAACACCAAAGTGATGAAAGCCCGCCTATTCGGGCACAAAGCCAGCGGCGGGCGCATTGAAGCCTTGATCGAACGCGTATTGGGCGAACACTGCGCCCTGGCGCACATCCGCTCCTCCAAGTCGCCCAAACCCGGCAGCCTGCTGGAATTTGACGGCGGCATTCGGGCGCAAATGGAAGAACGCGAAGGCGAGCTTTTTAAGCTGCGGTTTTCAGGTAGCCTCAACGTATACCAAATTCTCGAACAAACCGGCCGCTTGCCGCTGCCGCCCTATATTGAGCGTGCTGCCGACGCAGCCGACGACGAACGCTACCAAACCATTTACGCCAAACACCAAGGCGCCGTTGCCGCTCCCACCGCCGGCTTGCACTTCACCTCTGAATTGTTGAACCAACTGCAGGCAAACGGTATCCGCCGCGCCGAAATTACCCTGCACGTGGGCGCCGGCACCTTCCAGCCCGTGCGCAGCGAAAATATTGCCGAACATAAAATGCATAAAGAGTGGTATAGCATCCCCGCCGAAACCGTTGCCGCCATTGCGGAAACCAAAGCAAACGGCAAACGCGTATGGGCTGTCGGTACCACCTCCATGCGCAGCCTGGAAGCCGCAGCCCAAAGCGGCCATCTGCAAGCAGGCGAGGGCGATACCGATATTTTCATCACCCCGGGCTACCGCTTTCAGGTAGCCGACGGCCTGATTACCAACTTCCACCTGCCCAAGTCCACCCTGCTGATGCTGGTGAGTGCCTTTTCCGGCGTCGAACACATCCGCGCCGCCTACCGCCATGCCATCGAGCAGCAATACCGCTTTTTCAGCTACGGCGATGCGATGCTGCTTACCCGGGCAGAGGCTACCTGAAAACAGGGCAGGGCGGCCATTTCCATTTTTCAGGTAGCCTCCCATCCTCAAAGGGCTACCTGAAAACCATCCCTTCTCACACCCAACAGGAGAAAACATGATTCAAGAGCAGCTCAACCCCCTCATCCTTCCCGATCAAAACGGCAACTTCGGCCAACACGGCGGCCGCATCGGCCATCCCGCCCTTGCCCAAGCCCTCTCCGAACTGGAAGCCGGCTTTCACAGCATCATCCGCGATGCCGATTTCATCAGCGAAATGAAACGCCTGCAAGCCACCTATGTCGGCCGCCCCAGCCCCATCTACCATGCCCGCACCCTCTCCAAACGTGGCGCACAAATCTTCCTCAAACGCGAAGACCTCAACCACACCGGCGCCCACAAAATCAACCACTGCATCGGCGAAGTGCTGCTGGCTAAAAAACTCGGCAAGAAAAAAGTGATCGCCGAAACCGGCGCAGGCCAACACGGCGTAGCGCTGGCCACCGCCGCTGCCTTGCTCGGGCTCGAATGCGAAATCCACATGGGCGTGGTCGATATTGCCAAAGAGCATCCCAATGTATCCCGCATGAAAATCCTCGGCGCCAAACTCGTGCCCGTATCCGCCGGCGCCGGTACGCTTAAAGAAGCCGTTGATAGCGCTTTTGCCGCCTATCTGGAACAAATCGACAGCAGCATGTTTGCCATCGGCTCCGTGGTTGGCCCGGCACCGTATCCCGAAATGGTGGCCTATTTCCAAAGCATTGTCGGCCACGAAGCGCGCGAACAATTCCAGCGCGAGCAGGGCGGCTTGCCGGATGAAGTCATCGCTTGCGTGGGCGGCGGTTCCAACGCCATCGGCCTGTTCAACGCCTTTATGGAAGACCAATCCGTAGCCTTGGTGGGCGTAGAGCCTGCAGGAGAAGGCCTCGACAAGCCCGGCCGCCACGCCGCCACCATGACCAAAGGCAAATTCGGCAATATCCAAGGCTTCAACTGCTACTACCTGCAAAACGAAGACGGCACTCCCGCCGCCGTACATTCCATCGCCTCCGGTCTGGATTACCCCGGCGTCGGCCCGCAGCATTGCCATTTGAAGGATATCGGCCGCGGTCGCTACGAAACCGCCACCGATACCGAATGCCTCAGTGCCTTCCTGACACTCTCACGCGAAGAAGGCATTATTCCCGCGCTCGAATCCGCCCACGCCGTTGCCTATGCCTTACGCCGTGCCGCCGAACTCGACAGCAGCAAACGCCTGCTGGTAAATCTTTCCGGCCGTGGTGATAAAGATATCGACTTCGTGTTAGGTAAATTGGATTTTGCTTAAATCTGTTCCGCAATAATAAACAAACGCCGAAACGGTCAATCAATCCGTTTCGGCGTTTTTTGAAGGCGTATATTTTAAAAGATCAGCATAAGTAGCAAAGCCATCTGTATACAACTCAGGCATACGATTCAATATTACTTACGAATAATTTTACATAATATACATTATGCGAATTTTAGTATTATTCATTTTATGCAGGCTAATAATATACATTTGCTGGTGGTAAACAATCTGCAAGGCAGCGAAAATTTTCAGGTAGCCTTCTCACATGCAATCAGGCTACCTGAAAATCTGCTGCACCAATTTAAACTACTTATAGATACACAATCTCGCCACTGCGGCCTTTGCTTTCCTCGCTCATCCAATACACAAACTCAGGGGCGAGTTCGCTTAATTCGCGGCGTTCGCTGCGGGATTCGCCGGGATGGGTTTTCATGCGTTGTGGGGAGTTAATGGGGCCGGGAACGAGTACATTGGCGCGCAGATTGGGAAAACGCGCCCATTCATCGGCGGCAACTTTGCACAAATAGTTCAAAGCGGCTTTGGAGGCGCCGAAGCCGCCCCAGTAGGCTTGCGGGGTTTCACCGTGGCTCTCGCCGATAAAGGCCACCGATGCGTCGGAGGCGGCCTGCAGCATAGGCAGGCAGGCGCGGGTGAGCGCCATGGGAGCGACGGTGTTGATGCGGTATTGGTTTACCCACTCAGCCACAGTTTGGAATTCGAGCGGCGAGAGTGCGTAAAAATAGGCGGCACTATGAATGATGCCGTTGAGACGGCCGCCAGTGGCTTCGGCCACGGCTTTGGCCAGGCGTTCGTATTCCTGTTCTTCAGCGGCCATCAAGTCGAACACCACGGCAAAGGGCTCGGGACAGCCGGCGGAAACGATGGTGTCGTACACTTTTTCCAGCTTTTTCTGATGCCTCCCCACCAACACTACGGTGGCGCCGGCTTCGGCACAGGCGCGGGCGGCTTCTGCCCCAAGGCCTTGTGATGCGCCGGTAATCAGGATGACTCTATCTTGCAGTTTCATGCGTTTCCTTTCTGATGGATTGAGCTGGTGATGGATATGCAGAAACTTGTCTTCCTGCGTAAAGATTGCGTATTTTCAATTGGCTTGATGTTTTCAGGTAGCCTGATGAATGCTGCTTGAGGCTACCTGAAATATGGAAATATCCAGGCGAGCGCGTGCGGTTGTGCGCCAGCCTGGGGCAAGTTTGCGCCCCTATTGCAGGCTGCCATTTTCAGGTAGCCTACCGCCCTACCCGGCCAAACGGCTGCAATCAGCTGCCGATTTTGATCACTTCTGCGCCTTCTGCCCGGCCGATAATCAGCACGTGGGCGGGATGGCGGGCGAACAGGCCGTTTTCCACGATGCCGGGGATGCGGTTGAGTTCGTCTTCCAGTTTGAGTGGCTCGTTGATGGGCATATTGTGCACATCGATGATTTTGTGGCCGCTGTCGGTGGTGAAATTCAAGCGCAGCTGCGGGCTGCCGCCGTATTTGAGCAGCTGGCGCGATACCAGCGAGCGGGCGGCAGGGATGATTTCGATCGGCAGTGGGAATTTGCCCAGCCTGGAAACGTATTTGCTCTCATCTACGATACAAACGAATTTTTCGGCGGCGCTGGCCACGATTTTTTCGGCCAACAGCGCACCGCCGCCGCCTTTAATCATTTGCAGGCTGTGGTTGACTTCGTCGGCGCCGTCGATATACACGGGCAGCTCGGCGGCTTCGGTGAGCGGCACTTCGGGAATGCCGTGTTGTTTCAAGAGTTCGCTGGTGGCTTTGGAGGTGGAAACGGCACCTTTGATGCGGATGCCGCTATTGGCCAGCTCTTCGATGAAAAAGTTTACGGTGCTGCCGGTGCCGATGCCGATGTAGGCATTTTCGGGCACGAATTCGAGGGCTTTTTGGGCGGCGGTGCGTTTGAGTTGGTCTTGGGCGGACATAGTGTTCTCCTGTTATCGTGATTGGTGGGCTTGGCTTCGTTTCAGGTAGCCTTATTCTACTATGCGGGCGGGAGTTTGGGTATGCGGCCGCCCTGCTCTTTTGCTTTGGCGGACGGGATTTAGAACTTTGCCCAGCCGGCAAAATCTTTTTTAATTTCCCAGCCTTTTTTCGTCAGCTCGGCGGCATGGGAGGGGAATAAATCCATGATGCAGTCTTGCCATGCGCCGGAAAGGCCTTCATTGCAGGGGTAGGCCGTATTGCGTTTGTTTCCGCAGGCGCAAACCGGCTTGCAGCAGCGCACTGAGGCGGTCGAGCAATTCGTACACAACAGTTTCGCCCAGTTCGTCGAAATAATCTTGGCGGAAGCTGAGCAGCAGGCCGCTCTGCGGCAGGCCGACGTAACTGGCGTCATCCAGCATCAGGGTAAGTGCCGGTGTGGTGTCTTGCTTGGAACAGGTAACGGGGCTGGGGAAATCGGCATTGAGGTAGGAAAATTCAAAGGCTTCCGGCTGGGCGCTGAGGTAGTAGTTATCGGCAAGTTTCTGCAATATTTCCGCGCACCACGATAGACGGCCGAGTTTGACTTTCCCGTTGCCGTCATACTGGCCGGCGCCGATGCGCGGTATTCCTTTGATTTTTCCGGCGAAGGGAGTGATTTCGTTGATGAAGGTGGGCCAGAAGGCACGGTTTTCAAGGTGTTGCTTGATGCTGAACGGGGCGAGGAGGATAAAGTTTTGGTGGAGATTGGTGAATTTCATCGTGCGGCCTTTCCGGCTGGTGGCAAAGAGGCTACCTGAAAAGGAAAGAAGGGGCAAATCCGGTTTCAGGTAGCCTGATGGGGCTTGAGGCTACCTGAAAAACGGGCGGCTTGGCAAATCCGCACCCCTCCCGCTAGTTTTTCGTTTTTATACTCGGAATTCGGGGTTTATCCGCCAGCCCTTTCCAGCAGCACCACGGCTTGGGCTTCGATGCCTTCCATGCGGCCGAGGTAGCCGAGTTTTTCGTTAGTTTTGCCTTTGATATTGACGCAGTTCTCAGCCAGCCCCAAGTCGGCAGCGATGTTGGCGCGCATGGCGTCGATATGGGGGCGCAATTTGGGCTGCTGGGCGATGATGGTGCTGTCCACGTTCACTACGCGCCAGCCTTGGGCTTGCACAGCAGCGTAGGTTTGGCGCAACAGGGCGCGGCTGTCGGCGTCTTTATGTTCGGCGGCGGAGTCGGGGAAGTGGGTGCCAATATCGCCCAAGGCGGCGGCTCCAAGCAGGGCATCGGTGATGGCATGCAGCAGGGCGTCGGCATCGGAATGGCCGAGCAGGCCTTTTTCAAAGGGGATGGTTACGCCGCCGAGAATGAGCGGGCGGCCGGGCACGAGCTGGTGGACGTCGTAGCCTTGTCCGATGCGGAGGGTCATGGAAGTTGCCTTTGTTGGGTGGATTTTAGGTTTCAGGTGGCCTTGGGCAGGAGGCTACCTGAAAAATCAGTTGTCGATCAAATGGCCGAGTTTGGCGGCTTTGGTTTGCAGGTAGCCTGTGTTTTCGCGGTTTTGGCCCACCAAGAGCGGCACGCGTTCGGTGATTTTAATGCCGCTTTGCTCCATCTTGTTGATTTTATCGGGATTATTGGTAAGCAGGCGGATGAAGTGGACGCCGAGGTGTTGGTAGATAGCTTGGGCCAAACTGAAATCACGGGCGTCTATGGGCAAGCCGAGGGCGAGGTTGGCTTCTACGGTGTCGAGGCCTTGGTCTTGCAGCGCATAGGCGCGGATTTTATTGATCAGGCCGATGCCGCGCCCTTCTTGGCGCAGATACACAATCACGCCGCGCCCTTCGCGCTGCACGGCCTGCATGGCGGCTTGCAGCTGGGGGCCGCAGTCGCATTTTTGCGAAAACAGCGCGTCGCCGGTGAGGCATTCGGAATGGATGCGGGAGAGCACGGGCTCGCCGTTGGCGATGTCGCCCATGCTCAGGGCAATGTGTTCTTGGCCGCTGGGCTCTTCGAAACCGTGCATAGTGAAGATGCCGTATTCGGTGGGCAGGCGGCAGGCTGCGATGAATTTTAGCGGGGTCATGGTGGTTACTTATTGTGTTGTGCGTGGAATGGTTATTTTTAATTTTTCAGGTAGCCTTTATTCGGTGGCTTCTTCCGGTTGCAACAAGGCGGCAAGCGGTTCGGTCAGGGCGAGAGCCAGGCCGACCCAGATACTTTGGGCGGCTTCGTCGAAGGCGGCGGTGTGGCCATGCTCGAGATACACCACGCCGAGCACGCGGCCGTTTTCGGCGCATACCGGCACGGCCAGCTGGCTGCCGGGGCGGTGTCGGCTGCCGGCGAGGTCGCCGTTTTGCAGCCATTGGGCGACGTCGTCTATTTGGTTCAGCCAGCCAGTTTGCGCGCTGCGTGTGGCCAGGTGGACAGTGTGTGCGGCTTCTAAGTCTTGCTCTACCGCGAGCAGCTTTTCCAACGGCTTGCCTTGTGCCACCAGGTGCAACAGGCTGCCTGGTGTGTGCAGCAGATACACGGCGGCACTGCGGCAGGGGCTGGCGGTGTAGGCGGAATCGAGCGCCATAAAGATTTGGCGCAGCCGGGCGTGGTGCGCTTCGTTGCGCGGCAGATGTTGCTCCAATGCGCCGTCTGCACCGCGATACCACAGGATTTCCGGCTCAATCTCCGCCCTGCCCGCTGCCATCACGCTACTGGCAGTGAGCATGGCGATCTGCACCGCCTCTGCCGGCAGTTTCAGGCCTTGGGTGCGCAGGTAGTCTTGAATCAATACGGTGCTCATGGCGGCTTTCTTGAAAAATGGGCAATGATACTGCCAGGGCGGGCAAATGACAATTTCCATTGCCATAGCAACCGGCTATCGCCGCCCTGCCCCTTGTGCCGTGCCGCCATTTTCAGGTAGCCTTCCCTCCTTTGATAACCAGCCATCCAACCCCATCATGAAACTCAAACCCTTCCTCACCCAGGCTGCCTCCGTACTGCGCCGCCTCGACCAAATCCTGCCGCCCGAACAGCGCGAACCCGATTGGCAAGCCATCGCCTTCCGCTGGCAGAAACACGGCAACGGCGGCTTGCTCACCGCCCTGCCCCGCCCGCACACTTTTCCCCTCGCCCGCCTGTGTGCCATCAGCCCGCAAACCCAGCGCCTGGTGCGCAACACCGAGCAATTCCTAGCCGGCCGCCCAGCCAACAACGCCCTCCTCACCGGCGCGCGCGGCACGGGCAAATCCTCGCTCATTAAAGCCCTGCTGCACGAATACGCCGAGCGCGGCCTGCGCCTGATTGAAGTGGACAAACACGACCTGGCCGGCCTACCCGCCCTGCTCGATTTACTCGCCCCACGCAGCGAAAAATTCATCGTTTTCTGCGACGACCTCTCCTTTGAAGACGGCGAAGACAGCTACAAAGCCCTCAAAACCGCGCTGGACGGCGGCCTCTCCCGCCGCGCCGACAACGTATTGGTGTATGCCACCTCCAACCGCCGCCACCTCATGCCCGAGCACATGGCCGACAACCTTGCCCGCACCGGCGAGCGCGGCGAAGTACACCCGCAGGAAGCCGTGGAAGAAAAAGTCTCCCTCTCCGACCGCTTCGGCCTTTGGCTCAGCTTCTACCCCTTCAGCCAAGAAGACTACCTCGCCGCTGCCGAAAGCTGGCTGGCCGATGCCGGCCTGCCGCTGGGCGACACCGCCCGCCGCGCCGCCCTCCAATGGGCACAGATGCGCGGCAGCCGCTCCGGCCGCACCGCCTACCAGTTCGCCAGCGACTGGGCCGGCCGCCTGCCGCACGAGCGGGAAGTGGATTAGCCGTTTGGAATAGATAAAAACCAAAGGCTACCTGAAAACCTTGGCAATAAGATTTTCAGGTAGCCTTTTTCATGCTGCGGCTAAGCCGCTAGCATCATCACACAAAATCCAAAATCGGCCAGCCGCGCTGTGCGGCGGTGAGGGTGAGCACTGGATCGGGATTAACGGCTACGGGTTGGTTTACCTGTTCCAAGAGCGGCAGGTCGTTGCGGGAATCGCTGTAGAAATAAACTTTTTCGTAGTCGGCCTGGCTTTGGCCGCGTTCGGCCAGCCATTGGTGCAGGCGGGTGACTTTACCCTCTTGGAAACTGGGCGTGCCTATCGGGCGGCCGGTGTAGTTGCCTTCATCATTGGTTTCAAGGCTGATGCCGATGATGTTTTCAATGCCGAATTCGCGGGCGATAGGGGTGATGATGAATTCGTTGGTGGCGGAAATCAACAGCAGTGTGTCGCCGGCATCACGGTGGCTATCGACCAGCATTTTGGCCATTTGGGTAATACTTGGGCGGATACGCTGCATGAACTCGCGGTGCATTTCGTCCAACTCGGCACGGCTGTATTCGGCCAACGGGCGCAGGACGAATGCGAGATAGGCATCGAGATCGAGGCAGCCTTTGCGGTAGTCTTGGTCGAACGCTTGGTGGCGCTGCATATCGGCATCGCTGAAGATGCCTTTTTCATGCAAGAAATTGCTCCATTCGCTGCTGGAATCACAGTTGATGAGGGTGTGGTCGAGGTCGAAGATGGCGAGGTTCATTGGTTTAAATATCCTGTTGCAGCAGTTGTTTGAGCAAGGGCAGCGTGATGGGGCGGTGGCTGGCTAGGGCGTGGCGGTCGAGCGCGTCGAGCATGGCCATCAGGCTGCCGATGTCGCGCCGCCAGTGGTGCAGCAGGTAGCGGAAAATATCGGGCGAAATGCGGATTTGGTGGAGGCGGGCGGCTTCAACCAAGGCGGCGATTTTTTCTTCGTCGCTGAGCGGTTTGATTTCATACACCAGGCAGTAACCCATACGGGTGCGCAGGTCTTCGCGCACGGCTAAGCGCGGTGGCGGCACGCTGGCGCCAATCAGGAGCGCGCCCTGCCGGCTTTGGCGGATGTGGTTGCAGAAATTGAACAATTCGGCTTGGCCGTCGGCATCTAGGCTGTCGATTTGGTCGAGGGCGAGATGGCAGCCTGCCGGCGGCATCTCGTGCAATGGCTCGTTGGCAGCATTCAGGTAGCGTGCGCTCAATCCGGCCGCTTCGGCCTGCGCCGCCCAGGCTTGGAGCAAATGGCTTTTGCCGGCGCCGGCCGGCCCCCACACATACACAAAGGGCTCGCGTTGCTCGCGCAAAACTTGCAACAGCTCGCGGTTGCCCTGGCCGAGAAAGGTATCGAAACTCGGCGGGGCAGCGGGAAAATCGAGGATGAGTTGATTCATGATGTGATGGAGGCTACCTGAAACAGAATGACCGCTTTCAGGTAGCCTTTCGCAGGCTTAAGCCGATTCGCGGATACGGCGCAACACTTCTTCTTTGCCGATTAAGGCCAACACGGCATCCACGCTCGGCGTTTTGGCGGTGCCGCACACCGCCAGGCGCAGCGGCATACCGAGTTTGCCCATTTTGATGCCTTCGGCTTCGCAGAACGGTGGGAACAAAGCGTGGATGTTTTCTGCCGTCCAATCCTGTTCTGCCAGCTCGGCTAGTTTTTCGGCGAAACGCTGCATTCGGGCGGGAGCTTCGCCATCCCAATGTTTGGCCACATCGGCTTCCAGCGGCACGGCTTTGCGGTAGAAGTAGGCGCATTCGGCGGCCAGCGCGTTCAAATCGTGGGCGCGGTCTTTCACCAGTGCCAGCACGTCTTCCAGCTTGGGGCTACCTGAAACCGCAACACCTTGTTTTTCCAAGCGCGGCAGCACCAGTTTGGCCAGTTCGGCGTTGCTTGTGGCTTTGATGTGTTCGGCGTTGATCCAATACAGTTTTTTTGCATCCATGCGGCTGGCGGAGGAAGAAACGTGTTCCAGCTCAAACCATTGCACGAACTGCTCCATATTGAAAAACTCGTCGTCGCCGTGCGCCCAGCCCAAGCGGGCGAGGTAATTGAGCAGGGCTTCGGGCAGAATGCCCAGATCTTCGTATTCGGTAATCGCCACGGTGTCGCCGCTGCGTTTGGAAATTTTCTTGCCCTGCTCGTTCAGAATCATGGGCAGGTGGGCGTATTCGGGCGGGGTGGCGCCGAGGGCTTTGAAAATATTGATTTGCTTCGGCGTGTTGTTCACATGGTCGTCGCCGCGGATAACGTGGGTGATGCCCATGTCCATATCGTCGGCCACCACGCAGAAGTTGTAGGTGGGCGTGCCGTCGGCGCGGGCGATGATGAGGTCGTCTAGCGCGGCGTTGGGAATACTGATTTCGCCTTTCACCAAATCGTTCCAGCTGGTTACACCGTCGGTTGGCATTTTGAAGCGGACCACGGGTTCTACCCCGGCGGGAATTTCCGGCAGCGTTTTACCGGCTTCCGGCCGCCAGCGGCGGTCGTAAGTGGCCGTGCCTTCGCGTTCGGCTTTTTCACGCATCTGCTCCAATTCTTCTTTGCTGCAATAGCAATGGTAGGCGTGGCCGGAATCCAGCAGTTGTTGGATTAACTCTTTGTAGCGCTGGAAATTTTGGGTTTGGTAAACGATATTATCGGCATTGTCGGCGTGCAGGCCTACCCATTGCATGCCGTTGAGGATGATTTGCACAGACTCGGCGGTGGAGCGTTCCAAATCGGTGTCTTCGATACGCAGCAGGAATTCGCCACCGTGGTGTCTGGCAAATGCCCAGGAATACAGCGCGGTGCGTACGCCGCCGATATGCAGGTAGCCGGTGGGGCTGGGGGCGAAACGGGTTTTGATGGTCATGATGTTGGCTTTCGGAATGAGATAGATAGAGGATTAACCGGCTTTCGATGCCAGGCAAGCTGATGCCATGGCAAAACGCAGTGAATCCGCTATTGGGAAAGGGCGTATTGTAGCGGATTGGGCTGGCTTCGGGGAATGTGGCGGCAGATATAGTGAATTAACAAAAACCAGTACAGCGTTGGCTCGCCTTGCCGTAACGTGTGTACTGTCTGCGGCTCGCCGCCTTGTCCTGATCTAAATTTAATCCACTATAAAAGGCTACCTGAAAGGCCATGCAGCACAATTTTCAGGTAGCCTGTTTGCCATTTTGGCAGGCGCGTTACAGCGTGGTATTCAATGCGGTATCGATGTCGCGCCAAATGTCTTCAATGTCCTCAATGCCCACGGAGAAGCGCAGCAGGCCTTCGCGGATACCGAGTTTTTCTTTCACCGTCGGGCTCATGCCGCTGTGCGACTGGCTGAAGGAATGGTTCACCAGGCTTTCCACGCCGCCGAGGCTGGCGGCCATGTGCAGCAGTTTGAGATTGCGGATAACGGAATCGGCAGCGGCTTGGCCGTCTTTCTTCAAATATACCGACACCACGCCGCCGAAGCCGCGCATTTGGCGTTTGGCTAATTCGTGGTGCTCATGGCTGGACAGGCCCGGATAGAACACTTTAGCCACGGCGGGATGTTGTTCCAAGCGGCGGGCGAGCTCGGCAGCGTTGGCCAGATGCTGCTTCATGCGCACGGAGAGGGTCTTGATGCCGCGCAACACAAGGGCGCAATCCATCGGCCCGGCAATGCCGCCGGTGTTCACCATGATGCTTTGCAGGCGTTTGGCCAAGGCTTCTTCCTTAGCCACCACAATGCCCATCAGCACATCGGAATGGCCGCAGAGGTATTTGGTGGCAGAATGGAACACAATGTCGCAGCCCATATCGAGCGGGTTTTGCAGATAGGGAGTGGCGAAGGTGTTGTCGATGCCCACCACCGCGCCGGCGGCTTTGGCTTTTTGTGCCAACAAAGGGATGTCCACCAGCCGCAGCAGCGGATTGCTGGGGCTTTCCAGCCACACGAGTTTTACTTTGTGTTCGGCCAAAAGCTTATCTAGGTTTTCAGGTAGCGTGAGGTCGGCGAATACGACGTTTACGCCCCATTGGGCATACACTTCGGTGAGCAGGTCGTAGGCGCCGCCGTAGATATCGGCCACGGCGATGATGGTGTCGCCGGGACGCAATACGGTGCGGAATACGGCATCGATGCCGGCCATGCCGCTGCCGAAGGCGAAGCCGGCGCAACCGTGCTCCAATTCGGCCACGGTGTCTTCCAAAATTTTACGCGTGGGATTGGCGAGGCGGGAATAGCGGTAGGGGATGTTTTCGCCAATTTGGTGCATGGCAAACATACTGTTTTGATAAATCGGCGGCATGATGGCGCGGTTGTGCTCATCAGGGTTGTAGCTGCTGTGGATGATTTCAGTATCAAAATGCATGGAATCTCCTTTCAGGTAGCCTATTTGGCTGAAATAGATACAAAAAAACAGCCTGGCGGTGTGGCCGGCTGTTTTTATTCTTGGCTTTGCAAAGCCGATGCCCTGCAAAAATATTCTGGCGGAAAGGAAGGGATTCGAACCCTCGATACGCTATTCACGTATACACGCTTTCCAGGCGTGCGACTTCAACCACTCATCCACCTTTCCGAGGTAAGGAGTGGAATTATACTAAAACGCCAATAGCAACACAACCATTTTCTGCCCTAGCCCTGCCGGCAATTTCCCGGCAACAATGAAAAGCCTTCGCCCCGCAGTTTGCCGGCCTTTTCGCGCAACGGGGTAAGCGGGTACACTGTTTTCACTGCTGCCAAGCCATAAGCCGCAGCAGCTGCCGGCCACCAGCGGTTGCCCGCCAGCTCCATAAACTGCCATCGCTGCAGCGTCCGCTCGCTCTCCCATGGCGGCACATAGGCCATAAACCGCCCCGTATCCGGCCTGAAACCGGCCTCAGCAAGCATCCGCTGCACTTTCGGCAACGGCAGAGCATGGGCGCGCAGGCCGAGTTGTTTTTCAGGTAGCCCGAAGCGCCACAGCGAATACGGGTTAAACCCGCTGAGTACCAACTTGCCATTGGGCAGCAATACGCGGAAACACTCCCGCAGCAACTCTTCCGGCTGCGCGCATAATTCCAAACCGTGCGGCAGCAGCAAAGTTTGCACGCTACCTGACAACAGTGGCAGTTGCGGCAGGGCACACACCACATCTGCCTGCGCCCTACCCTGCCCCAGCCGCACCACCTGCTGCGGCCAGCCATCCCAGCAGCAGAGCGAAGCGACCACGGTGGTGCCATATGGATTGGCCGTATGCGTAGCAAAAAATGTCTGTTCCGCTGTTTTCAGGTAGCCTCCTGTGGCGGTGTTGTCCAGCCATTCGGCCAACCTGTGTTCTTCTATCATGCCGCCTCCTCATTCTGCCAGCCATCATACCGGTCAAACAAAATTTTGCAAAATACAGCGTAAAGAAACCTGCCGGAAAAGAGAGTTTGGGCGCCCTCTCGTGTTATCATTCTATCTTTGCACATGCCGTATCGGCAAAGTGCCCAGCTGCGGCTTGACACTATTTCCGCCCAGCCTTTAATATCCAAAAAAATTTATCCAATCATAACGTTAACCACGACGGACTCATTCCTCTGCCATGAGTAAATTGAAATTTCTTTCCTTGGCCATTTTAAGCCTGGGAATCCCGGCTTCTGCCCTCGCCCAAACTTATACGCCGGAGCAGATTGCCGCCTCCATCACCAATCTCAACGCTGCTATTCTGCGCAATCCATCCTCCCATCACAACAATCTGTGGGGACGTATGCGGCAAGACTTCCGCATGAGCGAAGTCAACCCGGAAATCGTTCGCCGCCACGAAACCTACTACAGCACCCGCAGCGCCTATTTCAACCGCACCGTAGAGCGCAGCCGCCCCTATCTTTACCACATTCTCTCCGAAGTGGAAAAGCGCAATATGCCCTCCGAAATTGCCTTGTTGCCGTTTATCGAGAGTGCATTCGTTACCAAAGCCCGCTCACATGTGGGCGCCTCCGGCTTGTGGCAGTTTATGCCCGCCACTGGCCGCCACTACGGCCTGGCGCAAAACAATATTTACGATGGCCGTCACGACATCTACGCTTCCACCAATGCCGCGCTGAACTATCTGCAATATCTGCATAATATGTTCGGCGACTGGTCGCTCGCATTGGCTGCCTACAACTGGGGCGAAGGCAACGTGAGCCGTGCCGTGAACCGCGCCCGCAGCCAGGGGCTCGAGCCGGTATATGAAAACCTCAATATGCCCAACGAAACGCGCAATTACGTGCCCAAACTACTGGCCGTGCGCAACCTCGTGAGCAACCCGCAAGTATTCGGCTTAAACCTTTCCAACATCGAAAATAAGCCCTATTTCGAAGCCATCAGCATCGACAGCCCGATGGACATTAACGCCATCACCCGCCTGGCCAACATCAGCCAAGCCGAATTTGAAGCGCTCAACCCCAGCTTCAAAGTGCCCGTGTTCCTGCCCGAAAACGGCCAACGCAAACTGCTTCTGCCCGTAGGTGCGGTAAACGCCTTCGAGCGCAACCTGCGCAATGCGCCCAAAGAGTCCCTGCTCTCCTACGACATCCTGCGCTCTGATGGCGCCACCACCCTCAGCGATATTGCCGACCGCAACGGTGTGAGCGTGGCCGACCTGCGCCGCACCAACGGCTTGAGCAGCAATACCATCCGTGCCGGCCTGCCTATCCTCGTGGCCAAAAACAGCCTGAATAACAGCCAGCTCGGCCGCGGCGTGCAGATGCTGGCTGATAACAAGCCCGCCGGCGACGACCCGCTGGGCAACCTTATTCGCCGCAACAGCCAGAACATAGCCGAACGCACCAGCACCGTGGCTGCTGCCAAACCGGCTGCCCAGCCTGTTGTCACACCGCCCGCCCCCGTTCAGGTAGCCTCAGCCCAACCGGCCCGCCTGCCCGAGCCCGTTCGTGCGCCCGTACAGCAGGCAACAAACCCAGCCCCTGCCGCTTTTGCCGCGTTGGCTGCCAATAGCCCCCGCCCTGCCGAGCCTGCGCCGCGCATAATCAGCGCGCCCGATATTCAGGTAGCCTCGGCTCCAACGATTACCCAAACGGCTGCCCAATCTGTAGCCCAGCCTGTTGTATCCGGCAACATCACTACCTCCGCAGACAGGCTACCTGAAACCGACGAGCTTACCGACGACAGCAATCTCCAGCCCGATCCGTTGATGTCCTTGGCCAACAACGACAGCGTGGCAAACGACACCCCGCCTGCCGACGAAGCCGACAACGGCAATAGCGCCGCAGCCGCCGTGCGCGCTTCCTTAGCCCAAACCGAAGCCCAGGAAACCCGCCGCCAAGCCCAAGCTGAGGCGCGCCGCGCCAACAACGTCGGCTTCGACCAGCTGGCCGCCAACACTGGCAACAACCAACGCCGCGCGGCCCGCCAAGAACAGCAGGCCAACCGCCGTGGCGCACAAACCGTCACCCACAAAGTGCAGGCCGGTGAAACACTGTATTCCATTGCCCGCCGCTACAACGTAGATATGGCCGAACTCAGCCGCGCCAACAATCTGCGCGGCAACAACATCCATCCAGGTCAAGTATTGCACGTGAGCGGCGGCAGCAATCAACAGGCTGCCAACCGCCATGCCGACAACAAACCCAACAGCCGCAACGAACGCGGCAACGAGCGTAATAATCGCGCCACCAACGATCGCAATGGTAGAAACAGCCGCCAGCAAACCGTATCCCACACCGTGCGCAGCGGCGATACCCTGCAATCCATCGCCCGCCGCTACAATACCTCCGTGGCCGACATCAAGCGCAGCAACAACTTGAGCAACAGCGTGCTGCACCCCGGCCAAAAACTGCGCGTGAGCAGCGGCACTTAACCGTTGCCCAAGCCCGCAACGTTTTCAGGTAGCCTCAATTAAGGCTACCTGAAAATATTTCTACAGCTTATCCAGTAAGTTATAGTAAATTAAAAAAACCAGTACAGCGTTGGCTCGCCTTACCGTAACGTGTGTACTGTCTGCGGCTCACCGCCTTGTCCTGATTTTTGTTAATCCACTATATAAACATCATCTCTGTCAAACATGAACCCGCAAAAACGCCGCGAAATCTTCCAGCGCCTGCACGACGCCAACCCCAACCCCACCACCGAGCTGGTGTTTCACAGCCCCTTCGAGCTGCTCATCGCCGTGCTGCTTTCCGCCCAAGCCACCGATAAAGGCGTCAACAAAGCCACTGCCAAACTCTTTGCCGTGGCCAACACTCCGCAAGCCATCCTCGATTTAGGCCTGGAAAAGCTGATGGAATATACCCGTACCATCGGCCTCTACCAAACTAAATCCAAACACATTATGCAAACCTGCCGCCTGCTCCTGGAAAAGCACGGCGGCGAAGTGCCGAATACCCGCGAAGCGCTCGAAGAGCTGCCCGGCGTCGGCCGCAAAACCGCCAACGTCGTGCTCAACACCGCCTTCGGCCAACCGACCATGGCCGTGGACACCCACATTTTCCGCGTGGCCAACCGCATGAATCTTGCCCCCGGCAAAAACGTACGCGAAGTGGAAGACAAACTTATGCGCTTCGTGCCCAAAGAATTCCTGCTCAATGCCCACCACTGGCTCATCCTGCACGGCCGCTACACCTGCAAGGCGCAAAAGCCCCTGTGCCACGAATGCATCGTATACGATTTGTGCGAATACAAAGGCAAAACGGTTTAAACCAATAAAGCCAAGCCCTGTATTTTTCAGGTAGCCTCTCAATAATAAGGCAGGCTGCCTGAACAGACATGGCTTGGTTTTGGGGTGGCAGATATGTTTCAGGTAAGCCTCTCACTGGTTTGGAGGCTACCTGGAACATAATGTGCACACTGTGCTGCTCAATAATCAACTTTCCGAACGGAAGAAGCGGCGGATATCCTGCTCCAGCGTATCCAACATTTCATAACGTTTGCGATACATAGAGCGTTTTTTGCTTTGCACTTCTTCCAGCGGCGTGCGCTCGATCTGGGTGGGCAACCGCCAATAGCCGTTGGCATCGAGGCTGCCTTGGTTTTCCTGCCAGAAGGCATCGTAGTTGAACAGCAGGCGGCTGGAGTCGTTCCAGCGGAATTTGGCCTGGCTTTTGTGCGGAATGCCGTAGAGCTCGCAGCCGAGTTCGGCAGCCATCAGCTTGAATACGTTCACCATCATAAACATCGGCCGCACGCCGTGCAGCTGCTTGGTGGTGTGGCGGATGAGCTCGGGGGCATCGCTGCTGTGCGGGCCTTGGATGGAGGTAATCAGCAGGCCGTTGGGCGCGATAAAGCTGAACACGGCATCGTAAATACGGCTGCGCTCGGT
The DNA here is from genome assembly GCA_963548155.1 of uncultured Eikenella sp. Classification (GTDB taxonomy): domain Bacteria; phylum Pseudomonadota; class Gammaproteobacteria; order Burkholderiales; family Neisseriaceae; genus Eikenella. The sequence continues at coordinate 27,686 of CAUUTP010000006.1, forward strand.
GCTTTGCAGGCTCACCAAAAAGAAACCTTCCAACGGGTCTTTATGGTTGATATTCAAACTGATGGAGAGCTCCGGCGTGGGATGGTTGAGCACAATTGTGCGCTGTGCCACCAGCTCTTGCCACTTGGCAGCGGAAGGCTTATTTTGCGCCAAGGTGAAGTTGTTGATTACGGCCCGCAATCGTTCGTCTTTACCGAAGCGGTTGTCGGCATAAGTATCCAGCACGGCGCGGGCGGCATAGGGATTGTGTTGGAAAATCGGTGCCCACATCGGATGCTGGTTGATGAAGGCGGTAAACGCTTCGCATTGCTGCCGCGCCAGCAGGCGTTGGATTTGGTCGCGCAGATACACCACCGCATATTTGCGGATGCCCCGTTCGCGCAGATTGGGATACTGTTCGTCGAAAGTGGGAAAGTGAAATAAATCAGACATAAGCGCCCATATTATGCAAAACGGCGCCAGGCCGTTTGCGTGAAAATAAAGCGATGCTGGGCAAAAGCCGGCCATCGAAAAGCGGCCAATCCTACCCGATTTGCCAACAGCCTTGCAAGGCTTGCCGCTGGGAATTGAGGCTACCTGAACCCTACTCTACCCTTTCAGGTAGCCTCCCGTCTTGCCTCAACTGTAGATGCGCAATTATGATGCTGCCCATTCGATCATTATTCTCGTCCATTATGCACGCCATCCCGCTCACCACGCCTCCGCTTGCTCCCAAAACTCGGCAAGCGCTGCTCGAACTGGGCATAGCAGACACCGCCGAGCTGCGCCGCACCACGCCCGCCACCGCTTTCCTGCTGCTCAAAGCCAGCGGTCTCACCGTGACCGAATCTACGCTGTGGCAGCTGGTATTGTTGGCCGAAGGGCGGGAAGGTTACCTGAATGCAGATGAACAAGCCATATGGCGCGCCAAACTGCGTGCCCACCGCCCGGTTGCCCTGTTTCCGCCGCGAAAAGAAAGCGAACACTGGATGCGGCAGGCATTGCAACTGGCCGAGCAGGCCTTGGCCGCAGGCGAAGTGCCGGTGGGCGCGGTGGTGGTGTGCCGGGGCGAAATCATCGGGCGCGGCGCCAATGCCTGCGTGGCCGAACACAGCGTGTGCCGCCATGCCGAAATCGCCGCACTTACCGAAGCCGGCCGCCGCTTGGGCAACTACCGGCTGGACGGCTGCGATTTATACGTTACCCTCGAGCCGTGCAGCATGTGTGCCGGTGCCATCATGCAATCGAGAATCCGCCGCCTGATTTACGCGGCTGCCGAGCCAAAAACCGGTGCTGCCGGCAGCGTGCTCGACCTGTTTGCCAACAAACAGCTCAACCCGCACACCGCCGTGCAAGGCGGCGTGTTGGCAGCGGAAAGTGCGCAGCTGTTGCAACGATTTTTCCAGGCGCGGCGGCAAGGATAGTGTGGATTTAAATAAGACGGAGAGCCACAGGGAATGCACGCTTTACAGCTCGGCGAGCCAACGCAATTTTGATTTACAACAGATGCTGATCTGATATAAGCCCCCTAGCCTATCCGGCTACCTGAAAAGCAGCAAGCGAATAACTTTCAGGTAGCCTTTAATTATGCGTCGCCGCCGCTAGCCGGCCGAATACAAACAGCCGGATAACTGTTCCCCGATATGGGAGAAGTGCAGTTATCCGGCTGTTATTGCGCCGTAGCTGTTTCAAACTGATCAGCCAGCCTGCAGCCAAACCGCCACCCCATGCCACAGCTGCCATGCCGCCCACAGGCTGACACTCAGCCCGGCTACCAGCCGGAAATGCGGATGTTGCAGCAGGCCTTTGAGTTGGTTGGCAAATAGCCCCATCGCCAGCAGGTTCGGCAGCGTGCCCAAGCCGAAGGCCAGCATCATCAGCGCCCCATCCGCCGCTTTGCCGCTGCCCAGCGCATACAGCGAAGCGCTGTACACCATGCCGCACGGCAGCCAGCCCCACAGCAGGCCGACGCCGAAGCAGGCAGGAGTATTTTGGATAGGCAAAAGTCGGTTGAGCAGCGGATTGAGCCGCCGCCACACCGGCCGCCCGAGCTTTTCCACCTGCGCGGCATAGGCGTTGAGCCCGGCCAGATATAGGCCGATAAACAGCAGCAGCAGGTTGGCGGCGGCAAACAGGACGTGTTGCAACAGGCGGGTTTGATCCAGCGAAATGCCGAACTGCCCCAGCGCGCCCAGCAAGAGGCCGATCAAGGTGTAGCTGCCGATGCGCCCGAGGTTCATCAGCACAATCATCTTCACGCGCCCCACCTGTGGCGGCAACTGCAAAGCAAAAGCGGTGCTCAAACCGCCGCACATGCCGGCGCAATGGCCGCCGCCGAGAAAGCCGGTGGCGGCAAGGGAGAGGAGTGTGAGGGTGGAGACCATGGCGTTGTTTTCCGGGATAGCTCAAACACTGATTCCTGCCTGCTGGAGGGGAATAATTGCTTTAACTATCGTCGTTCGGTGGAGTCTGCCAAGTGGCAATTCAGGCTACCTGAAAACGGTTTGCCCACTTTTTCAGGTAGCCTTGGCGGGAAATACGATGATTGGTTTATAGGCTACCTGAAAATGATTTCACAACTTTCAGGTAGCCTATTGGCGAATGCATCGGGCAATCAAGCTGATTGCTTGGTGCCGAAAATCTTGTCGCCGGCATCGCCCAAGCCGGGGATGATGTAGCCGTTTTCGTTGAGGTGGCTGTCGAGCGCGGCGGTGTAGATTTTCACGTCTGGGTGCTTGTCGTTCACCAACTTCACGCCTTCCGGTGCAGCCACCAGCACCAGAGCAGTGATGTTGCGGCAGCCTTTTTTCTTCAGCAAATCAATAGTGGCTACCATCGAGCCGCCAGTGGCGAGCATCGGGTCGAGAATCATGGCCGGGCGTTTGTCCATTTTGCTCACCAATTTCTCGAAATAGGAAACCGGTTGCAGGGTTTCTTCGTCGCGCTGCAGGCCGACCACGCTGATCTTGGCGGTGGGCAACAGATCGAGCACGCCATCGAGCATGCCCAAACCGGCGCGCAAAATCGGCACCACGGTTACGGTTTTACCTTTAATCTGCTCGCCTTCGATGCGGCCGCACCAGCCTTCGATAGTCAGCGACTCGGTTTCCAGATGGCGGCTGGCTTCATAGGCCATCAGGCGGGCCAACTCTTTTACCAAAGTACGGAATTGGTAGGTGTTGCAGTTGGCTTTGCGCATCAGGGTGATTTTGTGCTTGATCAGCGGATGATCGATAACGGTTAAGTTCATGCTATGGTTTCCTTCATTTGATTTGGCGGGGCGTATTTTAGCTTAACAGACGGGCGGGAAAAAGCGGGGGCGGTAATTTCTTCCTACGGTGTTGGCTTGGTTTGCTGTATTGCTATACCACATGCAGCACACAGTCTGGTGTATATCTGCTTAGGCACAGCAAAAGGCTACCTGAAAATTTTCAGGTAGCCTCTTATCATTTCAGCAAGCGAACCGGCTTACACTTCGATGATTACTTTCATCGCTTTGGTGTCGGCAGCGTGTGTGAACACCTCGTAGGCTTTTCCATTTCGCTGAATTTAAAGCGGTGGGTAGCCAGTTTTTCCATCGGCAGTTTGCTGGATTCGCAGGCTTTCAGCAGCATGCCGGTGGTGTTGGCGTTTACCAGGCCTGTGGTAACGGTGATGTTCTTGATCCACAGTTTGGCCAAATCGAACTCTACAGATTTGCCGTGTACGCCCACGTTGGCTACGTGGCCGCCTTCTTTCACCACTTTCTGGCAGACATCCCAAGTGGCAGGATAACCCACAGCTTCCATGGCGCAATCCACGCCGCGGCCGCCGGTAATTTCCAAAATCTTGGCCACAGCATCTTCCTTGTTCGGGTTCACTGTGTGGGTGGCACCCATTTCTTTAGCCATGGCCAGACGGTTTTCGTCCATATCCACCACGATGATGGTGGCCGGAGAGTAGAACTGGGCAGTCAGCAGGCAACCCATGCCCACAGGGCCGACGCCAACGATGGCAATGGCATCACCAGGCTTAACCTGGCCGTATTACACACCGATTTCATGGCCGGTGGGCAGTGCGTCGGAGAGGAATACGGCCACATCGGTATTGAGGGTTTCGGGCAGATGGTAGAGCGAATTGTCGGCAAACGGAGTGCGCACGTATTCGGCTTGGGTACCGTCGATCATGTAGCCCATAATCCAGCCGCCTTCTTTGCGGCAGTGGGCGTAGAGCTGTTTCTGGCAGTTGTCGCAAGTGCCGCAGCGGCTCACGCAAGATACGATGACTTTATCGCCTTTTTTGAAGTCTTTAACGGCAGAGCCCACTTCTTCCACCACGCCGATGGCTTCATGGCCTAGGATACGGCCTTCCCATTTGCCGGTTTTTTCGCGGGCAACTGCTTCGATTTCCGGATTTTTGCCCTTCATGATACCCAAATCCGTACCGCAAATAGTGGTTTTGGTAACGCGGATGATAGCATCGGTAGGATCAATGATAGTGGGAACCGGGCGGTCTTCGAAGCGGACATCGTTTTCGCCGTAATAGGTCATGGCTTTCATGGTCTTGCTCATAATACTCTCCTAATGTGTTTGCCGATAAATAATCGGTTAGTTGGGGGGAAGAGTCCGGATAATTCCGAACAATTCATTAGAATCTTTATTCTTCCTGAATGGCAAAATTTTCTATTTTAAAATAAAGTGTTATATTACAACAGAAGCGTAACAACATGGCATTATGCAAATAATAAACTAAGCTATTAGTTCATCAGCGACTCGCAGCAAATGTATTGTATAGCGCAGTGCGAGGAAGAAGTAATGTTCCGACTTGCTCATCCAAATTAGGCCGTTAAACCATTAGGGCTACCTGAAACCCAATGTCCTCCCTGTATAATATAAAACAGCCTCCATCCCGACGGAATGGAGGCTGTTTTCATAAAGCAAAATTACACTTTAGCAGCAGCAGCCACTTCAGCAGCGTAATCCACTTCTTTTTTCTCGATACCGTCGCCCACTTTGAAGCGAACGAAGTTCACGATCTCCGTACCCTCTTGTTTCAGGAACTGCTCAACAGTCTGATCAGGGTTCATCACGAAGGGTTGGCCCAGCAGCGTTACTTCGGCCAAGAATTTCTTCACGCGGCCTTCCACCATTTTGGCAGCGATTTCGGCAGGCTTGCCTGAAGCAATCGCCTGCTCGGTGTAGATGTGGCGCTCTTTAGCCACCACTTCGGGATCAACCTGCTCGGCAGAAATACATTGTGGCTTAGAAGCCACGATGTGCATGCCAACGTGACGGGCAGTGGTTTCATCACCTTTGTACTCCACCAGCACGCCTTCAGTGGCAGCAGCGCCGTGGATGTAGGTGGTGAGGCTGTTGGCAGCTTCGATGATTTCAAAGCGGCGTACAGAAATGTTTTCGCCCAATTTGGCAATCACGGCTTTGCGCTCGCCTTCTACCAATTCGGCCAAGGCTTCAACAGTGGCCGGTTTTTTCTCAGCAACAGTTTTGGCTACGAATTGGGCAAAGGCGATGAAGCCGGTGTCTTTGGCCACGAAGTCGGTTTCGCAGTTCACTTCCACCAAAGCGCCAACTTTGCCTTCAATAGCATAAGCCAACACGCCTTCGGCAGCGGTACGGCCGGCCAGCTTGCTGGCTTTGGCGCCGGATTTAATGCGCAGGATTTCTTCAGCTTTGGCCATGTCGCCGTCGGCTTCCACCAGGGCTTTTTTGCATTCCATCATGCCCAAGCCAGTGGCGGCACGCAGATCAGCAACCATTTTTGCGGTAATTGCAGACATTATTTACTCCTGTTTTATTGAGAAACGCGGCCGGATGCCGCGCTTGGATAAATTGAAGGCTACCTGAAAAGCCGGATTTGGCGTCCGCTTGTTGAAACGGTGTCTTCAGGTAGCCTCATGCAGATTGGCTTAGGCAGATTCGGCTTCGTCGGCAGCAGCCTGCTGTGCGGCGGCTACGGTTTCAGCCAAGGCTTGGTTTTTGCCTTCCAATACGGCATCAGCGATACCGCGGCAGTACAGACGAATGGCTTTAGCAGAGTCGTCGTTACCCGGGATAACGTGTTTCACGCCTTCCGGATCGTTATTGGTATCCACCACGCCGATTACCGGGATACCCAGTTTGCCGGCTTCGGTCAGCGTACCTTTCTGGTAGCCGGTGTCAATTACGAAAATGGCGTCGGGCAGGCCTTTCATGTTTTTGATGCCGCCGAGTGAGCGTTCCAGCTTTTCCACTTCGCGTTGAATGGTGAGCAGTTCTTTTTTGTTGTAACCGCTGGCTTCAGCATTTTCCAAAATGGCAGCTTTTTCTTCCAAGCGTTTGATAGACTGCTTAACGGTTTTGTAGTTGGTCAGCATGCCGCCCAACCAGCGATGATCCACATAGGGCATACCGGCACGGGTGGCTTCTTCACGCACGATGTCGCGGGCTTGGCGCTTGGTGCCGACAAACAGGATGGTGCCTTTGTTGGCAGCCAAACGGCGAACGGCGTCTTGCGCTTCCTGGAACAGGGGCAGGGTTTTTTCCAAGTTTACGATATGGATTTTGTTGCGGGCGCCGAAAATGTATTGTTCCATTTTCGGGTTCCAGTAACGGGTCTGATGACCGAAGTGAACACCTGCTTCCAACATCTGGCGCATAGTAATTTGAGACATTTATTTTCCTTACAAAGGGTTATAGCAAACATCAATGCACACAGAATCTCAAAACTGAGACACCCTTTGGTGCAAGATACGAGCGTTAAAGATAAAAAAGAAACAGCTTTCAAAACGAAAGCTGCGGGATTATAGGAGAAAAGTGTTATTTTGGCAAGGCTTCCCTACCCTGCTTTTCTTCCTGCTTGAGGCGTTTGTTGCGCAAACGGATATAAACCACCCAAAACGCAAACAGCGTGGGCAATATTGTCCACACCACCAAATAAATCAGCATCCGAGCTAACGATGGCTGCGCAAGGGCAAACATCAGGGTAACAAAGATATAGCCGATAAAAACAATGTGCCACATGGCATCTTCCCAATAGGGCTACCTGAAAACCGAGGCTACCTGAAACCGAATGGATATTTTCAGGTAGCCTCATACCTATTGCTGCGGCAGTTGATATTCCTGCCCGTCTGCGGTTAGGAGTTTAGGCTGGCAGTTATCGTTAATCACTGTTTCGTCAATCACCACCGTTTTCACCTGCTCTTTAATATCCGGCAGACGAAACATGGTTTCTAGCAAGGAACGCTCCACAATCGAGCGCAGGCCGCGCGCGCCGGTTTTGCGCTGCATGGCGAGTTTGGCGATACTGCGCAGGGCAGACGGCTGCACCTTCAGCTCCACCCCTTCCATTTCAAACAGCGTTTGATATTGTTTCACCAAGGCATTTTTCGGCTCGGTCAGAATGTTGATCAATGCTTCTTCATCCAACTCAGCCAATGTGGCAATTACCGGCAAACGACCGATCAACTCGGGAATCAGACCGAATTTAATCAAATCTTCCGGCTCGACAATTTCAAACAGCTCAGTAACGTCAGCATCTTCGTCTTTGCTGTGCACCGAAGCGCCAAAGCCGATACCGCCCTTTTCCGTACGCTGGCGGATAACCTTTTCCAAGCCGGCAAATGCACCACCGCAGATAAACAGGATGTTGGTGGTATCCACCTGAATAAAATCCTGATTCGGGTGCTTGCGCCCACCCTGCGGCGGTACGGATGCCACTGTGCCTTCAATCAGTTTCAGCAAAGCCTGTTGCACGCCCTCGCCAGACACATCGCGGGTAATCGAGGGGTTGTCGCTCTTACGGGAAATCTTGTCGATTTCGTCAATATAAACAATACCCTTTTGCGCCTTTTCCACATTGAAATCGCAATTACCCAAGAGCTTGGTAATAATCTGCTCCACGTCTTCGCCCACATAGCCGGCTTCGGTAAGCGTGGTGGCATCGGCCATAACAAACGGAACATCCAAACGCCGTGCCAAACTTTGCGCCAGCAGGGTTTTGCCCGAGCCGGTGGGGCCGATGAGCAGAATGTTGGATTTGGCCAACTCCACATTATCGCCCTCTTTCGGATGGCGCAGGCGTTTGTAGTGGTTGTACACCGCTACCGCCAGCACCTTTTTGGCCTGCTCTTGGCCGATAACGTGCTGGTTCAAATTGCTGACAATTTCAGCTGGCGTGGGCAATCTGTCTTCGCCGGAATGCGCTTCGCCTGCCGCTGCTCCCTCGCTGTGGATCATGTGGCTGCAGGTGTCGATACACTCATTACAAATCAAGGCATTATCGCCTTCAATCAGGTTTTTTACTTTGTTTTCCGATTTGCCGCAGAAAGAACAGTATCGGGTTTCGTTGCTCATTTGGTGTGATTCCGCAATGTAATATGTTGTGCCGTCATGCAGATGGCAAAACGCGAAAGTATATAGAGGAATCCCACGCATATCAACGCAGGAACTGCTGCCATCAGCGCCGCAACCCAATTATTATCCTAGAACAAAGCGCGCCCTTTACAAAAATTCTTTTACACTATCTAGGGTTTACAAACTGGTATTTTTTATCCACAATAAGCAGGTTTTCATTTTTACCGTTAAAACAGATATTTGCCTGCTACAACGGTAAATCGCCTAACGGCATCGCCATACAACAGACTGATAGGTAACAAAATTGTTTGCAATTAGAAAGACTTGGCTGATTTTAGCCACCGGATTAAGCCTAGCCTTGGCCAGCCTGCCCGCCGCCGCACAAGACGATATCGACGTGCTTGGCCAGTTCCTCGAACAAAACCTGCCCGTACAAGATGACCCACTGGGCACTTTCCTCAGCAGCCGCCCGGCTGAACGAGTAGAAGCCCAGGCCGCTGTGGCCGGGCCGCTGCTCACTTCGCAATCCGCACTGATTATGAATGGCCGCAGCGGCGAGATTCTGTATCAAAAAGGTATCGACCAAGTTCGCCCCATCGCTTCCATTTCCAAGCTGATGGCTGCTATGGTGGTGCTGGATGCCCGCCAGAACATGAATGAAACCCTAGAAATCACCGAAGCCGAAATCGACCGCCTCAAAGGCACCGGCAGCCGTCTTTCTGTGGGCACCACCCTCACCCGCCGCGAAATGCTGCACCTGGGCCTGATGAGCAGCGAAAACCGCGCCATCCACGCCCTTGCCCGCAACTATCCCGGCGGCCTGCCTGCCTTCATGAGCGCCATGAACCGCAAAGCGCAGAGCCTTGGCATGCAGCAAACCCGTTTCTACGACCCCACCGGCCTTGATTTCCGCAATGTATCCACTGCGCGTGATTTAAGCCTGATGGTGCGTGCCGCCCACGAATACCCGCTGATCCGCCAATTCTCCACTTCCAATTCCGGCTCCGCCCAAACCAGCAACGGCCGAGTGCAGCAATACCGCAACTCCAACGCCCTGGTGCGCGAAGGCACTTGGAACATCTCCCTGCAGAAAACCGGCTACATCCGCGAAAGCGGCCGCTCCATGGTGCTGTATGCCAATGTACAGCGCCAGCCGCTGATTATCGTGCTGCTCAACTCCCCCTCGCCCACCACCCGCGTAAACGATGCGCGTGCGATTCAAAACTGGGTGAACGGCCGAGAGATTTAAGCCTAATCGGCTTTGTGCATACGCCAAATAAAGGCTACCTGAAAAATAGATTCTTGTTTTTTTCAGGTAGCCTTTTATTAACCGAATGCCCTGCATCACTGACTGAGTCACTGGATATATAGTGGATTAAATTTAAATCAGGACA
>CAUUTP010000007.1:0-37339 GCA_963548155.1 uncultured Eikenella sp.
CGGCCGCGTATCCGCCGGCACCCAGCCGCTTTCGATATGCGCCGTGGCCACGCGGTGGTAGTCGCGGTTGAAGAAGGCGAGGAAGTTGATGGCGAGGTAGCGTTTGTCGTAGTCCGTAAGGCTGCCCACAATGCCGAAATCCAGCGCGATATAGCGGCCTTCATCGTCCACCAGAATATTGCCCGGGTGCATATCGGCGTGGAAAAAGCCGTGTTTGAACACTTGGGTGAAGAAGATTTCCACGCCATAGCGCGCCAGCCGTTTCAAATCCACGCCGCGCCGCTGCAGCTCGGCCACTTCGGCAATCGGCGTGCCATCCATCCACTGCATGGTCATCACGCTTTCGCTGCAATAGTCGTAATACACCTTCGGCACGTGCAGCATGGTGCTGCCGCTGAAATTGCGCCCAATTTGGCTGGCATTGGCCGCTTCGCGCAGCAAATCGAGCTCATCGTGCAGATATTTGTCGAACTCGGCCACCACTTCGCGCGGGCGCAGGCGTTTGCCGTCGGGCAGCAGCTTTTCAATCAGCCGCGCGGCGGTGCGCATCAGCGCCAAATCCTGCTCGATCACCGGCTCCAGATTCGGCCGCAACACTTTCACCGCCACCGCCTCGCCGCCAAACAGCCGCGCGCGGTGCACCTGCGCCACTGAAGCCGCCGCCACCGGCTCGGCTTCAAACTCCGCATAGATTTCTTCCACCGGCCGCCCGAACGATGCTTCAATCTGCTGCCGCGCCAAATCCGCATCAAACGGCGGCACTTTATCTTGCAGGCGGCTCAATTCCAGCGCATAGGCCGCCGGCAGCAAATCCGGCCGGGTGGAAAGCACCTGCCCGAGCTTCACAAAAATCGGCCCCAGGCTCTCCAACGCCAGGCGCAGGCGCACCGGCAGCGGCGTATCGCGCATTTTGCCTGAGCGCGGCAACAGCTTGACAAACCAAGGGGTTTTGCCACGTGCAGCCAAAAGGTCGGCCAGCCCGAAGCGGTATACGGTTTTGAGGATGACGGCCAGGCGGCTCAGCCATTTCATAATAGAAGTCCGAAGGGGTGGAAAAGGAAGCGATTATAAAACAAAGCCTGCGGCAGGGGCAGCAGGCGGCGAATACGAAATGGAGCAGACAATTTTTCAGGTAGCCTCAGTCAGGCCTAAAGGCTACCTGAAAGCGAAACTTCATCGAAGTTCAAACACAAACTGCAATAAAGTCGAAACGCCTACCCTACCTTCAAACCCTTGCCCGTGCGGTAAAACAGGCCGTTGCCCACATAATGCAGCGTTTTCAATTCGTCCGGCACGCTGTCGAACAGCCAGCGGCCATCGGCATACACTCGGTCGTCCGCCCACACAGCGGCCACTTCGCCGATAAACAAATCATAAGTTTGCTGGTTGTGCGGCTCGGGCAGCAGGCGGCAGATAAGGTAGGCACCACAACCTTGTACCAGCGGCACATCGAAGCCTTCCTGATAAAACAGTTCCACGCCACAGTCAGCCAGCTTGGTCGGATTGTTTTTGCGGCCCTGACTGCCCACCGCCAGCACGGTTTCAGCCTGCTCGGCCAGCGGCACTTGCAGCGCAAACCAGCCGCTCTGCTCCAACAAGCCGCGCGTGAACGCGCCTTTATCCAGCACCACCGTTACACGCGCGGGGGCATAATCCAGCGCACACGCCCAAGAGGCAGACATCACGTTTTCCACGCTGCCGGCTTTAGCGGACACCATCACCACGGGGCCGTGGTTGATTAAACGGGTGGCTTGGGATAGTTCGAGGGTTTGGAGCATGGTTTTCCTTAAAAATAAATGAGTTGATTTAAATCATAAAGTGTTATTTTACAGAAATTTATATTTTTCAGGTAGCCTCAGGCCGCCCGAAAGCCGATGCCGGCTGTGCGACAATGGTTTAACAAAACCATGCATCCAGCTATAATTCATTAACAATCTGTAGGAGAAGCATTAGAAATGTTCACCCCAAATCCGGACGAAATAGTGATTTACGGCGCCACCGCCGACGGCAAACCCTTCCGCCCCAGCGATTGGGCCGAGCGGCTGTGCGGCCTGCTCTCCTCTTTTGGCAAAGAACACCGCCTCTGCTACCACGAATGGGTGCGTCCGCTGCTCATCGGCAAAGTGCGCAGCGTAACCGTGGGCAAACGGCTGGAAACCATCAATCCGCCAATGTTCCAATTCCTGATGGATTTCGCTGCCACCAACGGCCTGCAAGTGCTGGATGAAGCCGGGCTGAAGGAACTGCTGGGCGACGAGATTGGCAACACCACCACAACATAGAGCGGCCCATCTCCGTCTTCCGGATTAAATAAAACAAAACAGCATTCTATATTTTTCAGGTAGCCTGCTTCAGGCTACCTGAAAGCCAATCTGCCCATTGGTTGAGGATAAAACCATGTCCATCCCCACCATCAATATGCTCAACTTCTGCCGCAGCGGCGAATTCGGCGGCCTGAAACTGGGGCAAACCAAAGCCCACTTGGCTGCCTATTTCCCGCCGCCCGACTCTGTCTATCCCGAAGAGCCGGATGCAGAATGCGTGATTTGGCGTTACGGCTCGATTGATTTAATCTTCCGGGGCGATGAATTAACCAATATTTATGCAGACGGTTTCCCTTGGGACAAGCTGGACGCGGGTAGCCATATCGCCATGCAACCTTGGATTTTCAAGCACCCGAAAAAGCTGCGCCTTGCCTTCGTTATCAAAAAACTCAATTTCCACGGCATCGATTTCATAAAGAAAACTTTTGCCCTCAACACGCGCTTGTTGCTGGCAAGCGGCGTAGAACTTTATTTTGAAAACCAGAGCACCCCAAACAACTGTGATGCCAACAAGTTTGTGCTCACTGCCTTCAACTTGGGAGTCGCACCAAAAGATTGGGTAAGCTAGTTTTCAGGTAGCCTTTTAAGGATAGAACCCAAGGCTACCTGAAAACGTTTTTGGTTAAGGCAAATGGCAGGTTCGCCATCAACCAGAGAAGAAGCAGATTAGTAGAATCGCCACGGCCTGAGCCTCAGCCCAACAACTTTTCAGGTAGCCTTCCCACAGTGGAAAGGCTACCTGAAAACATATCGGCCAAGCTAAATCCTATTTAGGCGTTTCGCCCACTTGGAACACTTGGCGCAAGTAAGCGAGGAAGGTGTTGTTATCGCTCATGGTTTTGCCGGGGCTGTCGGAGAGCTTGGCCACGGATTGGCCGTTGCATTCCACCAGTTTGAGCACAATGTTCAAAGGCTTGTGCCCCATGTCGTTGGTGAGGTTGGTGCCGATGCCGAAGCTGGTTTTGAAGCGGTCTTTGAAGTATTGGTGCAGCGCCCAGGCTTTTTCCAAATCGAGGCCGTCGGAGAAGGTGAGCATTTTGGTGCGGCTGTCGATTTTGAGTTTTTGGTAGTGGGCATAGGCTTTTTCGCCCCACACATAGGGATCGCCGCTATCGTGGCGCAGGCCGTCGAAGAGTTTGGCGAAATAAAGGTCGAAATCGCGCAGGAAGGCATCCATACCCACCACGTCGGTGAGCGCGATGCCGAGGTCGCCGCGGTATTCGCGCACCCAGCTTTCCAGCGCGGCTTTTTGGAAATCGCGCAGGCGCACGTCTAAGGCTTGGAAGGCCTGCATAAATTCGTGTGCCACGGTGCCGATGGGGATGAGGCCGAGTTTTTTGGCCAGATAAACGTTGCTGGTGCCGCGCAGGCAGCTGGGGGCGGCTTGGTTCAGCGTATGCACCACGTGTTCCTGCCAGGCAAGGTTGTAGCGGCGGCGCGTGCCAAAATCAGATACCAGGAAGGGCGGCTCGCCTATCTGTTGGGCGGCGGCATAGCTGCGCAGCAAATCGGCCTTGGCCTGCAGGCGGCGTTCGCCTTCGGTCAAGACTTCAGGTGTTTCGAGGCGGCGGAAGTAGAGCTCGTTCACAATCGCCAACACGAAAATCTCGAAGAACATGGCTTGGATAATTGGCCCTTCCACGCGGATGCAGAGCCGGTTTTGCTCATCCACGGTCACTTGGATGAAGCGGCGTTTGAGCTGGAACAGCTCCAAATAATCCACAAAATCGCTTTTAATAAAGCGCAGACTACGCAGATAGTTGAGCTCATCGGGAGTGAAACGCAAAGTACACAGGGCATCAAGCTCTGCTTCCAGCTCGCTGCGGATTTCCACCAGCGGATACACGCATTCGTCTAGGTTGCGGCAGCGGAATTCATACACGCCGTGCGCCTGTGGAAACTGGTGCAATACCACTTGCAGCATGGTGAATTTATAGAGATCGGTGTCCAGCAAGGATTGGATGATGTGGCGTTGCATAGCTGCTCCGTGAGGTGGGTAAACAGAAAAGCAGGGAAGGTTGTTTGGGCTTCATCAGGCGCCGGGGCTTTCAGGTAGCCTGAAATGATTGCTAGCTTATGATTTTATTGCATTTAAACAAATTAAACCGAGCCGGCCGCGCATACGGTATGCGGCGCAATCGGAATAATTGTGTGGCATTAAAACACGTTTTACTACTTTCAGGTAGCCTGCCGCATCAGGCGGCGGCAGTTTCGGGTATCATGCCACCATTTATTGCCTTTACAACACGCAAACCTATTTTTCCCAACCATTACTATGAAGAAACTCGCATTACTTTGCCTCCTGGCCGCCGTCGGCACTGCCGCCGCCAACAACACCCCGCTGCCCGATTTTTCACCCGTGGCCACAGGCCAGCATGTCGTTATTAACATCCCGCAGATGCGCCTTTTCCTGTATGAAAACGGCCAACTGAAAAACGTTTATCCCGTGGCGGTGGGCAAAAACCGCACCCGCACCCCGCTGGGCAACTACCACATCGGCTCCAAAGCCTACAACCCGACTTGGTCGATCCCCGCCAGCATCCGCCGCGAGCGTGCCGCCGCCGGCCTGCCTGAAATCAGCAGCATTCCGCCCGGCCCGAGCAACCCGCTGGGCCCGGTATTTGTACGCTTGGGCCCGCCGCGTTTAGGCTTGGGCATCCACGGCACCAACGCCCCCGCCAGCGTACCCGGCATCCGCAGCCACGGCTGCGTGCGCATGCACAGCAACAATGCCCTGCAATTTGCCCGCAACGTGCGCACCGGCGCCAGCGCCGCCGTGATCTACCAGCTGGCCAGCCTCAATGCCGATACCAACAACCACCTCTGGCTTGCCGCCTATGCCGACCCCTACCAGCAGCGCAACTTGAACACCACCGCCCTGCGCCAAAGCATCGACGCCTGGTCGCAGGCCAACGGTCTCACCGCCAATCCCGCCCGCATCAACAGCGTTTTGCGCAGCCGCAACGGCCGCTTGGTGTGCATCACCTGCCAAAACGCCAACGCCCGCGTGCAAGGCAAATTGCAATCCGTGGCCTGGCAAAACGGCGCGGCCGAGCTGAGCCGCCCGCAAGCCGTGGATGCCTCCGAACCCCTGCAAACAGACGAAATCCTGCCTGAAGGCAGCGCCGTGGAAGCGCTCACCGACGGTGCCGGCAGCACTGAAACCCCGATTCCCGCCAGCACCCGCCCTGCCCCGCGCCGCCGCACCGAGCCGCGCGAGCGGCCCCTGCCCGCCACGCCCGTGCAGCCGCAGGATATTCCGCTGTCGGACACCTTGCTGTAAGCCATATCGAAACCTGCCTTTTTTAAAGAGCGGCAGGTTTTGGGTTTCAGGTAGCCTTCAGCTGCTAAGAAGGCTACCTGAAAACATTAGCCCCACCGTAAACTAAAACCACCACCTCCCCATCTATCCGACCCATCTCCCCAAGCCAAACCATTCATAACCAGCTATAATCTCGCCTGCATACTTTGGGCAGCCTCACTCCCAATCGAAGGCTACCTGAAAACTCGCTTCCAACGAAGCCACACCAACCCTTCCGTGCCTCTGCGCACCTGCTCGCTGCCTGGCTCAGGCAGCCTGATACAGAAAGACCAACATCATGAAACCCACCATCGCCCTAGTCGGCCGCCCCAATGTGGGCAAATCCACCCTATTCAACCGCCTCACGCGTACCAAAGACGCGCTGGTGCACGACCTGCCCGGCCTCACGCGCGACCGCCACTACGGCCACGGCAAAGTGGGCAGCAAGCCCTATCTCGTGGTAGATACCGGCGGCTTCGAGCCCGTGGTAGATAGCGGCATTTTGCACGAAATGGCCAAGCAAACCCTGCAGGCCGTGGATGAAGCCGATGCCGTGATTTTCCTGGTGGATGCACGCACCGGCCTCACGCCGCAAGACAAAATCATCGCCGACCGCCTGCGCCAATCACCGCGCCCCGTGTATCTGGCCGTAAACAAAGGCGAGGGCGGCCGCCGCGATGTGCTGGCTGCCGAATTCTACGAGCTGGCGCTTGGCGAGCCGCACGTGATTTCCGGCGCGCACGGCGACGGCGTGTACTACCTGATGGAAGAAGTGCTGGAAAACTTCCCCGAAGCCGCAGAAGAAGACAGCGAAGTCAAACACCCTGTGTTTGCCGTCATCGGCCGCCCGAACGTGGGCAAATCCACGTTGGTGAACGCCATTTTGGGCGAAGAGCGCGTGATTGCCTTCGATATGGCCGGCACCACCCGCGACAGCATCCATATCGACTTCGAACGCGATGGCAAGCCATTCACCATCATCGACACCGCCGGTGTGCGCCGCCGCGGCAAGGTGGAAGAAGCGGTGGAAAAATTCTCCGTGATCAAAGCGATGCAGGCGGTAGAAGCCTCCAACGTGGCCGTACTGGTGCTGGACGCACAGCAAGACATTGCCGACCAAGACGCCACCATCGCCGGCTTCGCACTGGAAGCCGGGCGCGCGCTGGTGGTGGCGGTAAACAAATGGGACGGCATTTCCGAAGAGCGGCGCAACACGATTAAAAAAGACATCGAGCGCAAGCTGCACTTCCTCGACTTTGCCAAATTCCATTTCATTTCCGCCCTGAAAGAGCGCGGCATCGACGGCCTGTTTGCCAGCATCCAATCGGCCTACGACTCGGCCTTCATCAAAATGCCCACGCCCAAAATCACCCGCGTGCTGCAATCGGCCATCGAACGCCAGCAGCCCGCCCGCGCCGGTTTGGTGCGCCCGAAAATGCGCTACGCCCACCAAGGCGGCATGAACCCGCCTGTGATCGTGATTCACGGCAATTCGCTGCAGC
This sequence comes from uncultured Eikenella sp., assembly GCA_963548155.1. Lineage (GTDB taxonomy): Bacteria > Pseudomonadota > Gammaproteobacteria > Burkholderiales > Neisseriaceae > Eikenella. The sequence goes on from CAUUTP010000007.1 coordinate 7,128, forward strand.
ACGTGGCCGAAAGCTACACCCGCTACCTCACGCAAACCTTCCGCAAAGCCTTCAACCTGCAAGGCACGCCGCTGCGCATCCAATACAATATTTCCGACAACCCCTACGAAGATACGGCGGAAAAAACTAAAAACAAACCCCTGCGCCGCACCACCTTGAGCAACCGCATCGCCAAGCGCGATGAAAAAGCCCGCAGCAAAGCCAAAACCCAAAAACGCCAAGTGAGCGTGAAAAAACGGCAAGGCCAGTCTTAACATTAAAGGCTACCTGAAAACTTTCAGGTAGCCCCACCCCGAAACCAAACACTATGCCTACCCCGCAAAACATCATCGTCGGCCTGTCCGGCGGCGTCGATTCCTCCGTAACCGCCCACCTGCTCAAGCAGCAGGGGCACCAAGTGCGCGGCGTGTTCATGCAAAACTGGGAAGACGACGATAACGACGAATACTGCAGCATCAAGCAGGATTCCTTCGATGCCATCGCCGTGGCCGACATCATCGGCATCGACATCGACATCGTCAATTTCGCCGCCCAATACAAAGACAAAGTATTCGCCTACTTCCTGCAGGAATACCAAGCCGGCCGCACGCCCAACCCCGACGTGCTGTGCAACGCCGAAATCAAATTCAAATGCTTTTTGGATTACGCCATCGAGCAAGGCGCCGAAGCCATCGCCACCGGCCACTACGCCCGCAAAGAAGTGCGCAACGGCAAGCATTACCTGCTCAAAGGCCTGGATGCCAACAAAGACCAAAGCTACTTCCTCTACCGCCTCCAGCCCCATCAGCTCGAGCGCGCCCTCTTCCCGCTAGGCCACTTGGAAAAACCCGAAGTGCGCCGCATCGCCGCCGAAGCCGGCCTGCCCACCGCCGCCAAAAAAGACAGTACCGGCATCTGCTTCATCGGCGAACGCCCCTTCCGCGAATTTCTGCAAAAATACCTGCCCACCCGCGAAGGCGATATGGTGACGCCCGAAGGCAAAGTCGTGAGCAAGCACGTCGGCCTGATGTTCTACACCCTCGGCCAGCGCAAAGGCTTAGGTATCGGCGGCGCCGGCGAGCCGTGGTTTGTGGCCGGTAAAGATTTGACCGCCAACCGTTTAATCGTGGTGCAAGGCCACCAACACCCGCTATTATTTTCAGGTAGCCTCACCATGAGCCAATTAAGCTGGACGCTACCTGAACACCCCGGTGAAGCACACGGCAGCCGCCCGCCCGAAGGCCGCTACACCTGCAAAACCCGCTACCGCATGGCCGATGCCCCCTGCCAACTGCGCTATTTGGGCGATGATTCCGCCGAGCTGGTATTCGACACACCGCAATGGGCAGTTACCCCCGGCCAATCCGCCGTGTTGTATGATGGCGAAGTTTGCCTGGGCGGCGGCATTATCGACCAAGCCGGCGCAGGCGTTTAACCCACTCAAACCCAATACACAACCCACAGCAACACCAACTAAAAAGGCTACCTGAAAACGCAACACCGCAAAGTTTCTGCGAAGCTGACTTTTCAGGTAGCCCGATCAGGAGACCAAATTGGAAAAAATCTGGCTGCAAAGTTATCAGGAAGGCGTACGCCCCGAAATCGACGTGCGCCGCTACAGCTCAATCTGCGAAGTATTCCACGAAACCGCCTATCTCTACGGCAAGCGTTCCGGCTTCACCAACTTCGGCAAGGTGCAAACCTATGCCGAAACCGCGCGCCTGGCCGAGCAGTTTGCCTCCTATCTGCAAAACGTACTCAAGCTGGAAAAAGGCGCGCGCGTGGCCGTGATGCTGCCCAACTTGTTGCAATACCCCGTGGCCGTATTCGGCATTTTGCAGGCCGGCGGCATCGTAGTGAACGTAAACCCGCTCTATACCCCGCGCGAATTGCAACACCAGCTGAAAGACAGCGGCGCCACCACCATTCTGGTGCTGGAAAACTTTGCCCACACGCTGGCCGAAGTGGTGGCCGAAACCGATGTGAAACACATCATCCTCGCCTCGGTGGGCGATTTGCTCGGCTTTTTTAAAGGCGGCCTGATGAACCTGATTGTGCGCCATGTAAAAAAAATGGTGCCGCCCTATGAATTACCCCACTTCGTGCGCTTCAACCACGCGCTCAAACAAGGTGCAGCGCACACCTTCCATCCCGTGCCGGTTACGCTCGAAGACACCGCCTTCCTGCAATACACCGGCGGCACCACCGGCGTATCCAAAGGCGCGATGCTCACGCACGGCAATATCTGCGCCAATATGCTGCAGGCCGAAGAGTGGATTCAGTCCAACCTCACCATCGAAGGCGAATTGGTGGTAACCGCGCTGCCGATGTACCACGTGTTCGCACTCACGGTAAACCTGATGATCTTCACCCGAATCGGTGCGCAAAACCTGCTCATCACCAACCCGCGCGATATTAAATTTTTCATTAAAGAGCTGAAAAAATACCGCGTGAGCGTACTGCCCGCCGTCAACACCCTATTCAACGCCCTGCTCCACCACCCCGACTTCCAAAGTATAGACTTCTCCAGCTGGAAACTGTGCCTGGGCGGCGGCATGGCGGTGCAGGAAAACGTGGCCAAACAATGGAAAGCGCTCACCGGCCAGCCGATTGTGGAAGTGTACGGCCTCACCGAAGCCAGCCCCGGCGTGTGCGCCAACCCGCTGAACATCAGCGACTATAACGGCACCATCGGCCTACCCATCTCCAATACCGCGATAGAAATCCGCGACAACGACGGCAACGAAGTGCCGCTGGGCGAAATCGGCGAATTGTGCATCCAAGGCCCGCAAATCATGCAGGGCTATTGGCAACACCCCGAAGAAACCGCCGCCGTGATGGACGAACGCGGCTTCCTCGCCACCGGCGATATGGTGAAAATGGACGAAACAGGCTTCATCAAGCTAGTGGATCGCAAAAAAGACATGATTGTGGTGTCCGGCTTCAATGTGTATCCGAACGAAGTGGAAGACGTGGTGACGAAACACCCGATGGTGCTGGAAGCCGCCTGTATCGGCGTGCCCAGCAACAAAACCGGCGAAGCCCTGCGCCTGTTCGTGGTAAAAAAAGATCCGGCGCTCACCCGCGAAGAGCTCATCGCCTTCTGCCGCACCCAGCTCACCGCCTATAAAGTGCCGAAAGACATCCAGTTCCGCGACGAGCTGCCCAAATCCAATGTGGGCAAAATCCTGCGCCGCGAGCTGCGTGAAGAGAAATAGCCGCTGGCAGCAAAGCAAAACATGGGCAGCCCGGTGTACACCGGCTGCCTATTTTTTGTAAGCCAGCGTAAAGTGAAATTAAGCTTTAGCAATTCCGCCCGGCATGACAAAGGCTACCTGAAACCACCATCGTGGATTTTCAGGTAGCCTTTATTCATAAAAAGCTTATAAAAATAATCTGCTAAAACAAAGCCAAGCAAAACACCCTGCTCGGCTATTTCAGCAACACCCTTCTGTGTAGTAGAATTAATTCTTATTTTGTTTACCATTTATCCATAAAATCCTATGCCTGCCACCGCCTCCCCACCCACCATCCAAACCATCCGCTGGCCGTCGAAAGAAGCCGCGCCGCAAGCCTTTCCCGAAAGGCAGGCGTTGATGCCGATTTGGGGTGGCGTGCCCGTGCCGATGCCGCAATGGCAGAAACTGTGGCAAAGCCAAATCGCCCATTCGCTCGATGAAGACGGCCTGGCCTACCTCCACATCCCCTTCTGCGCCAACCACTGCGTGTTCTGCGGCTTCTACCGCAACGCCTGGAAAGAAGAGCACGGCGGCGTGTATGTGGACAAAGTGATTGAAGAGTTGGCCGCCGAAGCCAAACAGCGCACTGGCAGTGGTAAAATCCAAGCCGTGTATTTCGGCGGCGGCACGCCCACCGCACTCGACACGCCCGATTTGGTGCGCCTCATCCGCGCCTGCTACCAATACCTGCCGCTGGCCGACGACTGCGAATTCACCCTCGAAGGCCGCATCAGCCACTTCGGGCTCGACAAAGCCCGTGCCGCCGTCGAAGCGGGTGTGAACCGCATTTCCATCGGCATTCAAACCTTCAACACCGCCATCCGCCGCCGCCTCGGGCGCAAACACAGCGGCGAAGAAGCCTATGGCTACCTGAAAGAACTGTGCGGCCTCGATGCCGTGATCGTAGCCGACCTGATTTTCGGCCTGCCCGGCCAAACCGACGACATCTGGGCGCACGACATCGAACGCGCCGCCGGCCTGCCCCTGTCCGGTCTCGACACCTACGCATTCAACTGCTACCCCTTCCTGCCCATCAACCGCATGGTGGAGAAAGGCGCATTCCCGCCGCCACTCGGCTTCGACGTGCAATCCCAACACTACGCCTACGCCGTGCGCGAACTGGCGCGGCTCGGCTGGCAACAAGTCAGCAACAACCATTTCGCCTACCCCGGCCGCGGCGAACGCAACCGCTACAACACCCTCGTCAAATCTAATATGCCCTGCCTCGCCTTCGGTTCCGGCGCAGGCGGTAACTTCGGCGGCTTCAGCTACCAAGTGCAAAGCGACCTCAAAGGCTACCTGAATGCCCCACCCGGCCAAAAAACCCTCTCCTTCATGAGCAGCCACGGCCGACACAAAACCCTGCTCGGCCAAGTGCAGCACGACATCGAACTCGGCCGCATCGACACCACCCTATTTGCCGACAACGCCGAAGCGCAAACCCTGCTGCACCAATGGCAGCAAGCCGATCTGCTAACCATTCACGAGGACGGCCAAGCCATCCTCAACACCAGCGGCCGTTATTGGTCGCCCACCCTCACCCGTAAACTCATGATGTCCCTCCCACCTGATGAAAAGGAAAACACGATGCAAAAACTCTCCAGCGAACAACAAACCGTATTGCGCAACTCACTGGCCGAAAACCCCGGCCAAATCCTCGAAATGCTTGCCGGGCAGCACCAATGCAGCTTTGAAGACGTGATCAACTGCCTGCCCGCCCAGCTCATCAAAAAAACCGAAGGCAGCCGCTTTGTCGAAATCATGCAGGCGCTGGCCGGCTGGAACGAAGCCGTCACCTTCATCGCCCACACCCCCGACGTGATTGCCGAAGTGACCGGCAAAATCCCCAACGGCAAAGTCGGCCGCGGCTTCTACAACTTCGAACACGCCGAAGAAGGCGGCATCCACGGCCACATCTATTACGAAAACTGCGCCGCCATCTACCTGATCGAACGCCCCTTTATGGGCAAAGACACCGTATCGCTCAACTTTGTGAACCGCAACGGCGGCGCCATGTTCAAAATCTTCGTCGGCCGCGACGAAGCCGGCGAACTCAAACAAAACCAAATCCAAGCCATGCGCGCCCTGTTCGCCTAAACCCGCGCCACGCATTTAAGGCTACCTGAAAGCAGCCCGCGCCCAGAATCATCAAAGTGCAGGCTGCCTGAAAACCCAAAAGCAGCCTGCACCCATTCAACCCCCAACAGGAGCACCCCATGCTGATGATATTCGGCGCCAACGGCCCCAGCGGCCGCCAACTCATCCACCAATTAAGCCCCCTCGAACGCGAAACCGCCGTCGCCGCATTAAGGCTGCCGGAGCAACAAGCAGACGAATTTTTCGCCAACCACCACATCCGCACCACCGTTGCCGACACACTTGATGCAGAAGCCGTCGCCCAAGCCGTGCAGCAATACCGGCCCGACACCGTCGTCAGCTTTGTCGGCGGCAAAAACGAACAAGGCATCCGCAGCGACGCCACCGGCAACCTCCACATCATCCGCGCCCTCGAACAGCACGCCCCCCAAGCCCGCTTCATCCTCGTCACCAGCATGGGCTGCGGCGAACAATACCCCCTGATGAGCGACATGTTCAAACAAGCCCTGGGCGAAGCCGTGGCCGCCAAAACCGAAGCCGAAAACGCCCTGCGCCAAAGCCCCCTCGCCTGGACCATCCTGCGCCCCTGCGGCCTCGCCAACGGCGACAACACCGCTTATCAACTGCACGAACAGCTCCCCGCCATCCCCCGCCAATACATGACCCGCACCGCCCTCGCCGCCGCCGTGCGCCAAATCATCGACGAAGACGGGCACGAGGGCAAAGCGTATTCGGTCACTTCGGGGGAAGCCGCCTAAACCATCCGGCCAAAACCAACGGGCAAACCGCTTCCAAACAGCAGTTTGCCCGCTCTTTCAGGCTACCTGAAAACCAGATGGCACTTTCAGGTAGCCTTTTATAAAACAGGTTCTCATACCAGCCTACTTTAATGGATTAACCTGGTTAGGGACACAATCAATCGGCTTATAAAAATAAAGAAAACCACCGGATAATTCCAATTTCTCTTTTCCAACAAATTGCAGTTTTCCGCTCTCAAAGCTACATTTATAGTACAATGTGCCATCACGTTCACCAGTAAACAAATACTGAGATACTAAATCGCCATATTTATTTAACTGAACCGTTTCTGTAAAAACAACATGATTATTTTTATAGAAAACTATTTTCTGAAAATCTACATTATGTACATATAAATCAGCATAATCCCATTTGAAATTTGTTATTTCATTAAGCTGGATATGCCCGTCATGAAGGCCTTGTAACTTTGTTTCATCTATTTCCTTATAGCCAAAAAGAAAATAAACAAATAAAAATAAAGTAGATATGCCGCATGCAAAGATTATTCTTTTAGTCATAATCATCTTCTTCTAGCGTACTTATTAAGCAGCAAGTTTGGCTTGATAAATTCGTTACTACTTAACAGGCTACCTGAATTTTTTCAGGTAGCCTCTTCCTGCAACAGCAGCCGTGCAATCCTCTCGTCTGCCGGCCAAGTCAATTTTAAATTGCGGCTGTCGCCCTGCACCAACAGGGGCTGCAAACCCAGCCGCTCAACGGCGGAGGCCTCGTCGGTAATTTCTGCCGGATTGGCATCAGCCAGCGCCCGTTGCAGCAAGGCGGCGGGGAATAACTGCGGGGTTTGTGCCTGCCACAAACCGCTTCGGCTCACTGTTTCGGCAATGTGATTTTCGCCGTTGCCGCGCTTGAGCGTATCGGCCACGGGCAAAGCCAAAATGCCGCCAACCGAATGCTGCCCGGCTTCTTGCAGCAGCCGCTGCAAGGCTTCGACCGGCAGGCAGCAGCGGGCGGCATCGTGCACCAGCACTTTATCGTCCGGCCGCATCACGCCGTGTTTCAACAGCGAACTCAGCCCGTTAAACACGCTTTCAGCACGGCTCTCGCCGCCGCAATACAGCGTTCGCAGTTTGGCGGCCAAATTTTCAGGTAGCCTCACTTCCCGCTCAAACCACGCATCATCCCGCGCCAACACCACGGCTACCTGAACGATCTGCGGCTCGACCAGCAGGCGGCGCAGGGTGTGTTCCAGCACGGTGCGGCCGGCTATCTGCACGTATTGTTTGGGCAGGGCGGCGCCGAAGCGGCTGCCCACGCCGGCAGCAGGCACGAGGGCGATATAGCGGCTCATGGCGTTTTCCGCCAAATGCTGCCGCCTTCGGCTTTTTTGTCCAATTCGTCCAGATAGGCTTCGTGAGCGGCATTTTCCTCGGCGTTGGCAACCAATACTTTCAGCTGCGCCGGGCGTTCGGTGGGTGCAATCACCACAGCAGGCGCATCGGCCTCGGCGCTTTCTTCTTCGGCAAACTGGTCGGCCAGGCTGAATTGCGAGCGGGTCATACCCAGATAGACTTCACTTAGCAATTCGCAGTCGATTAATGCGCCGTGGAATACGCGTTTGCTGCGATCCACTTCGAGGCGGGTACACAAGGCATCCAGCGAATTTTTCTGGCCGGGATACATGGCGCGCGCCATCACCAGCGTATCCACCACATTAGCAGTCAGCTCCTCCACGCTCGGCAACCCGGCACGGCGGAATTCGGCGTTGAGAAAGCCCACGTCGAACGGGGCGTTGTGGATAACCAGCTCGGCGCCGGCAATAAAATCGGCGATCTGCTGCCCAATTTCGGCAAACTTGGGCTTGCCTTCGAGCTGGTCTAGCGTAATGCCGTGCACTTTGGCGGCTTCTTCGGGAATGTCGCGTTCGGGATGGACGTATAAATGCAGATAGTTGCCGGTGAGGCGGCGGTCGATCATTTCCAGGCCGGCAAATTCGATGAGGCGGTCGTCACGGTCGTAGTAGAAACCGGTAGTTTCTGTATCAAGAATGATTTGGCGCAAATGTTTCATCAAGGCAGGGCTTTATAATGTTGGCAAACGGTCGGCATCTTACCCCATAGCAGATTAACTTTGAATCAGGATTGGCAGTCGTGCCAACAATGCGCTGATTTAGAGTGAGCTTACGGGAAATGTTAGAGTAGCTGCTGATAGGCAGATTCAGGCTTTACTTCGTTGATTTATATTATTTTTTATAAGTTGTAACGCATCAAATTAACAAGATATTACATCATTTTAATATAATAAAAATAATTATCATTTGCTAATTAGACTGCTTTTCGGTATGATGCATTCACGTTCGGCGAAGCAAGGTTGCTCTGCCTTGTGCCGAACCGCCAAATTTCAACATTCTGCCTGATGGCAGGATGCCCAATTTTGGTAGTGGTTTGTGTTCCTTTTGCGCCCCGCTTTTGTCGGGGCGATTTTTTATGCGCGGTTTTCACCAAACTATTACTCACGGTGGTACGGATGATTGTGCAGAATCGACACCGCCCGATACAGCTGTTCGGTGAGCAACACGCGCACCATGCCGTGCGGCAGGGTAAGGCTGGAGAGGCGCAGCATCAGGCCGGCTTGTTGTTTGATGCGCTCGGTGAGCCCGTCTGCCCCGCCGATTACCATGCAAACATGCTGCCCGTTCTGCTGCCATTTTTTCAGGTGGCCTGCCAGCTCCTGCGAAGTGGGCGCAACGCCGCGCTCGTCTAACACCACCAAAAACGCATCGGCCGGCATGGCTTCCAAGATGCGTTTTTCTTCCGCCGCCATGCCCTGCGCCGCATTCACGCCCGCGCCACGTTTTTCCGGCTTGATTTCCTTCAAGGTGTATTTGATGTCGCGGCCGAAACGTTTGGCGTATTCCTTCACGGCTTCGTCCACCCAACCGGGCATTTTGTTGCCCACGGCCAATACGGTGATGTTCATGGTTTGCCTCGCTCCCGCCCTGCACTGGCAGGGCGGTTTTGTCTTTTCAATAACATTATTTTACAATGCGGCAAGCCGACTGATTCGGCTGGCTCGCAACGCTATTATTTTAAAACATTCAGCCGCCGTCATTTAAACCAAATATACAGGCTACCTGAAAAAACCAAAACAGATTTTCAGGTAGCCCCAACACACCATGCGCCTACTGCCAAAATTCTCCCTGCCCGAACCCCTGCGCCACTCGCGGACGCTGGCGTTTGCCCGTTTTCTCTATGCGCGTTTTTATGAAGTGAACATTCCGCAGGTGTCGTCAAGCCTCACATTTACCACGCTGCTGGCCTTGGTGCCGCTGTTTACCGTGGTCGTGGTGGTGGTATCCGCTTTTCCCGTGTTTGCCGATTTTTCTGCCCAGTTTCACCGCTTGGTGTCGGAAATCATGATGCCGGCCGGCGTGGCGGCAGTGAGCGACTATATTTTCCAATTCCGCGACCACGCCAGCCGCCTCACCGCCATCGGTATCGCCATGATGATCATCACCTCGCTGATGCTGGTGCACACCATCGAGCGCACCTTCAACCAAATCTGGCGAGTAAAACGCCCACGCAGCATCGTTACCCGAGTGCTGGTATATTGGGCGCTACTCAGCCTGGGGCCGCTGCTGGTAGGCGTGGGTATGTCGCTGTGGGGCGTGGTGTGGCGGCGCACCCTGTTTTATCTGCACTATCCGCTGCTCGCCTCGCTGCTGCAATTCACGGTTGCCCTCACCGCCACCTGGAGCATGCTCTGCCTGCTCTACAAGCTTGTGCCAGCCCGCTACGTGCCCCTCCGCCACGCCCTGCTCAGCGCCGCGCTGGCGGCCGTGTCTATCGAGCTGTTGCGGCGTGGATTCGGCGTATATGTGGCCAACTTCAACAGCTATCAGTTGGTGTACGGCACCTTTGCCGCCGTGCCAATGTTTCTGCTGTGGCTCAACTTAAACTGGATTGTCATCCTCAGCGGTGCACTCCTGGCCGCCTCGCTTTCCTACTGGGAAGGCGATGCCTTCCGCCGCCAAGGCTGCCACGGCACGCGGTTTCACGACGCCTTGGGTATCCTCACCCTGCTCGCCCAAGCACAAAGCCAAGGCAAAAGCCTGAAAACCCAACAGTTCCGCCGCCATATCCAAATGGGCTACGACGAGCTGGGCGACCTGTTGGAACAACTCGCCCGACGCGGTTACATTGCACAAAGCCTGCGCAACGGCTGGATGCTGAAAACCAGCCCCGAAGCCATCCGCGTGGCCGACTTATTCCAGCTGTTCGTGTATGGCAGCCATAGCGACACCAACGACTCCATCGGCCGCACCGTGCAGCAAATCATGACCCCCGCCATCACCGCCGCCGATATGACCATGGCCGAATTTATCCAGCTCAATCAGCAGCAGGATGGTTAATGCACCAAACGTTAATACGATTTTCAGGTAGCCTGTTGCAAACGGTACAGGCTACCTGAAAATCATTCAGCAAGGGCATAAGCCAACGCCACATACTGCGTTCAGCCGCTACCCAGCATTCACAATATTTTTCAGGTAACCTTTACGCAAAGAACAGGCTACCTGAAGCCAAAATCCCCAACCAAACCCAACCGTTTGCCGCTCCTGTGTCGGTTTCCAGCCGCACCCTAGTTCAATAACAAGTAAAAAACCGCAAAGCGGCAACCGCCCCGCCCTGCCTATCCATTAAAATAACGTGCTTCCGATAGACCCGTTTGCCGCAACGGCATCCCGCCCAACCGTGTCCCCATCCACCCTATTCTCCCGCCTGCCCCGCCGCGCCCGCATCGCCCTTGTTGCGGCCGCTGCGTTGCTGGGCGTATTCATCCTGATTGCCATCATCGCCGCCGCCTCGGCCAAGCCGGAAGGCGCGATGCAGAGCAAACGCATCGTGGAAAAACTCGCCACCGTGCGCGCCAAAGGCAAAACCCCGGCCACCGGCTACTGGAGCGACGAAGTCATCCAGCCCGGCGACTCCCTGCGCAACGTGTTGGAACGCTTCAACATTTCCGCCCAACAAATTCAGGACATCACCCAAGCCGCCGCCCCAGAAGGCAAACAGCCCCACCTGCACCCCGATCAAACCGTCAGCCTCAGGCTCGATGCCCAGCGCCGCCCCGTGCAGGTGCAGTTTTTCAACGACGACGACAACGGCGAAACCCAACTGGTTGATTTAGCCTATGCCGGCAACCGCTGGCAGGCCAAAACCGACGACGTAAAAACCACCACCCTGTCCACGCTCAAATCCGTTATTATCCGCTCCAGCGGCACCACCGCCGGCGCCATGTCGCGTGCCGAAATCCCTGCCGAAGTCCGTGACTCCCTGCGCGAACTGCTCAGCAACCGGCTCGATCTCTACAAACTCGAAGCCGGCGATACCGTGCGCATTCTTTATCAGGTAAACTACTTTCACGGCCAACAAATTTCCATGGGCGACATCCTCGCCGTAGAAATCAGCCACCAAGGCAAGCTCTACCGCGCCTACTATTTCGGCGAAGACGGCAACGGCCGCTACTACGACGAACACGGCCAGCCGCTGAAAAAAGGGTTTGAGACCCAGCCCGTGCCGGGCAGCCGCATCAGCTCGCCCTTCGGCGTGCGCGTCCACCCGATATTGGGCTATTTGCGCATGCACACCGGCATCGACTATGCTGCTCCTACCGGCACGCCGATTCACGCCCCGTCCGACGGCATCGTGGAATTCCGCGGCCCCAAAGGCGGCTACGGCAACACCGTAATCCTGCGCCACAACGACAGTATGCAAACGCTCTACGGCCACATGAGCGCGTTTTCCGCCAATGCCGCCCCCGGTCAGCGCGTGCGCGCCGGCGACATCATCGGCTTCATCGGCACCACCGGCCGCAGCACCGGCCCGCACCTGCACTACGAAGTACGCCTCAACGGTGTGCCGGTCAACCCCGCCGGGGTCGCCCTGCCCGCCAAACGGCTCACCACTGCCGAGCTGGCTGAATTCCGCCGCCAGCAGCAAACTGTGGAACAAAAACTTGCCCAACTGCGCGGCATCGGTAAAACTGTCGCCCAGCTGGATTGATGGTCGGTTGATTTAACGATTAAGAAACCAAGAACTGATTTTCAGGTAGCCTCAAAGCAGCGATTTTATGGCAATATATTGCCTGATTACCGCAACAATAAAAGGCTACCTGAAACCTCTGTTTTACCGCATAAAAGCAATAAACCAGTTTCGCCAAGAAACTACCGTATCCAACAGCACACCCAACAACATTCCTGCCAAAGCGGCACAACAACATCATGCCGCAGCGGCCAGTAGTAAACATAAAGCAGAAGCCCAAAGTCTACCTGAAACCAAACCACCCAGACTGATACCGTGAAGCGCATAATCCTCTTCCTCCTCACCAATATGGCCGTGCTCCTGGCCGCCCGCCTGCTGTTCGGGCTGCTCGGACTCAATCCGCAAGACATCTCCGGCCTGCTGCTGCTCTCCGCCATCACCGGCTTTTCCGGCTCGCTGATTGCCCTTCTCATGTCGAAAAGCAGCGCCAAGCAGGCCGTGGGTGCCTACGTTATCCGCCAGCCGCGCAACGAAACCGAAGATTGGCTCGTGCGCGTGGTGGAAGCACAGGCCAAACAATGGAACCTGCAAACCCCCGAAGTGGCCGTTTATGAATCGCCCGAGCCCAATGCCTTTGCCACCGGCGCCAGCCGCAACAGCTCGCTGGTTGCCGTCAGCACCGGCCTCTTGCAACTCATGAGCCGCGACGAAGTGGAAGCCGTGCTCGCACACGAAATGGCCCACGTCGGCAACGGCGATATGGTTACACTCACCCTGATTCAAGGCGTGGTGAATACTTTCGTGCTGTTTTTCTCCCAAATTATCGCTTCCGTGATTGCCTCCTCCCTGCGCCAAAATCGGCAGCAAGATGGCGGCAGCAACGCCATCCAAACCATAGTCAGCATGGTGCTGCAAGTGGTCTTCGGCTGGCTGGCCGGCATCATCGTGATGTGGTTCAGCCGCCAGCGCGAATATCGTGCCGATGCCGGCGCCGCCAAACTGGTGGGCGCACCCAAAATGATCTGCGCCCTGCAACGGCTCAAAGGCAGCCAAAGCAGCCTGCCACCCCAAATGGCCGCCATAGGCATCAACGACAGCACCCTGCGCTCCCTGTTCAGCACTCATCCTACCCTCGACGACCGTATCGCCCGCCTGCAACGGCTGAACTAGTAAACCAGTTTGGTAAGTGGTTTCTGCCAACCCAAACAGTAAAAGGCTACCTGAAAATGCCAGCCAGCAATTTTCAGGTAGCCTTTATCATCCAGTCAGCCAATAGAAAAACTCTTCTCAGCTATGCACTTCTACGAAAAACTCAGCAGCCTTCTCGGCCTAGCCTGCCACCCCAACATGCAAGACTGGGAATTGGAAAACGCCAACCCGGATCGCCTGCCCGAGTTCATCCATGCCTACCAAACCGGCAGCTTCTCACACCAAGAGCAGCTCGACTTGATGGGGCTCATCCTTGCCTCATTCAATGATTACCTGGCTGAAGAAGCCACACCCGATTCGGCAATCGAACACACTATTTGTGCCTTGCTAGAACAGCAATGGCAGGATTTCCACCCGCTCGCGCGCTATTGGTCTCTGCTGGATGAAGACTTGGATGATGAATTTCCCATCACCCCTATCATGCGGAAACTATGGGCGCAACATTTCAGCTAGCCATCACTTGGATACCTGTGCCCGGTACAATGATTACTCAAGGCTGCCTGAAACTTGAAAAAGATAAATACAACATCGATACAATAAATTCAAACCCACTATACCCGCTACCTTTGAAGGCATCCCGACAGTATTTCTGCCTATTCCAACACCATATCCTATAACAAAAGGCTACCTGAATTTTCAGGTAGCCTTTGATTCCATCACACTTCTTCACGCTTAGCGGGTCGGATCGATATTGCTGCGTAAGTCGTATTGGTGATGGTCGTATTCATACGGGCCTTGCGGATTGTTGGGCTCGTGGCGGTACTGATGCCCCATATCATCCAAATCATGGCCGGGTTCGGTGGCCAAATCACCCACTGATACGTTTACTCTAGACTCCAGCACGATAGCGGAAGAAACATGTTCGCCCACGTTATACACCATAGCCAAACCTATTTCTTCAGCCGGAATACTTACATACTTCACAGTCGGGCTAGGATTGATATCGGTGCGCACTTGGCGGCTCTGACGGTACAGGCTTACCACGGTACCTTTATCCAAACCATCAGCCGAGCCTTTGTTCAGGATAATGGTGCTAAAGCGGCCGGCTTCGCTGATACCATCCAGTACATCCACGATGCGGGCACGCACTTGGTTTTCCGGCTCATGCGGCATCATATTGAAGGCGTCCTCTTCGCCGTTATAGCGCAGCAGATAGTCGCCTTGGCGGATTTCAGCCACTTGCTCACGAATCTGCAAAGCTTGTGCGGTTTCGGTCGGCACTTTCACCAGAGGATGATGGCGGGTGTAGTATTGGTTGTCCGGCAGTGCTTGACGATCGCTTTCAGAACGTTCGGCCAAAGCAGTACTGGTTACCGGCAGAGTGGCCAATTTGCCGCTGAACACAACCAGCTGGCCGATAAATTTACCGGTTTCCGGATCGATAATGTCTTTAACCGGGCGGTAAACCAAGTATTCGCCCGATTCAGTAATACCGTAGGCATAAATACGGTCACCCAAGGAGTACATGGTTTTGCCTTCCGGGCCGGCGATGATGCGCGGCGCATCTTGGGTGGTGCGGCGGGCAATCACCTGCGGATGTTTCATGAACATACGGTAGTAGTTCAGATTGAGGGTAGAGATGCCATAACCGGAAGAAGTTTCACGCACGCGCGGCTGCAATTTAACGGTGGGGATACCGCCGGCGTTGTCTATACGCAGGCGCGGCTGGCCGTTTACATAGTGCAACACCAACACTTGGCCCGGATAAATCAGATGAGGATTGCGGATGGTGCGGCGGTTGGCGCCCCACAACTGCGGCCATTTCCATGGGCGATAAAGGTATCTACCGGAAATACCCCACAAGGTGTCGCCGGTACGCACGGTGTAGCGTGCAGGGGCGTTGGGGCGCACACGCAGAGGACCAGCCTCGGCGGGCAATGCAGAAACAGTCAAGCCAATGGCGCAAAGCAAGGTTATAATATGTTTTCTCATGAGAGAGTTTCCCTTTAGGATTAACGAACCTGATAACGCTTTATTTACGTTGTTGTTGATGAAATTAACGGAATCATAGAACATTTTAGGTATCTTGCGCCAGTATTCAGGCGAAAAAACCGTTACAACTGCAACAAGAACGTGTCTATCTATGCACACTTAAGAGAGAAATCAAATGGCTTTACTGAATATTTTGCGCTATCCCGACCCCCGCCTGAACCTAGTGGCCAAACCGGTAGAACAGGTGGACGAGCGCATCAAACAACTGGTGGCCGACATGGCCGAAACCATGTATGAAGCAAAAGGCATCGGCCTGGCCGCCACGCAAGTGGACGTACACGAGCGTGTGGTGGTGATGGACTTATCCGAAAGCCGCGACCAACTGCAAGTACTGATTAATCCAGTGATTATCGAACGCGACGGCGAAACTGTGTATGAAGAAGGCTGCCTATCCGTGCCAGGCATATACGACAAAGTAACCCGAGCCGAAAGCATCGTAGCCGAAGCGCTGGATGCAGAAGGCAAGCCCTACACCATCCGAGCCGACGGCCTGCAAGCCATCTGCATTCAGCACGAAATCGACCACCTCGACGGCAAAGTTTTCGTGCAATATCTGTCGCGCCTGAAGCAGGAACGCATCAAAACCAAGATGAAGAAACTCGACAAACACACGCTCTAATCCAAGCAAGAGGCTACCTGAAACCATGATTCGCAAAGTAATTTTTGCCGGCACCCCCGATTTCGCCGCCACGGCCCTGCGCGCCATTGCCGAAGCCGGCTTCGATATCCCGCTGGTGCTCACCCAGCCCGACCGCCCCAAAGGGCGCGGCATGAAGCTGCAAGCTTCTCCAGTGAAAGAAACTGCGCTCGAACTCGGTTTTCAGGTAGCCCAACCCGAAAGCTTGAAAAGCGAATCGGCACAAGCAATGCTGCGTGCTGTGGAAGCCGACATCATGGTAGTGGCCGCTTACGGCTTATTGTTGCCGCAAGCCGTGCTCGACATCCCGCGCTACGGTTGCCTCAACATCCATGCTTCGCTGTTGCCGCGCTGGCGCGGTGCCGCCCCCATCCAGCGTGCTATTGAAGCAGGCGATAGCGAAACCGGCATCTGCATCATGCAAATGGATGCCGGACTCGACACCGGTGCCGTTATCAGCCGCCATCCCTGCCCGATTCTCCCCAACGACAACGCCCAAACCCTGCACGACAAACTGGCCGAAATCGGCGCACGCGCCATTGTTGCCGATTTGCAACACTATACTCAACGTAACGCCCAGCCTCAACCCGAATACGGCATCACTTACGCCCACAAATTAAGCAAAGCCGATGCCCAAATCGATTGGACGCAGCCCGCCGAAGCCATCGAACGCTGTATCCGTGCCTTCAACCCCGTGCCCGGTGCCTGGTGCGACTACCACGGCAAACCACTGAAAATCTGGGCTGCACAAGCTAGTTTCGCTGGCGGCGTGACTGGCAGCGTGTTACAAGCCGATAAAAACGGTATTCAGGTAGCCTGCGGCAGCGGCTCGTTGCTGATTCAAACCATGCAGCCTGCCGGCAGCGCCCGCATGGAAGCTGCCGCTTTCCTAGCCGGCCATCCTATTGCCGTCGGCAGCCGCTTCGGAGCAGAACACGCATGAGCCTAGCCAACATACAAACCCTCGCCGCCCACAGCGTGGCGGCCGTTGAAGCCGGGCGCAATCTGTCCGACGTGCTGGCCGAAATCTGGCGCGACCACCCACAGCTCTCCGCCCAAGAACGCGGTGCGCTGCAAGATATTGCCTACGGCTGCCAGCGCTTTTCAGGTAGCCTGCACTCCCTGCTCGGCCTGATGCTGAACAAGCCCCTGCCCCGCGCCGACATCCGCAGCCTGATATTGGCCGCCCTCTACCAGCTCGCCTACAGCCGCAACGCCGCCCATGCCGTGGTAAACGAAGCCGTACGCGCCGCCGGCAAAATCGGCAAAGGCCAATACAAAGCCCTCACCAACGCCCTGCTCCGCCGCTTCCTGCGCGAGCGCGACAGCCTGATGCAGCAGGCGCAGCAAAGCCTGGAAGGCCGCTACAACCTGCCCGACTGGTGGCTCGAACGGCTGCAACAAGACTACCCCGAACACTGGCTGCAAATCACCGAAGCCTTCAACAGCCATCCACCGATGACCCTGCGCATCAACCGCCGGCACACCGATGCGGAAGGCTACCTGAAAATCCTAGCCGAACACAGCATGCAGGCCGAAATCCTCGGCAGCCACGCAGTAATGCTGGCCACGCCCGTACCTGTTTCCGCCCTGCTGCTGTTTGCCGAAGGCGTCGTGTCTGTACAGGATTGGGGCGCACAACAAGCCGCCGCCTGGCTCAATGTGCAAAACGGCGAACGCGTACTCGATGCCTGCGCCGCACCCGGCGGCAAGAGCGGCCACCTGCTCGAATGGGCAGACTGCACACTTACCGCTATCGATATCGACCCCGCCCGCCTACAACAAGTGCGCGACAACCTAAGCCGCCTCAATCTAAGCGCCGAGCTGCACGCCGCCGACGCACGGCAATGGACTTCGTGTTATGATGGTCTTCTGTTCGATGCAGTGCTGGCCGACGTGCCCTGCACCGCCTCGGGCGTTGCCCGCCGCCATCCCGACATCAAATGGCTGCGCCGTCCGCAGGATGCCAAGAACACAGCCGCCCAGCAAACTGATCTGCTCGATGCCCTGTGGCGCACGCTCAAGCCCGGCGGCAGGATGCTCCTGTCCACCTGCTCGCTGTTTGCCGAAGAAAACGGCAGCCAGCTGCAAGCCTTTTTGCAACGCCACCCCGACGCTGCCTGCACACGCAGCGAAACCCTGTTACCCAACCAGCACCAAGATGGCTTCTATTACGCGCTTATCCACAAAACTGCTTAGCCTGCTCGCCTGCTGCCTGCTGGCTTTCGTAACCGTGGGTGCACAGGCGGAAGGCATCAACGTTACCCGCTCCAGCGCCACGCTCACCACCGACGGCCGCCTGTCGGTAAACAGCCGCTTCCAAACCGAGCTGCCCGGCCAGCTTCAGGTAGCCCTCAAACAAGGCGTGCCGCTTAATTTCCAACTTAGCTACCGCTTGCAATCGCCCACCCTGGCCGCCTACCGCTGGCGGCTCGGCCAGCTGGTCGGCTCCGCACAAACCATCAACTACAAGCTCGCCTACCATCCGCTCACCGACCGCTATCGTGTCAGCGTCGGCTCTTTTTCCACCGAATACGGCACCCTGCCCACCGCACTGAAGGCTGTTGGCGCGGTAGCCAACTGGCAAGTGCTCGATAAAGGCACACTCTCCGACACCGCCCCCGCCGACGTGGCTGCCGACATCCGCTTGAGCCTGAGCATCAGCGATCTGCCGCGCCCCTTCCAAATCAACGGCGAAACCTCAAAGAGCTGGCAGCTCGATTCCGGCTGGCGCAAACTACTCATCAGCCAGCAATAAAGGGCAACCATGCGCCGTCTGCTCACCTTCATCGCTGTTCTGGGCATGCTCGCTCTGTATGTGCTGGCGCTCGCTACCGGCCACGCCAGCAAGCTGGCGCAGTATTTTTGGTGGATTCTCACCTTCAGCGCCGCCCTCTTAGGCATTCTGCTCACCATCCTCATCTCCCAACTCTGGAAACTCTGGCTCGACCGGCGCAGACGGGTGTTCGGCTCGCAAACCGCCCTGCGCCTGGCCAAAATGTTCATGCTGGTGGCCATCCTGCCCGGCCTGTTCTTATTCGGCGTGTCGGCCCAATTTATTTCACACAGTATCGACTCCTGGTTTGGCAACGAAACCGAACAAGCGCTGGAACGCAGCCTGAATCTAAGCAAATCTGCGCTGGATTTGGCGCTGGATACCTCGGTGCGCAAGGCTGCCGCCGTTCAGGTAGCCTTAATCGGCGAAATGTCGTTGCAGCAAGATGCAAAGCAGGCTCTGGGGCAGCTTTCTGCTAACAGCGACTTCGACCAACTCGCGCTCTACGACAGCAAAACCTTAAGCCCTGCCGCCGAATACCGCCAGCCTGATGCCGACAAATTGCCGCCACCCGAGCTCACACGCGATATTCTCGAACAGGTGAAAACCACCGGTAGTGCCCGCAGCGTGGCCAACGTCGGCCACACGCTCTACGCCCAAGGCTGGCTCGTCCTGCCCGAGTTGCACGGCCAACACTATATTTTGTTCTTCCGCCAGCCGGTGCAGAAACAAGTGGCCGACGACGTTACCCTGATTGAAGCCGCCCGCGCCCGCTACGCCGAAATCAGCTATGCTAAGCAAGGCTTGCAAACCTTCTTCCTGTTCACCCTCTTGATGGCCACCCTGCTGGCTATTCTGCTCGCACTGGTGATTGCCCTGTTTTTCGCCCAACGCTTCACCGCGCCGATTCTCTCCTTGGCCGCCGGTGCACGCTCCGTGGCACAGGGCAATTATTCGCAGCAGCTGGCCGTGTACCGTAACGACGAGCTCGGCCGCCTCACCACCCTGTTCAACCACATGACCGCCGAGCTCAACGCCTCCCATATCCGCCAGGAGGCTGCCCGTCACTACCTCGAATGCGTGCTCTCCAGCCTCACCAGCGGCGTAGTTACGCTCGACGACCAAGGCTACCTGAAAGCCTGTAATAGCAGTGCCGGGCATATTCTCATGCTCGACTTGGCCGCCTGCCGAGAAACCATCGTGCACGAATGGCATAAACTCGGCGTGGCCGAGGCGCTGGCCGCCCAAGTGCTGCTTGCCATCCTTTCCACCATTGATAGCGACAAACCCGTGCAGCTCACCTATGCTGCACCCGATGAATCCCGCATCCTGCTAGGCAAGGCCACCCGTCTGCCCGAAGACAACGGAGCCGGCACCGTATTGGTATTCGATGACGTAACCGCGCTGGTGCAGGCACAGAAAGAAGCCGCATGGGGCGAAGTGGCTCAACGCCTGGCGCACGAAATCCGCAATCCGCTCACCCCCATCCAGCTTTCCGCCGAACGCCTGGCCTGGAAGCTCGACGGCAAGCTGGACGACAAAGACGCCGCTATGCTTGAGCGCGCCACCGACACCATCGTCAACCAGGTGGCCGCCATGAAAGACATGGTTGAAGCCTTCCGCAACTACGCCAAAGCACCGAAACTCAAACTGGAACGTATCGATTTAAACGTTTTGGCTGCCGAGCTGTTGGTGTTGTATGAGGGCTCAAATTGTACATTTGAAGCGGATTTCAGTAATATAGAAGCCGTGGTCGAAGCCGATGCCGGCGCCATGCGCCAGGTGTTGCACAATATTTTGAAAAACGGTGCCGAAGCCGCCGCTGCAGACGAACAGCCAAAAGTGTTGCTCCAAACAGCAGTGCAAAATGAGAAAGTGCTGCTAACCATTTGCAATAACGGCAAAAGTTTCAGCGAAGACATGCTTCTCCATGCCTTCGACCCCTATGTTACCGACAAACCCAGCGGCACCGGTTTGGGCTTGCCGGTGGTGAAAAAAATTATTGAAGAGCACAAAGGCCGCATATCGCTGGCCAACCGCCCGGAAGGCGGGGCTTGTGTGAAAATTACTTTACCCCTACTGATGGAAAACGATGCGCAGCAGTGATATTTTGATTGTAGATGATGAAGTGGGCATCCGCGATTTGCTGTCGGAAATCCTGCAAGACGAAGGCTATTCAGTTACCCTGGCCGAAAATGCCGAAGAAGCCCGCCAACTTCGAAACCAAACCCGCCCCACCATGGTGTTGCTGGATATTTGGATGCCTGATTGCGACGGCATTACCCTGCTCAAAGAGTGGGCCAAATCCGGCCAGCTCAATATGCCTGTGGTGATGATGAGCGGCCACGCCAGCATCGACACTGCCGTGGAAGCCACCAAAATCGGTGCGCTGGATTTCTTAGAAAAACCCATCGCCCTGCAAAAGCTTTTGGCTGCCGTAGAACGCGCCTTCAAGCACAGCGCCATGCAGGCTTCCTCCACCATGTCGCTGGATAAGCTCGGCACCAGCGAAGCCGTGAAGCAGCTCAACCAGCAGCTCGAACGCGCTGCCCGCACCCAAGCCCCTGTGCTGCTCTCCGGCGAGCCCGGTTCACCGTTTGAACTGGTGGCGCACTACTTCCAAACCAGCAACTCCCCCTGGGTGGAGCCCGGCAAAATTGAACAAATCAGCGGCAGCCCCATCGAGTTGCTGCAAAAAGCCAGCAACGGCGTGCTCTATCTGGGCGACATCGCCCAATACGGCAAAAGTATCCAGCAAGGCATCCTCTTCCTCTTAGGCAAGGCCGACCGCTACAACGTGCGTATCGTCTGCGCCTGCAGCCAGCCGATACAAGAGCTGATCACCAGCCCCGACTACGACAGCCGCCTGCTCAACAACCTCTCGGCCATCATGGTCAGCATCCCGCCCTTGCGCAACCAGCCGGAAGACATTGTTTTCTTGGTAGAGCAGCTGATTCAGGAGTTTTCCGAGAGCCGTAAAACCGCCGTCAAATTCAACACTGCTGCCCTGAACGCCCTACGCCAATACGACTGGCCGGGCAACTTCGAGCAGCTGCGTAGCGTGGTAAAAAGCATCGTACTCACCACAGATAGCAAAGAAATCGGTTTGGAAAACGTGCAGACCGTGCTCAGCCAGTTTACGCTCAACCAACCCTCCGAACTGGTGGGCGGCTTCAACTTCGACCTACCCCTGCGCGAATTACGCGAAGACTTGGAACGCCGCTATTTCGAATACCACATTGCCCAGGAAGGGCACAACATGAGCAAAGTGGCGCAGAAAGTCGGCCTTGAGCGTACCCATCTGTACCGCAAGCTCAAACAGCTCGGCATTCAATTCTCCCGCCGAGGCAATAACGACAGCAAATAGTTCCGCCCAGTCAGGCTACCTGAAAATCAAGCTAATGGTTTTCAGGTAGCCTGTAGCATTATTTAGCAGCTGCCCTATTCGCAACATCCACCAACAGGCTACCTGAAAGCACAGCTTAGAAAGAAAAACTAGGTTTCCAAAGAAAGCCGAGTTGCTGCACCACTAAAACTAGCTGCCTCCATTTATAAACATAACAAAAATTAGCAAAAGCCCCAATACAACAAAACAGTTAGCTACTTTAAAGGCTACCTGAAACCAACCTGACCCACGAAAAATCAGCAGCAACAGCTGCACAAACTGCGCATCTTAGCGTATCATTGCAGCGGTTCAGACCGCAAAGTAATGTTAAGAAACCGTCTCCACGCTACAGCTATAGATAAAGCACATTTTTTCTGCACAGCAGAACCCATGCCGTAGGAAATAAAGTGTTTTAGCCTCCCTAAGCGTGCTTAGCTTGGGCTGCCTCCGTCAATCGGTGCAGCCACAACAAGGAAACAGACACATGAAACAGATTTTTCTCGATTTCGAACAGCCCATTGCCGAACTGGTGCAGAAAATAGAAGAGCTGCGCTTCGTGCAAAACGACTCGGTATTGGATATTTCCGAAGAAATCGAACGCCTGCAAAAGAAAAGTAACGAGCTCACCAAAAGCATCTTTGCCAAGCTCACCCCCGCGCAAATTATGCAGGTTTCGCGCCATCCGCAGCGTCCCTACACCCTCGACTACATCGAGGCGCTGTGCACCGATTTTGAAGAGCTGCACGGCGACCGCCACTATGCCGACGACTATGCCATCGTGGGCGGATTGGCCAAATTTGAAGGCCAGAGTGTAGTGGTTATCGGCCACCAAAAAGGCCGCGACACCAAGGCCAAAATCCGCCGTAATTTCGGCATGCCCCGCCCTGAAGGCTACCGCAAAGCCCTGCGCCTGATGCGCACTGCCGAAAAATTCGGCCTGCCCGTGCTCACCTTTATCGACACCCCCGGTGCCTATCCCGGCATCGGCGCCGAAGAGCGCGGCCAATCCGAAGCCATCGGCCGTAATCTGTATGAACTCACCCGCTTACGCGTGCCGGTTATCTGCACCGTAATTGGCGAAGGCGGCTCCGGCGGTGCGTTGGCCATTGCCGTGGGCGATGCCGTGAACATGCTGCAATACGCCACCTATTCCGTGATTTCGCCTGAAGGCTGCGCTTCCATTCTGTGGAAAACCGCCGAAAAAGCCGCCGATGCCGCGCAAGCCCTAGGCATCACCGCCAAGCGACTGAAGAGCCTCGAGCTGATCGACCAAATCATCGCCGAGCCCTTGGGCGGTGCACACCGCGATTACGAAACCGTGATGAACAACGTGCGCAAAACCATCCGCCAGCAGCTGGCCGATTTGGAACACCAGCCAGTGGAGCAGCTGCTGGCCAAACGCTTCGACCGCATCATGGCTTATGGAAAATTCACCGACAAATAACCCCCTGCAGCAACACCTTGCCCAACAATGGCCGGCGCCAAACGCCGGCCGTTTTGCCGTGGAAGTCGGTTTCAGCGGCGGGCTCGATTCCGTGGTTTTGCTGCACCTGTTATGCAGCCTGCGCAACGAATTGCCGCTGGAGTTGAGTGCGGTGCACGTCCACCACGGCCTCGATACCCCCGCCGACCAATGGGCAGAATTTTGCCGCGAGCTGTGCGCCCAATGGCAAGTACCGCTGCGTATAGAACGTGTGCAGGTAGAATTTGGCCGCTTAGGGCTGGAAGCCGCCGCCCGTGCCGAACGCTACCGCTGCTTCGCCCAAAGCACCGCCGATGCCGTCGCACTCGCCCACCATGCCGACGACCAGACCGAAACCCTACTGCTGGCCACCCTGCGCGGCGGCGGGCTGCGCGCGCTTTCCGCCATGCCAGCCCTGCGGGCACTAAACGAAAGCGTCAGTCTGTGGCGCCCCCTCTTAGCCATTCCCCGCGCCGAGCTGCTCGCCTACGCCCAAGAACACCAGCTGACATGGGTGGAAGACAGCAGCAACGCCGACACCGCCCTACTGCGCAACTGGCTACGCCGCGAAGGCCTGCCCCCGTGGCAAAAACACGTGCCTCACCTCACCCGCCAACTGCTCGCCACTGTCGGCCGCCTGCAACACGACTTGGCGCTATTGGAAGACTACAGCCAAGCCGAACACCACAGCCTATATGATGCCGACGGCCGTTTTCAGGTAGCCTCGTGGCGGCAACTTTCCCCCTTGCGGCAAACCCACCAGCTGCACACCTTCGCCCGCCACCACCACCTCGGCAGCCCCCGCGCCGACAGCGTACGCCAATTCGCCGCCACCCTCGCCAACCCCGCCGTGCGGCAAGCCCAATGGCCGCTGCCGCACGGCCGCGCCATCCTCTACGCCGGCTGCCTATTTCCCGTTCCCGCCAAATGGACCACCGGTAAACTGCTTGCCCAACCCGCATGGCAACCCGCCACCCACGGGCTACCTGAAAACCTGACTCAACCCAACTGCGGCATCTGGCGTACCCCGCAACCTAGCGATACCCTGCCCCTGCCGCACGGCCGCAAAAAAATCAGCCGCCTGCTACAAGAAAAAAAAGTGCCCCCCTTCATGCGCGCCCTATGGCCGCTGTGGGTGCACGAACAACACGGTTGCCTCGCCGCTGCCAACCTGCAAACCCATTACCGCCTCTCCGTGCCGAACGGCTATCAGGCACAGGCAGAAGATTTGAACCAGTTTATTTTGTCGTTTCAAACAGCATAACTGTAGTTTGGACTATCCAAAAAACACACTAAAATAATATAAAACAAAATCATACAATGCCGATATCAAACATATCGGCATCATTGGTTGCATACAAGATAACAAACCACAGGCAATAGCAAGCTTGCAGCAAAGTCATCCTATGCCGTAGTAGCTGCGGAACTTCCACTGTGACTAATGTAAAATTCGTTCCTTATGTAAAGTCTAGCATAAGCCAAAGACTTTATTTCTTCATTTCCCTCAACCAAAGGAGAAACCATGTCCCCTAAAGCTAAAAAAATCCTCATCGGCGGCACCCTGGCCCTCGCCCTTTTGGGCTGGCGCGGCTATGATGCCGTCAAAACCGTGAAACTGAAAGAGTTTGTCGAGCACTACAATGTGTTTATCAACAACGAAAACCGCTTCCTCACCCATCTCAATGAGCGTACCGATTTCGGTAGTGTGCCCGAAGCCGTGATGATGCCAGTTCGGCATAGTGCCGGTTTTATGGCCAATTCCGACCGAGGCGGCTGCCACTCTATTCCAGATGATGCCCTGCTGGCCGAATGCACCAGCGCCTTTAGCGAATACCACAGCGTGCTGCAGGAAGTAGAAAAGCAGGGGCTGGACGAGGCACGGCTGAAACAGGTGGTTGAACGCGGTGCCCGTACTCATAGCATCATCAACCAAGTAGCCGCGAAGTTTCCGAGCCGGGTTCAAGTGCAGAGTAACTGATTATCCGCCCAGACACGATAAAGGCTACCTGAAAAGTTTTCAGGTAGCCTTTACTGTTTGCAGCATCTCAATATTCGCTCAGGGGCTTATTCGGGTCGTATTGCGCCACTTCTTTCACAATCGCCTGTCCCACACGCACGCCGTTATCGGTGTGCGTCATGGTCGGGCTGCCGTGCAGTTCCCAACCTTGTTGCAGGGCTTCGGTTACGCGGCGGCAGAACACGGAATCGTCTGTGCCGGTGAGCAAGCGGTAAACTTTCATTATCTCTCTCCTCTCATACCGGCCATGAAGCACTGCCGCACATCATGGCCATAAACAGGTTACCTGAAACTTTGCTTTGCTGCTCGGCGCTTTAACTGCGTTGCAGTTTTGCTTTCAGGTAGCCTCCGTTTTAAAACAGGTTGTCCACCGGATTGCCGCCGCCATCTCCACCGGACTGGCGCGGCTGAGGTTGCGGCGCTGGTTTCACCGGCACCTCAATCGGTCGGATTTCGGTTTCCTGCTGCGGGGCAATCGGCTGAATCGGCACTTCTTCCCCAGCAGGGGTGGCCGGAGTGGCGCGACGCGACGCAGCGGGGCGATCTTGTGCCGGCTCGGATGCTTGGGAAGCGGCATTCATATCGGCAGCCGGCGGCAGGCTGTAGGTTTGGCCGGCCGCAGCTGATGCACCGTTGGGCTGCCAAATTTCCACACCCTGCTGCGGTGCGGAAGCATCACTGGGGCCCCGCACTGAATCGGATTTTTGCATCGTGAGCCAAGCCATGGCCACCAGTGCGAACACCACGATAAAGGCCACAATAAAAGCGATCCACACAATGCGGCTAAACGTGCTGCGCGGCTGCTTTTTAGAAGAAGAAGGCATTTCTTTGCCGGTCATGAACTTTCCTTACAATTCAAAGATAAGCGTATTAGCGCACATTGCTGGGCACGAAGGTTTCATACAGCGTAACCACTTGCTGCACACCGGCGGTGGTGCTCACGGTGTTGCTCACCAGCGCCTGTTCTTCAGGCGTGAGAATGCCCATTACATAAGTAACGCCGTTATACGTTACCACTTTCACATGATTAGCCGACACGCCCTTGGTGCCGAGCAAAGTGGTGCGCACTTTGGAAGTAACCCACGAATCGTTGCTTACCTCGCCGAAGCCGCGCGCGCTGGTGGCTACCTGAATATAGTTGTAAATCTTCTCGGCATTGGGCTGGGAGCGCGCCACGCGCTCCACAAATGCCTTATCAGCCTCGCTGGCCACCAAGCCCATCAACAGCACCTGGCGGTTGAAGCTCACCACAGAAAGCTTCGGCTCAAAGCCCTGCATGGTGTTGTTGTTGCGCAGATGAGTGAGCGCCGTGTTTTGGATGCGCACTTCCATCACTTGGTCGTCAGCCTGCGCGCCGGTGCTGCGGCGGTCGGTGGCCGACATCACACCGAATGCGCCAGCGCCCACCAGCGCAGTAACACAGCCGGAAAGCGACAACGGCAGCAGGCACAACAGCAGGAGGCGGAAACTTTTTTTCATGATTTATTGTCCTTTTGAGCGGAAATAGGTGAAGCGTTTATTCTTCAAACAAAGCGGTATCGATATGATCGCACAGGGCGTGAATCAGCAGAATATGGATTTCCTGAATCCGCGCCGTGCGCTGATGCGGCACGTTGAGCAGCACATCGCCTTCAGCCAGCACACCGGCGATTTTGCCGCCGTCGCGCCCGGTGAGTGCCACTACGCTCATGCCCTGCTCGCGGGCGGCTTCGATGGCGGCAAGCACATTGCCGGAATTGCCGGAAGTGGAAATCGCCACCAACACATCGCCCGGGCGGCCGAGCGCCGACACTTGGCGGGCAAAAATCTGATCAAAGGCATAATCATTGCCGATAGCGGTAAGCGCGGAAGTATCGGTGGTGAGCGCGATGGCGCCCAGCGGCATACGTTCTTTTTCAAAACGGCCGGTGAGCTCGGCGGCAAAATGCTGCGCATCGGCTGCCGAACCGCCGTTGCCGCACACCAAAATCTTGCCGTCGGCCATCAGCGAATCCAACAGCAAAGCCGCTGCCCGCGCCGTCGGCTCGGCCAATTGTTCGGCACACTGCTGTTTGGCGGCAATGCTTTCTTGGAAATGCTGTAATACGCGTTGGGCGGCTGGGTTCACAACAGGCTACCTGAAAATAGTAAATGAGAACGTCAGCTATTGTAGCGGCATATGCTGGATTGAACAATTGCCGGCAATGGGCAGGCGGATAGAGGCTAACTGAAAACATTGGTTGCAACACCGCTCAAACCAGCAGCGCAGGTTACTGCGAAACTAAATAACCAACCCTTTGTCAGGTAACCTTGCGCCCATCATGCCGCCTCAATACCCGCCGATATTCTGCAACCATTGCGGCGGCTGGTCGCCTTCAATCAAGATGGCATCGATACGGCAGGGTTTATTCGGCGCATTTTGCTGGAGCCAGGTTTCGGCGCTGCGGCTGAGTTTGGCCAGTTTGGCCGGGGTGATGCTCGCTGCCGCGCCGCCGAAGCTTTGACTGCGCCGCTGCCGCACTTCCACAAACAAATACACCCCGCCCTGCTCGGCGATGATGTCGATTTCGCCATAGCGGCAATGCCAGTTGCGCGCCAAGATGCGGCAGCCTTGTTGTTTCAGGTAGCCTGCGGCGGTATCTTCGGCAGCTTGGCCGGCAGCATGGTTGAGGCGCATGGTTTTCCTTTCGTGCGATACCGCAAATCAGCCCGGCTTCCGCTACGACGTATCGGAAGCGAATTTAATTTGCTATAGTTTGCGGCGTTTCAAACGCAATCATACCCGAAGACCATGTGGCAAAAAATATTGGATAAGGCGGCCGCGCAGATTGAGCCGCAAACGCTGTATGTAGTGGCAACGCCCATCGGCAATCTGGCCGACATCACGTTGCGCGCGCTGGCGGTGTTACAGCGGGCAGACTTGGTGTGCGCGGAAGACACGCGCGTGAGCCAGCAGCTGCTCTCGGCCTACGGCATCCGCGCCAAGCTCGTGAGCGTGCGCGAACACAATGAGCGGCAAATGACTGACACCATCACCGCCGCGCTCGCCGCCGGGCAGGTGGTGGCGCAGATATCGGATGCGGGCACGCCGGCAGTGTGCGACCCCGGCGCGCGGCTGGCCTCGGGCGTTCGGGAGGCGGGCTTCAAGGTGGTGCCGGTGGCCGGAGCCAGCGCGGTGATGGCGGCTTTGAGCGTGGCCGGGGTAACGCAGTCGGATTTTTATTTTGCCGGCTTTCTGCCGCCCAAAGCGGGCGAACGGGCGCAATGGTTTGAGCGTTGGCGCGAAGTGCCCTATGCCGTGGCAATGTTTGAAACGCCGCACCGCATCGAGGCGGCACTCGCCCAAATGGCCGAAATCCTGCCCAACCGGCATTTGGTGCTGGCACGCGAAATCAGCAAAACGTTTGAAACCTTCATCAGCGGCAGCGTGGCCGAAGTGCTGGCTGCCGTGCGTGCCGATGCCAACCAGACGCGCGGCGAGATGGTGCTGGTGCTGCACCCGCCCGAAGCCGCAGCTGCCAACGAACTAAACGACCAGGCGCGGCACATCATGAGCCTGCTCGCCGCCGAACTGCCACCGAAAAAAGCCGCCGCGCTGGCTGCGGAAATCAGCGGGGCGAATAAGAAGGCGCTGTATGAATGGGCAGTGGCACAGAAGCGGGAATAGAAACAACTGAACCACATAAAAGGCTACCTGAAAACGGTAAATCGTTTTCAGGTAGCCTTTTGCCATGCCAAACTGCCCTGCCCGCTAAGGCAAAATCTCAATTTCAGCCTGCGGTTTGACGTGGGCGTAAAGTTCGTCGATTTCGCCATCGGTTACAGCAATGCAGCCGTGGGTCCAATCGCGGCGCATGTGTTGAGCGCCGATAATGCCTAAGCCGTTGTGCAGGGCGTGGATTTTGATGTCGCCGCCGGGGCTTTTACCTTGTGCGGCGGCATGGTCGCGGTCGGCGGCGTTGGGGTAGGAAACGCCGAGGTTTTTGTGGTGGCTGCTGTAGGGATTGCGGTCGTTGATGGTGTAGCGGCCTTCGGGGGTTTTGCCGTCGCCTTCAAATTGTTTGTGGCCAACCGGGCTAAAGCCGAGTGCGATGGGATAGATTTTCAGCAGGTTGCCTTGCGCATCGTAGGCATCCATTTCGCGCTCGGCTTTGCGCACAACGAGTTTGGCAATTTCGCTGCCGGGCGGTAGGGCGGGCTGTTGCAACAGGCTTTGCTGCCTGGGGCTGAGGCCGACGCTGTTGCCGATGTTGGGCAGGCTGCCGGGCGGATTGCTGCTGTGCCGCAGAAAAACATAGCCGCTGCCGAGCAGCAGAAGAATGGTACCGAATAGGGCAAGTAGCGGTTTTTTATTCATGGGTTGGCATCTATCCGAGCTTCTCCGCAACTCGCGTGGCTCGTTTCCACTGCATTGAAGATTCGGTTTTCAGGTAGCCTTTAGGCTGCTTTGCCCGCTTCGTAGTGGTAGTGCTCCAAATGGGCGCTGCTGAAATTTTGGATGAATTGGGCAGTTTGTTGCTCGTCTTTGGTAGGGCGGATGATTTGGCTTTGCACTGCCCAATCATACACCGGCTGGTCAATCGGATAGGCGGTGAGCAGGCCGCTGAGGGCGTATTGCCGAATCCAGCGCTCTGCGTTTTCTT
>CAUUTP010000008.1:0-36348 GCA_963548155.1 uncultured Eikenella sp.
CGCAATAATCGTGCACATAATCCGCCCGCAGCCGGCGCAACATGTTCAACACGCCATACATCGCCCCAGTCGGCGCACCGTCAGGCGCGGACAACTGCGCCATTGCGTGATAAGCGCGGTAAAGATAAGAAGAGCCGTCAACGAGGAGGAGGGTTTTGCGCATTTGGGCAACCGTTTGTGTGGAATAAAAACAGTGGGATTATAGCGCACAATAAGCAGGCTACCTGAAAGCCAGCCAAAACCGAGCGGCAAATTGCCGCTAGCCTTTGGCAGGTGTAAGAAAGGCTACCTGAAAACCGCGGCGATTGGGTTTCAGGTAGCCTTTTATGGGATGGATGACGGATTTGCTTTTATTGAGAAAATGCTTTTTATTGGCAAGCAAAATGGTAAAGCCGCCCTGCTCTGGAGCAAGCTCAAGGTCGGTTGTAAGCGGTGCGGTAGTGAGGCTCAAACAACGTGGGTTGCTAAGTGGCACAAATTGCTCGGCCGTTTTTTCAGGTAGCCTTCAAGCCAGCCAGTCGTAGCATTGCTCCCACAGCAGGGTTTCTTCCGGCTTTTCGCGGCCGGCCAGCAAGGCTTGCTCAAAAGCGCGGCGAAAGGTGGCACGGGTGTGCGGGGCGGCGAACCAGACGGAAAGTTTGGTGACTAGATGCTCACGATGCGGGCGATGGTCGGGGAGATAACAGGCTTTATCCCAGTCTGGTTCGTTTGCGCCATAGGGTATGGTCAGATACAGGCTGATAAATTCGCGCAGGGCGTTGGTTTCAGAAGCAGATTTCGTCCACAGGGCGAGTAGCTCATCGGTTACGTCGAGACCTGCAAAGTGGAACATGACGAGCCACGTGGACAGGCAGCCTTCGTAGCGCGGAGCAGCGATTTGGTGTGCAAACCAGGCGGTAGCAAAACGGTGTAGCCAGCGGATTTCATCTTCCAGCCAGCATTCGGGCAGGTCGCAGCGCAATTTGTCGAGCAGCATTTCATCGAGAGAACGCACATCTTCATCGTTTACCAAGGCCTGCAAAATGCGCGGCAGGAAATGCTTCATATCGCGCGCTGTGGCGGCTTCGTCTGCCAGCGGTATACTGCCCAAATAGCCGGCCAAGTTGTTAGCGGGAATCTCGCGCAGCCGATAACTTAACAGCTCGTGCTGGCAGTCTTCGGGCATGCAGCATGCGCAGGTGCAGATGTTGAGTGGGAAATGAACCGTATAGGGGGCGAACAGCCGGTAGGCTTCTTCGATGAGGTCTTGCATTTGGCGACTCTGTAGTTAAGTTTCAGGTAGCCTGAATCAGTTGAAGGCTAGCTGGAATATGGCTGCTGTGATTTGAAGTATTCAGTATATCAGGCACTTTGTCGGATACCTTATTCGGCCTTTGGCTTGCTCGACCAATGGTTTACGATTGCAGGTAGCCTGAACTGGTTTGAGGCTACCTGAAACCAAACTGCTATTCCAGTTTTCAGGTAGCCTTTTTTCACAAATAAAAACGCAGGCTGTTGGCCAACCTGCGTTCCTTGAGGAGTTGCTGCTTAGTGCACGTCTTTCCAGTATTCCTTTTTCAGGAAGTAGGCCAACGGCAGCATGATGGCAAACAGGAACAGCAACACGCCGTAGCCGATTTGTTTGCGTTGCAGCTGCGCGGGTTCGCCCATATACACCAGATAGGCCACTAGGTCTTTGGTGTAATTATCGAACTCTTTGGCACTCACTTCGCCGTTAGGCAGGCGGCGGCTGTGCAGGCCGGTGGCCTCCCAATACAGTTTGGGCACCAGGTTGCCGTGTTCGTCTTTCACCATCACGGGCTGACCTTTGCTGTCAAGCTCCACCGCGCGGATACCCTGCTGTTCCCACAAGGGGTGCGGCATGCCGACTTTGTCGAACACCAGGTTGTTCCAGCCGGTTGGGCGGCTCGGGTCTTTGTAGAAGCCACGCAAATAGGCGTAGAGGTAATCCGCACCGCGCGAACGGGCAATCAGGGTTAAATCCGGCGGCTCGGCACCAAACCAGCGTTTAGCATCTTCCGGATTCATGGCAGACTGCATCACATCGCCGGTTTTATCGGTGGTGAACATCAGGTTTTTGCGGATTTCGTCTTCGCTCAAGCCCAAGTCCTGCAAGCGGTTGTAGCGCATACCGCTGGCCGAATGGCAGGAAAGGCAGTAGTTGGCGAAAATTTGTGCACCGCGTTGCAGGCTCACTTGGTCGCCCAAGTCGATATCTACATGTTCGTAGTGGCCGCCGCCAGAGGCATTGGCGCTTAGCGGCAAGGCCAACATCAGCGCGGCCAGCCAGTTTTTCCATTGTTTTTTCATTTCGCCGCTCCTGTTAAATGCTGTTGGCAAACAGATACGCACCCGCCAAGGTAATGGCTGCATACACAAAGAACATGATTTTTTGGCGGGTAGTGCTCATGGTTACGCGTTCCGGCACTGCTTTATCCGCATTCAGCTTGGTGTTCAGCAGTGTACCGACAAAGAAGAAGGCCATATACAGCACAGAGAACACACGGATCAGCAGAGTTTGGATTTGGAACGGATCGGCACCAAACAGGCGGACAAGCAGATAGAGATGATAAATGCTCACCAGCACCGCAAGCAGCATCACGCCACCCACCCAGCCTGCAGCAAACAGCGCAGCCAATGGCTGGGAGCCCAATTTCTGCTTAAATACAGCTAAGCTCGGGCGCTCCGGGCTGGTGTAA
The DNA here is from genome assembly GCA_963548155.1 of uncultured Eikenella sp. Classification (GTDB taxonomy): domain Bacteria; phylum Pseudomonadota; class Gammaproteobacteria; order Burkholderiales; family Neisseriaceae; genus Eikenella. The sequence continues at coordinate 2,700 of CAUUTP010000008.1, forward strand.
ATCGGCATGCCGAGGAAGAACAGGAAATAGAAAATCGTGAACGATTGGGCAATTTCCGTTCTGAGATCGGTAGCCACCTGTGCACCAAGAATACCCAGGCCGATGAAGGCAATTAGGAACAGCACCAGCATAGTTTTGAAGGTGATGTTGCGGTAGCGCACGGATTTCACCGGTGAGCGGTCGAGCCAAGGCAGCAGAGCAATCAGAATCACTGCTGCACCCATGCCAATTACACCCCACACCTGCGTGCCAGCAAACGAGGGAATAGCGCGCAAGATGGCGTAGAACGGAGTGAAATACCACACTGGAGCGATGTGAGCCGGAGTTTTTAGCGAGTTGGCCGGGTCAAAGTTGGGCGCTTCGAGGAAGTAGCCGCCGCCTTCAGGTGCGAAGAACATGATGGCGCAGAACACAATCAGGAATACCACCACACCCAAAACGTCTTTCACGGTGTAATACGGATGGAAAGGGATGCCGTCGAGCGGGATACCGTTTTCATCTTTCAGCTTTTTAATTTCCACACCGTCGGGGTTGTTTGAGCCCACTTCGTGCAGCGCAATCAGATGCGCCACTACCAGACCAACCAGCACCAGCGGCACAGCAATCACGTGCAGCGCAAAGAAGCGGTTGAGCGTAACGTCGGAAACGTTAAAGTCGCCACGAATCCAAGTGGACAAATCCGGGCCGATTACCGGGATGGCGCCAAACAGATTGATGATTACCTGCGCACCCCAAAACGACATTTGGCCCCAAGGCAGCAGGTAGCCCATAAAGGCCTCTGCCATCAGGGCGAGGAAAATCAGCGCGCCGCACACCCACACGAGTTCGCGTGGTTTTTTGAACGAGCCGTAAATCAGGCCGCGGAACATGTGCAGATACACTACGATGAAGAACATCGAAGCGCCGGTGGAGTGCATATAGCGGATAATCCAGCCGCCGGACACATCACGCATGATGTATTCCACTGCCGTAAATGCGGCAGGCAGATGGTATTGGTTCAGATTGCCGTCCGGTTTGTAGTTCATCGTCAGGAAGATGCCACTGACAATTTGAATCACCAGCACCAGCAAGGCGAGCGAACCGAAGAAATACCAAAAATTGAAGTTTTTCGGTGCGTAATATTCGGTTACGTGTTCCTTCATCATTTTCGAAAGGGGGAAACGCGCGTCCACCCAGTCGAGCAATGCTTTGGCTTTATTATTGGTTTGATTGGTCATGATTTGTTCCCCGGTATCAGCCGTCTTCGCCCACACGGATGGTGGTCTCAGATAGGTATTTATAAGGAGGAATCACCAGATTGGACGGTGCCGGCACGCCTTTGTACACGCGGCCGGCCAAGTCGAATTTGGAGCCGTGGCAGGGGCAGAAGAAACCGCCCTTCCAGTTCGCACCCAAATCAGCAGGAGCGAGGTCGGGACGGAATGTGGGCGAACAACCCAAGTGGGTACAGATACCAATGGCCACCCAGATACTATCTTTGCCTTTAATGGAACGCAGCTCGTTTTGGCAGTATTCCGGCTGCTGATCGGCAGCAGTAGAGGAGGGATCGACCAATTCGCCGTTTAAGGAAGGCAAATCCTTCAGCTGCTGCTCGGTGCGATTGAGCACCCAGATTGGCTTGCCGCGCCATTCAGCGGTAACCAACTGGCCGGCTTCGATTTTGCTTACATCGATGTCGATCGGCGCACCGGCCGCTTTAGCCTTTTCCGAAGGGAAAAAGCTGGCAACGAAAGGCGTGGCTACACCCAGTGCGCCCACGCCGGCAGCACCGGCAGTGGCCAGCACCAAAAAGCGCCGCCGTTCCTGATTGATTTCTTGGTTAGTCATTACTCAATCATCCTAATACTCTGAAAAAACCGAAATACTGAGGCCTTTGCACAACAGTCGTTGTGGCACCGTAGGGTGGCAACTTTGCAAAGGCCTCAATGCTGCCAATAGTGCAGCGGCGTGATTTTACCTTAATCTAAATCAACACTTAAAGCAATATTTGAAATAAAGTAAAGATTTGTCTTACCACCGCGGGTTGTGTGGGCATAAGTGCAACAATGCAACCGCTTGTTGGCATGATAAAAATGCCGCCAAAGGCCACCTGAAAAACAAAATGTAAAGATTACACTGCCCAGTTCAACTCAAGCCGGATTATCTTCATCAAAGAACAAGCATTCCAGCGGCCACTCCTGTTGTAGCCGTGCCGACAGCGCTTGGATGCCGTAACGTTCGGTTGCATGGTGGCCGGCACTCACAAACAGCACGCCATTTTCCTGCGCCAAATGATATTGCGCTTCGGAAATCTCGCCGGTAACGAAGGTATCTGCGCCCATATCGATCGCCTGTTGGAAAAAACCCTGCGCCCCTCCGGTACACCAAGCCAGCTTACCCACCGGCCGCGATAAATCGCCGGCAGACACCGGTTGGCGCCCCAAACGCTCAGCCAGATTAGCCAGCAGTGTATGGCCGTCTGCCTCCGCCACCGGCGTACCGAACATCAGTAAGTTCTGCTCGCCGGTTTGACCTTCGATGTGCCATCCCATGCGTGCTGCCAGCTGTGCGTTATTGCCTACCTCAGGGTGGGCATCGAGCGGCAGATGGTAGCCGGCCATATTGATATTGTGCCGAATCAGTGTGGCGATGCGACGGTGTTTCCAGCCGGTAATGGTGATTGGCTCGCTTTTCCAAAACAGGCCGTGGTGCACCAGGAGCATATCGGCATCCTGCGCCACGGCATAATCGATGGCAGCCTGGCTGGCGGTAACGGCACACACGATTTTATGCACCTCTTCCCGCCCTTCCACCTGCAGGCCGTTGGGGGCATAGTCGTGGAATTCGGCAGTGCGCAAAAATTCGTTGCACCAGCGGATAATATCTTGGCGTTGCGGCATAGTTGGGCTCCATAGCGAATGGGTAATGGGCCTATTGTATTTTCAGGTAGCCTTGGATGTATTGCAGGCTACCTGAAAATATTGCTTGGGTTACACCGGATTGATTGAACTGCAATCAACTTGTTAATTGGTTTTCAGGTAGCCTCGTATCTGAGGCTACCTGAAATCGGTGTGGGCGGTTTATTTATTAGCGAGTTTGATGAGGTCGTCGGCCAGCTTACCAGCGGCAGTTTGGTAGCCTTGAGCGGTGAAGTGCACACCGTCGCGCGCACCTAAACCTTGCGCCATCCAGCTTTTCATACTGCACGCGCCACCCATGGCAGCCTGCCACGACCAATACAGGATTTGCTCCTGCTGCGCCACGTCGCGCTGCATTTGCTGCATGGCATCCAGATACGGCGGGCGTTGACCGCATTGACCATGCCGCCCTTTAAGCGACTCGGGTGCGCCAATAATCAGGATGCCGGCGCCGGGCAGCGCTTCGCGGATTTTGTGGATGGTATCGGCCCAAATACGCTTGGTTTGCGCCATATCGAGGTGGCTGTTAAACGCTTCGTTGGTGCCATAGGCCAGGATGACCAAATCAGCCTGGGTGGCCGACAAGTCCTGCTGCCAATCGGCACGCCAGCCGCTCCATTGTGAGAGCTGCGAGCCGTTGATGCCCATGGCGGATACGATTACACCGGGGCGGTTGTTTTCAATGTTGATGTGACCGATTTCCCAAATATCGCCGGCTTGGGCGCGGTAGCTGAGCGGCAGCCGTGATGTGAAGGAGAAATACTGCCAAGCGTTGCTGCCAAGGTTGGGCAGAGAGGCAACTTGGCTGCCTTGCGAGTCGTGCACCTTGAGCTCGCTGTCGGCAAACACGGGGCGGGCGGTGATGGTGATTTGCTGGGCTTCGCCAATGGGGCTGCGCGGATTAACGGTTACGCTGCCACCGCCGCCGGAGGAGCGGCTGAGAATGCCGCCTAGCGGAAAATCAGCACGGGCATTGCGGTTGCTCAGCACCTGCCAGCCGCTGCTGCTATGCAGCACTTGGGCATTGCGCTGGCCAGATACGGTGTTGGGATACACCCAGCCGATGCCGCCATCGCCCCACTGCTGCTGCAAACGGGTGCGCAATTCGTTGGTAAAGTAGTCGCCGGCGGTATGGGAGTCGCCCAGCTGGATGATACGGAATTTCACGTCGCCGCCACGGTTGAGCCGTTGCAGCTTATCGAGCCACACAGGCTGCCAGCTGCCGTAGTTGGTGAGCTCGGCTTTCTCTGGGGTGCCTTGGGCGGCTGTTTCGGCGCTGCAGGCCTGGCAGGCGAGCAGGCAGGCGGTCATCAAGGCCAGCTTGCGGCCTTTTTTGGAAAACAACATTACTCTAGCTATCCTTCAATTATGATTTTCCACTCGCCATCACGGTTTCGGAGGCGGCAGGGGTGGCTGGCGCAACGGCATTGGCAGGTCGGTAGTCGATACGGCCTGCTATCTGGTCGGCCAGAAACTGTTGTCCCTTTATGGTGAAATGAATACCGTCTTTGCTGCGCAAGCGGATGGTTTGCCCGTTGATGCTGATGCTGTCGCGGTATTGCCCATCTTCACCGCCCATGATTTTATCGGTGGGCAGCCAGATGGTTTTCCCGGCCAACTCGCTGGCAAACAGGCTGTCGAGGTAGCGCATTTGGGCATTGAGACGGCTACTCTTCATTATCGGCACGCCCAGCCAAATAATCTGGACATCGGCTGCCTTGGCGGCTGTCACAATGCGTTCGATACGCTGTCGATACACCTGTTCCCATTCTGGGCTTTGGAATTTCAGGTAGCCTCGGGTGCCCGGTTCGGGATTGGGGAAATCCCAAGGGTCGTTCGGCCCAAGAAACACCACCAGCAACCTGATTTTTTGATCTTCCCGCAAGGTTTTTTCTATAGTAGCCGGCCAGTCGAAGAAACTGGGGTAGGACAGGCCGGTGCTTTGGCGGCTGAGATTGAGCGAATCGATGCCGTATTGGCTGCTCAACCATCTTTGCACGTGCGGCGCCACACCTTCCATCATGGAATCGCCGGCAAAAAATACTTTATCGCCAGCCGACAACTGCACGCGCTCTGGCAGCGGTTTAGGCGCAGTATTTTGCGCCACAGCCGGTGCGGAAGCAGGTTTGGCTTCGGCTTCAGACGGCACGGCAGGTTCAGTAGGCAATACGACTATACTCGGTGGCGCATGCTCGGCGGTATGCTGCTGGCGCCAGCTTTCATTTTTGGTTTCCAGCCAGCTTAAGGCGGCTTCGTGCTGCTGCAGAGCCGCTTGTTGCCAACGGCTGCCGCTACGCCACCAGCTGTAATCATTTAATTTTTCTAAAGGGCTGGCGCGATGATAGGTTTGCTGCCAATAGGCGTTGATGGAATCTTGGCTGAACCACACCGTGAGCAGCGCAGTGAGCAGCATGGCCACATATAGCCGCCACACCGGTGAAGCAGGCTTGCTTGGTCTATCCGATGCTGGACTGGACAGACTGGCAGTATCTACTACGGGGCGGGCGGTTTTAGCCGGCCGTACGGTAGCATATTGCGCAGATTTTGCTTTACGCTGTGGCGCTTTATGCCCTGCTCTGGCTGTTTGGCCTGAGGCTACCTGAAAACGGGAGGACGATATAGTCTCAGCTTTAGCCGCTTTGGCCGCAGGTTTAGTTTTATGCTGGGCTGCGGCCTTAGCCTTGGTCTGCGTTCCGGATTTGGTTACCGCCTGTTCCGGCATCGATACCGGCAACTCCAGCTGTTCCGGACGTTTTTCCGCAACCGATTTGCGGCGCGCGGCTTGATCGCGGTGTTTGTGCTTATTGGCTCTACGCTTGGCTTTACTGGGGTTCATGACTGCCTAATCCTCTCTTATTATTATAGTTATTAAAAGTTAGCATACATAAAGCCGGGAATGCCGGAAGGGGCAAACACCATCAGCAGCCACATCGCCGCGCCCATCGGCAGCGGCCATGTCCACATCGGCAGGCGTTCCAACAGTGCCACTGCACCATTAAACAGCTTGGCCAAGAGGCCATATGCAGTCAGCGCCAGCACCATTGCACCCAGTACCAGCAGGGTTTCCAATTCCGGCATGCCGCTGCCGCCACCGCCGAACAACGAACGGAACATCAGCCCGGCATCGGCCAGGCTTTCGGTGCGGAATACCACAAAGGAGAAGCAGACGAAGTTAACGGTAAATAACACCGCCACCAATTTGCCCAAGCGGGACGAACCGGACAATTTCTCTCGCCCGCCCAGTATTTTATCGCCGATATTCAGCCCCACCAGCACCACGCCATGCAACGCGCCCCACAGCAAAAAATTCCAGCCGTGGCCGTGCCAAATGCCGGAGAGCAGCATGGCAATCATCAAATTAATCTGCGTGCGCCACCAGCCTTTGCGGCTGCCGCCCAGCGGAATGTAGATATAGTCGCGAATCCAAGTGGAGAGCGTGATGTGCCAACGGTCCCAAAAATCGCGCAGGTTAAACGCGCGCAGCGGCATGGCGAAGTTTTGCGGCAACTGAAAGCCGAGCAGCATAGCCATGCCCACCACCAAATCGGTGTAACCGGAAAAATCCATAAACAGCTGAACGGTGTAGCCGTACATTGCGGTAAGCACCGTGATGGCATCGTATTGCAGCGGGTTTTCAAATACCGGATCCACCCAGTTGCCGCCCAGCGCCCCGGCTAGCCACCACTTTTTGCAGATACCCAGCACAATCAGGCCGATAGCCAATGCCGGACGGATCATGACGCGCAGCTGTTCGCTGCGGATTTGCACCGCCATGCCGCCGTCTGTGCCATAAATGCTTTTCAATTGGCCGGCACGGGCAATCGGGCCGGAAGTAATGGTGGGGAAAAAGCTGAAATACAGCAAAAGCTCACGCCATTTAAGCCGCACGTCTTCATTGCGGTAGAGCGACACCAGATAAGCCACGCCTTGAAAGGTGTAGTAGGAAATGCCAAGCGGCATCAAAATGCCCAGTGCCGCATCTTGCCCGCCGCGCTGCAACAGCGGCAGGAAGAAATCCACATATTTGAAAAACGACAAATTCAATACTGCCAGCAGCACGCCTGCCGCGAGCCATCTGCGCCGAACCACCTGCGCCTTACCTTGCGACAAACCGGCCGCAATCAGCGTAACCCCCAGCGAAAACACCAACACCGCCACGGCAAAGCCCCAATGCAAATGCCACAGCCAACCCAAACCGGCAAACAGCAACAGCCAATTCTGCCAGCGCGGATGCTTGGCTAGCAGCCAGTAAATGGGGAAGAAGCACAGGAAAAAGGCAGCAAATTCGATAGACAGCAGCGGCATAAAATCAGCGCAAGGAAAGAAAGGGTTAATTCGTCGGCGAAAGAGCCGAATTATACTGTTTCCCGCTGCCGGGATAAAGCGTTTTACATATCCTGTGCCATACAAACTGGGTTTCAGGCAGATCGTTTTTTAGGTAGCCCCAGACTGGCCGGAGGCTACCTGAAAACATCAGCGTCAGCACAGTAAAAAATCCATTTGGCTCACCGCCCTACCCCTTTAGCAGCCAATTTGGTATCATAACGCCTTTTTATCTCAGCCACTGGCTCTATCCAAGCAATAGCAGCCCACCAGAAAACCATGAATAAGAACACCTTTATTATCGGCTTTATGCTGTTCGCCATCTTTTTTGGCGCCGGCAACCTGATTTTTCCGCCCACCCTCGGCCTCAATAGCGGCCCCGAATTCTGGAGCACCCTCCTCGGCTTCGTGATCACCGGCGTCGGCCTGCCGCTGTTGGGCATCGTGGTAAGCGCCTTCTACCACAACGGCTACAAAACCGCCCTCACCCGCATCCACCCTTGGTTTGCCGTTATTTTCCTGATGGCGATTTATCTCACCATCGGCCCTTTCTTCGCCATCCCGCGCACCGGCGCCACTTCCTACGAAATGGCCATGTTGCCCTTTATCGGTGAAGCCGGCCGCACCTCGCTTCTCGCCTTCACCGTGGTTTACTACGCTATTACCCTGTGGCTGAGCCTGAACCCCTCCAAAATGGTCGAGCGCATCGGCGCCATCCTCACCCCTGCCCTGCTCATCGCCATCCTTGCCCTGATCGGCAAATCCGTGTGGTGGCTCTACGGCAACCCGCCCACCATGCCGGCTGCCAACTTTGGCGATCAATCCGCCTTCCTGGCCGGCTTCATTGGCGGCTACCAAACCATGGACGTGCTTGCCTCCGTGGCCTTTTCCGTAATTGTGATTAATGCCATTAAGGCCAAAATGCCGGCGGATCAGCGCGATAACCAAGTGGTGATGAAGCAAACCTTTGTGGCCGGCATTATCGCCGCCGTATCGCTGGCTATTATTTATGTTGGCCTGGCCTGGGTAAGCAACCGCCTGCCCGTATCGCCCGACACCATGGCCGACTTAGCTGCCAAACAGCAAGACATCGGCTCCTTCCTGCTCAATACCGCCGCCTACCAAACCTTCGGCAGCTTCGGCCGTATCCTGTTCGGCATCATCGTTACCCTCGCCTGTCTCACCACCTCGGTCGGCTTGGTGACCGCCGTGGGCGAATTCTTCTACGGCCTGTTCCCGCGCATCCGCTACAGCAGTTACGTCATTGCCGTAACCCTCGTGAGTTTCATCCTGGCCAACCAAGGCTTGAGCGCCGTTATCGGCAAATCCGTGCCCGTGTTGATGGTGCTCTACCCGATTGCCATGACCATCCTGCTGCTGCTGATTATCGACAACTTCATCCGCCCGATGCCCCTGCTTGCCCACCGCCTCGCTACCGGCCTGGCTACCGCGGTTTCCATCCTCTCTGTAGCCGGTGCAGGTTTTACCGAACAACTGCCGTTGAAAGCCTATTCGCTGGAGTGGCTACCCTTCGCCCTGGCCGGGATTGTGCTCGGCGGCATCATTGGCAAAATGAGCAGCGGCAAACCGGCTGATCAGGAAGAGGTTTGATTGGTTAGAATACTTCCCATTGGAACCAGAAGGCTACCTGAAACACGGTGCGGTGCAGTTGCCGCAAAGTTTTCAGGTAGCCTTTTTATAGTGGATTAAATTTAAATCAGGACAAGGCGGCGAGCCGCAGACAGTACACACGTTACGGCAAGGCGAGACAACGCTGTACTGGTTTAAATTTAATTCACTATATACTCAGCCCAACCTATGTTTTCATTTAAGTTAAAGGCTACCTGAAATTCAGGTAGCCTTTGTATTACCGTCCATCAAATCTGGCCAATCCAAGCAATCCGCAATCACAGATCAGCCAAGCGCTCCACGCTCGGCGCGTAGTAGTAGGCACTGCGCTTGGCGGTGGACATATGTTTCAGCAGCAGGTCGATTTTGCCGTCTTTTTCACCGAACATGAATTTCAGCTGCTCGTCGATGTTGTGCAGGCTGGCACTGTAAGCGATGAATTGCAGGCCGTGCTCGCCGCTCACTTGGCCGAAAGGCAGGCTGCGGCGCACGATTTTCAGGCCGACGCCGTTTTCTTTGATGTTGGTGCGGCCCAGGTGCGAATCAGGCAGGCGGTCTTCGCGGGTAAATTCGATGTTATCGGCTTTACTGCGGCCGACGGCCTGCTCCTGCTCTTGCACGCTGATGCTGTCCCATTTTTTCAGGTCGTGCAGGTATTGTTGCAACACCACATAGCTGCCGCCCGCGCTTTTCCCTTCGGCGATGATGCCGACGGAAGCGATTTCTTCGTCGCCGTGCGGGTTTTCCGTGCCGTCCACAAAACCGTCTAGCCCGCGCTCTTCCGGCATACGGAAGCCGTGGGTTTCGTTTTTCACCTCAAGCGATTGCCCGAAAACCGCCAGCACTTTTTCTGCCAGCAGATAGTTCAGGCCGGTATGAGTGGATTGGATATGGATCATCAAATCGCACTGGGTGGCCGGGCACAGGCCGTTGCCCAGCGGTACGAAGGGGCAGATTTCTTCGCCTTCGCCGCTGTGGTTCAGATCGTGCCAGAAGTCTGCACCGAAGGCGATGGTCATGCCCAGCTCGTGGCCGGGGAAACGAGTTTGGCAGTCTGCCAGCGCGGCGAGGGCTTCGCGGCAGGCGGTTTTGACTTTGGCCTTATCGCGCACGTTGGCCTCGATATAAATGGCGGCGGTGATGGTTTCCGGGATGATGGCGGTTTGCGGGGTACTCATGCTGGCGATCCTTTCTTATCTTTCGGTATTGTTTTGGCGATGCACGCATTATAACAGCAGGCTACCTGAAAATTTGGCAGCGCTGTTTTTCAGGTAGCCTTTGCCGTATCGGCGGGGATACGGATAGGGCTAAACCAAACCCTGCCGCAGCTGCGCCAAGGTGGCGGGGCGGGTTTCCAAGTTTTCCGGCGACACGGCACGCACGTCGGCGCGGGCGGTGAATTGTACCAATGCGCTTTGGTTGTCGGGGCTGAGGTGGGGCTGCAAATCAGGCAGGCGGTATTGCATAAACACCAAGGCCATGCCCAGCGCAAGGTGGGCGACATCGCTGCTGACGGCATCCAGCTGCGGGGCGGCGGCCAGGCCTCGGCTGCAGGCGGCACGGGCGCGTTCGGTGAGCGGGTGGTCGGGGGTGTTTTCGGCTTTGAATTTTTGCAGGCCGAAGAGTTTCACCAGCTGGTCGAGCAGGGAGAAGGCAAAGGCGGCGGTGGCGGTTTGTTCGGCAGTACGCAGGGGGTGGCCGAGCAGGAAGTCCAAAATAAACGGGCTGTTGCCGATGACGGTGCCGCTATCGGTTTGCAGCACGGGCACTTGGGAGAATGGGTTGAGGGCTTGGAGCTCGGCGGGGTTTTCCCAAGGATTGGTGTAGGCAATGGCGAAATCAAGATCATGCCGCGGGAGGGCGGCGAGCAGGACAAGGCGGCCGTAGGGGGAAGTGGGGCTGGTGTAGAGTTTCATGGGTTTCCTTCGTTTTGATTACAGTTTGTTTTAACTTCGGTACAGCTAGGTTTTAACTTCGCAGAAACTCAGCTTCCTTCGGAAGCTTCGTTTTCAGGTAGCCTTATCCGGCGGCGGCAGCAATGGCGGCCTGCTGGTGCTGCAGTAGTTCGGCAATGCCTTTTTGGCCAAGCGCGAGCAGTTGGGTGAGTGCGGCGGGGCTGAAGGCGGCACCTTCGGCAGTGCCTTGAATTTCGATGATGTTGCCGGAGGCGGTCATTACGAGGTTGATGTCGCTGTCGCAACCAGAGTCTTCGGGGTAGTCCAAATCGAGCAGGGGCACGCCGCCGACGATGCCAAGCGATATGGCGGCCACAGCTTCGCGAATCGGGTTGTGTGCGAGTTTGCCTGTAGCAATCAGTTTGCTTATGGCCAGATGCAGGGCGACGTATGCGCCGGTGATGCTGGCGGTGCGGGTACCGCCGTCGGCTTGGATCACGTCGCAGTCGATCAGGATTTGGCGTTCGCCCAGCCGGCTCAAATCCACAGCAGCACGTAAGGAACGGCCGATCAGGCGTTGGATTTCCTGGGTACGACCGGATTGCTTGCCCTGGGCGGCTTCGCGGCGCATGCGGCTGGCGGTGGAGGCGGGAAGCATGCCGTATTCGGCGGTTACCCAACCTTGGTTTTTGCCGCGCAGAAAGGGCGGGACGGATTCGTCGATGCTGGCGGTGCAGATCACTTTGGTGTTGCCGCAGGCAATCAGGACAGAGCCGTCGGCATGGGGTAGGAAATGCGGGGTGATGCTGATATTGCGCAGTTGGTCGGGCGCGCGGCCGGTACGGATGGAGGCTGGGGACATGGTGTTCTCGCTATGTAGATGGGGGTTGGGCCTTGGTTTGGTAGAAACCTCGCTACGCTTCCTCTTCGTTGCTGCTCGGGTTTTCAGGTAGCCTCACGTTAGCCGGGGATGATTATACCGCCGGATGGCTCGCATTGCTTGGGAATACAGGCGCGGGTGGCTGGAATAGCTTTGATTTCAGCTATATAATCTAGCCATTCCAGCCCAAAAGGCTACCTGAAACCCCCGCCGGCCTGCACACCATGTCTGATTTAATCGTTTTCAACAAGCCCTATGGGGTTATCTGCCAATTCAGCCCGCACGAGAAACACCGCTCGCTGAAAGAGTTTATCGGGCTACCCGATGTTTACCCAGCCGGGCGGTTGGATACCGACAGCGAAGGCCTGCTGCTGCTCACGGCCGACGGCCGCCTGCAAGCCAAAATTGCCGACCCGCGCCACAAAACGGTGAAAACCTATTGGGCGCAGCTCGAAGGCAGCCCGGACGAAGCAAAACTGGATTTATTGCGGCACGGCGTAGATTTGGGCGATTTCGTTACCCGCCCGGCGCAGATCAGGCTACCTGAAAAATCGGAAACCGACCGCCTGTGGCCGCGTGTGCCGCCGATTCGGGTGCGCAAGAGTGTGCCGGATTTTTGGTTGGAAATCCGCATCAGCGAAGGTAAAAACCGCCAAGTACGCCGCATGACGGCCAAGGCGGGCTATCCCTGCCTGCGGTTGGTGCGTGTGGGCATCGGTCGGCTGGATTTGTGGCAGCTGGATTTGGCCCCGGGTCAATGGCGGCCTGCACCGTGTTTGCCCTAGCTCAATATTCGGCGTAATGGCCGTACTCTCGGTATGCCGTTTGCTTGGCATTTGTCTAATTGAATAACACGAGGTTTGATATGACAGATTTATCCCAGCAGTTGGCGCAGTGGCAGCATACTGCCCGTTTCCGTTTCCCCCTTTTAATCAAACCACGCGCGGAAGACAGCCATAAAGGCACTTTCGGCACGGTGGCTGTAGTGGGCAGCGCGGCCGGCATGTCCGGCGCCGGCGTGCTGGCGGCCAGCGCGGCCTTGAAAGGCGGGGCGGGCAAAGTGTGGCTCGGGTTTGCGCAAAACAGCCTGCCGATACCGTATCTGCCTAATTATCCGGAAATCATGATCACCACTGCCGCTCAGCTGGTGCAGCGGCGCGACATCAGCGTTTACGCTATTGGCTGCGGCTTGGGCATGAGCGATGCCTCGCGCCAGCTGTTGGAGCAGACCACGGCGGCGGCCATCCATACCGATGCGCCGCTGCTGCTGGATGCCGATGCGCTGAACCTGCTGGCGCTAGAGACTATGTTCCTGCCCAATAATGTGGTGCTCACGCCTCATCCGCTGGAAGCGGCACGCCTGCTGGGTATTACAGTGGAAGAGGTGCAGGGTAACCGCTACTTGGCGGCCTCTAATATTGCCGAGCGCTACGGCAGCTATGTGGTGCTCAAAGGTGCGAAAACCTTGGTGTGCACGCCAGACGGGCGGATTGTGTATGAAAACGACAGCGGCAACCCCGGCTTGGCCACCGCCGGCAGTGGCGACGTATTGAGCGGGCTGATGGCCGCCCTGCTGGCGCAGCATCTGCCCATGCAAGATGCGGCCTGTGCGGCGGTGTGGATGCATGGCACGGCGGCAGAGCTGCTCGCTGCCCGAGGCATCGGCCCCATCGGCCTGACGGCGGGCGAGATTGCCGATGCGGTGCGCGAACTGCGCAATCTGGCTGCGGGTTAAACTGAATCGTCGGCTTGCTACAAGCATAATTGCAGCGATAGAAAGGCTACCTGAAAGTTTCAGGTAGCCTTTATCGTATTTATGCAAGGCATCAGTTTGCTCATACTCTATCGGCGCAAGAAGGTGGAACGAATGCAACCTAACAAACCAAGATTTCCTAGCATTATAAAAACATCCAAGCCGCCCTTCCCTGCTATCACTCAGCCGAAGCCAAATAGAAATAGCAAAAGGCTACCTGAAACTTTCAAGTAGCCTTCAAGCGGCAAAATCAATCAGTTTTCATCCCGATCCAATTTCTGCGAGCCATGCTGTATTGGGTATTTACGTTGCAGCACTTGCAGATATTGGCGGTAGAACGCTTCAGTATTGCGTCCGGCAACTTGTTGGCGCAGCTCCGGCAGCTGCTGTTTGCTGTTTTCCGGCAGGCTGATGGCGCGTACTTCCACCACGGCGGCGTTGCCGTTGGGCAGGGTAATCACTGCATAGCCGGGTTTGCCGTTTTGCGGATGGGCTTTCACAATGGCGGCAAAGTTTTGCAAGCCAACAGCTTGTTGCAGCTGGGCGGCACCAGCTTTTTCCGGATTGCTCCATTGTAGGTTATCCACTGCTTTGCCAGCCTGCAGATTGCTCAGAGCTTGGGCAGCAGCGGCTTGTGCCAGCTTGGCGCTTTCCACAGCCACATAATCCTTACGCACCGCTTCCTTGGCTTCTTCAAAGCTCTGATTGCGGGCTTTGCTCACATCGGTGGCGCGCAGCACGCGCAATACGCCATTGCCCATATCCAATACTTCGGAATTGTGGCGGCGCTCGATTACCTCGGCGCTGAACATGGCTTCCTGCACGGCCTGCGGCAGATTGGCGGCGGCCGCTTCGGGCTGGCTTAGCCACTCTTCGTGTTTCTGCAGCGGCAGCTTCATTTCCTGCGCTACTTTTTGCAGGCTGTCCGGGTGGTCGAAGGCCAGTTGTGCCAACTGTTCGCGTGCATTGCCCAAGGCTTGGGCGGCTTTGCGCTGACGCACGCTCTCTTCCAGCTGGGCCTTCACGCTCTCAAACGGCGGTTTGGCTTCGCTGGCGGCGGTGGGCAAATTGCGGTAGGCCTCTTGCAATTCTTGTGCGCTAACGGTTTGCTGTTTGGCCAGCTCTTCCACGTTCAAATCGACAAACTCAAGCTTCACGGCCAAAGGCAGGGCATATTTGGCTTTGTTGGCTTCAAAATAGCTGCGTAAGGCGGCATCGATGGGCTGTACTTTGCTGGCAAAATCGGTCGCATTGAATGGCGCAGTACGCAACTCACGCTCGCTGCCGGTAAGGGCAAGGATTTGGTTAGCTTGGCTGTCGCTAACGATATTGCCATTGCTCAACAGGCTGATAAGGGTTTGGCGACGATACTGGCTGCGCATTTCCTCAATCAGCCGCTCTTCGGTAATCCCCCTTTGGCGCAGATAGGCTTGAAACTGCTCGGGGCTGAATTGGCCGTTAACTTGAAATGAAGGATCGCGCGTAATCACGCCCTTGATTTGCTCAATAGAAAGCTCGCCAACGCCCAGCTCTGCCGCACCCTGATCAAAATAGGCTTGCTGCACCAGGGATTGGTAAACGTCGTCTTTGCTGATGGGTTGGTCGCTATGGCGTGGTGCTTCCCTCAGCAGTTCCTGCACTTGCTCGGCAGTGATGTGGGTGTTGCCGATTTTGCTGATATAGCTGCTGTGCATACCCGAAGTGAGGGTTTGGGCACCGAATCCCACAAAGGTAACAGTAATCAGCCCAAGGAGCACTTGAGACAGGCGGCGGTGTTTTTCGACGATGGCAAACATAAAAATAAAAAGGAAATGTGGTGAAAATTAAATGTGGTATTGTAACGGTTCTGCGGGTGGCGGGCTATAGTGAATTAACATTACTTGCGCGATAGCTATAGTGTGGCTTTGCTATGTGCTGTTGTCCGCTGCCTTGTATTGGAAACAGATTTAATCCGCTACTATGATTACAGACAGCTTTTTATCGTCCGAATCTTCTGCTGCCCCGCCAGGCATAAAAGGCTACCTGAAAACATAGACAAGAAAAAAGACAGGCGGGAAAGCCTGTCTTTTTCCATTTATGCAAGAAGGTGCGGTTTACAGCGCGTCTTTCAACGCCTTACCTGCACGGAATTTCGGAGATTTGGCAGCCGGAATAATCAGTTCTTTACCGGTTTGCGGGTTGCGGCCTTTGCGTTCAGCGCGTTCGCCCACGTAGAAAGTGCCGAAGCCAACCAGAGTTACGGTGTCGCCTTTTTTCAGAGCGGTGGTAACAGCCTTGGTAAAGCCATCCAGTGCCTTGCCGGCAGCAGCCTTGGAAATGTCAGCTTCCTTAGCAATCGCTTCAATCAATTCAGACTTGTTCACGTTAAGTCCCTTTCTAGTTGAGGAGTAATGAAGAATCGGCCGATTGTGGTCGGCACCAATGCGTTTGTCTGCAACAGGCTGCTTTATAGCAAGTTCAAAATCATCGGTCAAGCAAATAAACGGCTGGAAAGCAGCTATTTTCAGCCAAAGCGGCAGGTTTGCGCCTTTCACACAACACAGCCTGCCGCTTTTCGCCTTAATGCTTGGTGGCGCGGCCACCGGATTTTGTCGGGGTTTTCGGCTTGGCCGCGGGCACGTCCTGCCAAGGTTGCGGCTGATATTCCAGGCCAAAGGAGAGCACTTCGTCAATCCAGCGCACCGGATGGATTTCCAGCCCTTCTTTCACGTTTTGCGGAATTTCTTCCAAATCTTTCACGTTTTCCTGCGGAATCAGCACATGCTTGATGCCGCCGCGCAGGGCAGCCAGCAGTTTTTCCTTCAAACCGCCGATAGGCAGCACTTCGCCGCGCAGTGTGATTTCACCGGTCATGGCCACGTCGGCGCGCACTGGGATGCCGGTGAGCGAGGACACGATGGCCAGCGTCATACCAATGCCGGCGCTGGGGCCGTCTTTAGGTGTGGCACCTTCGGGAACGTGCACATGGATATCGGTTTTCTCGTAGAAATCTGGTGCAATGCCTAACACTTCGGCACGCGAACGTACCACGCTCCAAGCGGCCGAAATAGATTCCTGCATCACATCGCCCAGTTTGCCGGTGCGCAGGATATTGCCTTTACCTTTGAGTGCGACGGCTTCGATGGTGAGCAGCTCGCCGCCGACTTCCGTCCACGCCAGGCCGGTAACCTGGCCGACACGGTTTTCATTTTCGGCCACGCCGTAATCGAAACGACGCACACCGAGGTATTCGTGCAGGTTGGCGGCATCCACCACCACGATTTGTGGCGCAGCAGCGCGTTTGGCGCCGGCTTTTTTATCTTGCTCCAATACCTGCTTCATCACCACCTTACGGCAGATTTTGGCGATTTCGCGATCAAGCGAGCGCACGCCGGCTTCGCGGGTGTAGTAGCGGATGATGTCGCGTACAGCACTTTCTTGAATATCGATTTCGCCTTTTTTCACCCCGTTGCGCTCAATCTGCTTGGGCACAAGATATTGCATGGCAATATTCACCTTCTCGTCTTCGGTGTAGCCGGAGAGTCGGATAATTTCCATGCGGTCGAGCAGCGCGGGCGGGATGTCCATGCTGTTGGAAGTGGCAAGGAACATCACGTTGCTCAGGTCGAAATCCACTTCCACATAGTGGTCGGCAAAGGAGTGGTTTTGCTCCGGATCGAGCACTTCCAAAAGCGCACTGGCCGGATCGCCACGGAAATCGCGGCCAAGCTTGTCGATTTCGTCCAGCAGGAACAGCGGGTTGTTCACACCGGCTTTAATCATGTTTTGGATGATTTTGCCCGGCATCGAACCGATATAGGTACGGCGGTGGCCGCGGATTTCGCTCTCGTCATGGATGCCGCCCAAAGCCATGCGCACGTATTTACGGCCGGTGGCTTTGGCAATGGATTGGCCGAGCGAGGTTTTACCCACGCCGGGCGGACCCACCAAGCACAGAATCGGGCCTTTGAGCTTGTTCATGCGTTTTTGCACCGCCAAGTATTCCAAAATGCGCTCTTTCACCTTTTCCAGGCCATAGTGGTCGGCATTGAGCACCAAATCGGCCTGCACAATATCTTTGCTGACCTTGCTTTTCTTCTTCCACGGGATGTCTACCAGCGTTTCGATATAGTTGCGCACCACGGAAGACTCGGCCGACATCGGCGGCATCATGCGCAGCTTTTTCATTTCGCCCAGCGCTTTTTCTTCCGCTTCCTTGCTCATGCCGGCTTCGCGCACCTGCTGTTCGAGTTGGTCGAGCTCTTCGCGCTCATCGCCCTCGCCCAACTCTTTCTGAATCGCTTTTACTTGCTCGTTTAGATAATAGTCGCGCTGGGATTTTTCCATCTGCCGTTTCACCCGGCCGCGGATGCGTTTTTCCACCTGCAAAATATCTAGCTCGGCTTCCAGCTGGCCGAGCAGGTGTTCCATACGTTCGGCCACGTCGATGATTTCCAAAATCTCCTGCCGCTGCTCCAACTTGAGCTGCAAGTGGGCGGCAATGGTGTCCACCAGGCGGCTGTGGTCGGTGATGCCGTGAATGGTGCCGGCCACTTCGCCGGGGATTTTCTTGTTGAGCTTGATGAACTGGTCGAACTGCGCCAAAAGCGTGCGGCGCAGGGCTTCGTAGTCGTGGCCGTCGGTATTTTCTTCGGCAGCCAGCACTTCAATTTCGGCTTGGAAATAGTCGCCGCCGTCGTTCACGGCCAATGCGCGGGCGCGCTGCATGCCTTCCACCAGCACTTTCACCGTGCCGTCGGGCAATTTCAGCACTTGCAGGATATTGGCAAGCGTGCCGATCATGTGCAAATCGTCTGTGCCGGGGTCTTCGTTGGCCGGATTTTTCTGCGCCAAAAGGAACACCGGCCCATCTTGCTCGATGGCGGCATCCAGCGCGGCAATCGATTTGGGGCGGCCAACAAACAGCGGCAGCACCATATGCGGATACACCACCACGTCACGCAGCGGCAACATCGGCAGGGTGCGGGTTTCAGCGGGATTATGCTGGGATTGGGTCATTATCTTCTCGGTTATTGTTTTCAGTTGAATAGGATGGCTAATAAAGCCTCATTGCCCGGCAAATTGGGGGCAGGCAAGCACATTTCAAGCATTCGGCGGCGTTTAGTGTGTAAAAGGCTACCTGAAAACAGGCTGCCGTTTCCATTTCGTTGCAGCTGCGCTTTCAGGTAGCCTTTGGCTTGATACTGATGAAATGCGCCAAGCCAAAGTTGCCGCCGCCAGCTGCTTCTGTCTATACTGCCTCCCGTCTCCCATTCCCGCCCGCACCAGCCGGCAAACGCCATGACTACCCCTACCCTCATCTGGCAAGGCATCCCTACCGAGCAAGAGCTTACCGCCGCCATCTCCCAGCATCCCCGCGCGGCCTGCATTTTTCTCAGCGACGATTTTTCAGGTAGCCTCCATGAGCCCGATAAAGGCTACCTGAAAAGTTGTGCCGCCTCTGCTGCCAACTTTATCCCCGCCGATGCCAACCCGCTGCAACGCGATATTTATCTGCTGCCCGCAGCCGCGGCCGCCGAGTTGGCACAATACGGTTTCGGCGAACCGGTTTGGCAAAACAGTCCATCTGTGCCGCAACAGGCTAGCCCAAGCAAACCCTGGCAAATCGCGCCGCCGCCCATCCCTGTGGAACGCGTGCTGATTATCGGCGGCGGCATTGCCGGCGCGGCCACCGCCCACGCCCTAGCCCGACGCGGTATCAGCAGCCTAATCCTCGAGCAAAACGACCAGCCCGCCCGCTCCGCCTCCGGCAACCGGCAAGGCCTGCTCTACGCCAAAATCTCTGCCCACCCCACCCTGCAAACCCGCCTCCTGCTCGGCAGCTACGGTTACAGCCGCCGCCTGCTCGAACACCTTCTGCCCAATAGCCCGGATTGGCAAGCCTGCGGCGTGCTGCACCTCAACCACAATCAGAGCGAAACCCGCCGCAACCGCGAGCTGGCCGAGCAACGCGCCAACCGTCATCTTTATTACGCCGTCAGCCCAGCCGAAGCCGAATCACTCTCCGGCATCCCGCTTAGCGAGCAAAGCGGTCTGTTCTGGCCGCAAGGAGCGTGGCTCAACCCGCCATCCTTCGCCGCCGCCCTGCTCGAATCACCTCGTATCCGAGTGCTCACCCGCCATCATCTCACCGGCCTGCAACGCCACGGCAACGAATGGCAGCTGGCGGTGGATACGCCGCAAGGCATGCAGACTTTTTCAGGTAGCCACATCGTGTTCTGCTGCGGCGCCGAGCAATTGGCCGATATCCTGCCCGAAGCCCTGCCGCTGCAATTCATCCGCGGCCAAACCAGCCTGGCCGATGCTTCGCCTCTCAGCCGCCGGTTGCGCTGCGCCCTAAGCGCCGATGCCTATATTTCGCCGGAGTATCGTCATCAGCACTGTTTCGGTGCCAGCTTCGTGCCCAACGAGCAAAGCAGTGAGTTGCGTGCTGCAGAAGACGACGGCAATCACGCCAAACTGGCGCAACTCTCGTCCGAACTGGCTGCCGCCCTGCCCGCCTACCAGTCCGGCCATGCCGCCGTGCGCGCCGACTGCTACGACCACCTGCCCGCCGTTGGCGCATTGGGCGACTGGGTGGCGATGCGCGTGCAATACGCCAAACTCGCCCACGATAAAAACTACCGCCTGCCCGACCTGCCATGCCCCCACCTGCCCGGCCTGTTTGTGAACAGCGGGCACGGCAGCCGCGGCCTGGCCACCGCCCCGCTGTGCGGCGAACTCATCGCCGCGCAAATGCTCGGCCAGCCGCTGCCCGCCGAACCCGAAGTAGCCGCCGCCCTCGCCCCCAACCGCCTGCTGATTCGCCGCATTATCCATCGGCAAACTTAAAGACTGCAGGCTACCTGAAAAGCCATAGCAGGTGGATTGTGTTTCCGCTGCGCCAGTTTGATTTGCCTAAGCCCAAGGCTACGTGTAATGCCTGACAGCTTTGCGAAAAGCATTCTTAGTGAAGGAATAAAGCAATGTAGTATCAAGCATTTGAATTTTACGACCGACACCCTCCTGCCTCGCCGGACGACATTACCGCATTCCGCACCCCTTTGCCCGAAGCCGAACGCGCCAACGCATTAAACTATCTCGAACCTTACTCAATACAGCTCAGTGCCACCGGATATTGCCTGCCAGCCCACTTTTATATCCCCAACGAACTGATGCAGCTTTGGCAATATTCTGTGCACGGCGGCATCACGGGCAATGGGCAGGATTTTGGCTACTTCTCACCGGCAGAAACTGTATCTTATTATTTTGGCTATCAGTTCTGGTATTACGCGCCCAATTTGCTGCCGATTGCATTCGATGGCGGTGGCGTGTTCTATTGTTACGACTTTGGGCAATCCGGCCCTTTAATTGTGATGAAAGACTCAGGCTCGGATGACCTGGGCGTTCCTGTTGGCAACAGCCTTGCTGACGTGCTGGCTCAAGAGTTGGACTACTGAATAGCAATCCAATCCAGCGCAACAGGCTACCTGAAACCTCAAACCAACCAAACCCACACGAAAACACATCATGCCCAACCGCACCCTCCTCCTCGACCACCCGCAGCCGCTGCTCGATCAGCTGCATGCGCGTTCCAGCAGCAGCGAAATGCACGGCGGCAACAGCGTGCAGCTCTTGCAAGACAGCCGCGAAAACTTTCCCGCCTGGCTGGAAGCGGTGGCGGCGGCCGAGCATTATGTGCTGATTGAAATGTATATTTTTGCCGCCAACGATTTCGGCGTGCGGCTACGCGATTTGCTGGTGGAAAAATGCCGCCAGGGCGTGAGTGTGGTGCTGGTGTACGACTGGATCGGCAGCCTGTGGCCGTCGGTGTGCCGCTTTTTTGAGCCGCTCAAGCAGGCCGGCGCGCAAGTGGTGGCCTACAACCCGCCGGGTTTTACCAGCGGTATCGGCCTGCTCTCGCGCAACCACCGCAAATCCTTCGTAATCGACGGCCACACTGCCTTCGTGAGCGGATTGTGTGTGTCTTCCGCCTGGGAAGGCAATCCGGCCACAGGCGTGGCGCCGTGGCGCGATACCGGGCTGAAGCTGCAGGGGCCGGTGGTGGCCGAAGTGGTACAGGCTTTGTCCGACACGCTGCGCTCGCAAGGCGAAAGGCTAACTGAAAACATCACCCCCGATGGCAACACGGCCGCCGGCACGGTGCGCGCCGGCGTGGTGGCCACCACGCCCAGCAACAACAATATGATGCGGCTGGATTTGAACGCGCTGGCGCTGGCGCGGCGCAACCTATGGCTTACCGACGCTTATTTCATGCCTACCCGCCTCTACACCCAAGCCCTGATCAACGCCGCCAACGACGGCGTGGACGTGCGTATCCTAGTGCCGCGCACTTCCGATATCCGCTGGATAGGCCGCGTGTCGCGCATCCGCTACCGCAGCCTTTTGGAGGCCGGTGTGCGTGTGTTTGAATGGGACGGGCCGATGATTCACGCCAAAAGTGCCATTGCCGACGGCCAATGGGCGCGCGTGGGTTCAACCAATCTCAATTTCTCCAGCTGGTATCTCAACCGCGAATTAGACGTGGTCATCGAAGATGCGGTGGTGGTGCACCAGCTGGAGCAGATGTTTCTGCAAGATCTCGCCAATGCCACCGAAATCGTGCTCAACAGCAGCGAACGCCGTGCCGCCCTGCGCCGACGCCACCAGATGCTCTCCAAGCGGCACCGCCGCCAGCGCGCCCAAGCCGCCGCCCGCCAGCTGTTGCAGCTTTCCAGCATGTTTCGCGGCAACTTCTACGGCACGCGCACGGTGGATGAAAACGAAGCCAAATCCTATCTGAGCCTAGGCATCAGTATGCTGGCACTGGCGCTGCTGCTGTGGTTTGTGCCCTATCTGCTGGTGGTGCCGCTGATATTTTTGTTGCTGGCCGGCGGGCTTTCCACCACCGTTCACGCCGTGCGCCAACTGTGGCGCTTCCGCCGCCGCAAACGTTCGGGCAAAACGGATCAATCCGGCTGAAGAGCAAAGCTGCCTTCCACTGGGTAGGAACATTGATTGCCTGTATGCTGTTTAAGTTTTCAGGTAGCCTATGCTGCTACCAAGGCTACCTGAAAAGCTAAGGCTAGCTGAAAGGTGTCTCGACCCAGCCCAAACAGGTTATCCAACTTTCAGGTAGCCTATGCAGTATGATTTAACACACGATAACAAACGTATGGCAAAAACAACGGCACTTACCCGCCAGCCCAATCGGTTTTGCCTGATTTAAATTGACAAAGAGGCTATTGCCTATAGCAATGATTGCTGGCATAGCACGGCAAAATACGCATAAAATAAGGGGCTGTCCTAGATAACTAGGAATATTCAAAATTGATTAAAATATTCCTATGAGAAAAAGTCGCCTCAGCCAGCCCATTCAAAACAAACTGATCGAATTGTTCGTTGCAGGAGCAACTGCCCGTACTGCCGCTGAATTGGCCGGAGTCAATAAAAACACCGCTGCCTACTACTTTCACCGTTTACGCTTGCTTATCTTTCATCGTTGCGAACACCTGGAAATGTTTGATGGCGAAGTAGAAGCAGATGAAAGCTATTTTGGCGGCTGCCGCAAAGGCAAACGCGGTCGCGGGGCAGCCGGCAAAGTGGTGGTATTCGGACTGTTGAAGCGTAACGGTAAGGTTTACACCGTTACCGTAGCCAATACGCAGTCGGCTACCCTGCTGCCGATTATCCGGGAGAAGGTAAGGCCGGACAGCGTGGTTTATACTGATTGCCACAGTGCCTACAATGTATTGGATGTTAGCGAGTTTAACCACTTGCGCATCAATCACCGCACCTGTTTTGCAGACAGGCAAAACCACATCAACGGGATTGAGAACTTCTGGAGTCAGGCCAAACGTCATTTGCGTAAGTTCAACGGCATTCCGAAAAAGCATTTCGAGCTGTATTTGAAAGAGTGCGAATGGCGATTTAACAACAATGAAATGAAATCTCAAATTGCCATGTTAAAACAAATGGTAAAAGATAGTTTAACCTAGTTATCTAGGACAGCCCCTAAAATAATCCCGTATGCGATATAGGCTTATTGTTTCTGCTGATTTTTCTGTGGCGATATAAAAGCTACTATAAAATAATTGATAGTAATTTCTATTTAGGCTAGTATGTAAATAGGCAACTGCTTCGCTTTGCCGCCCATTCAACCAAATCAAATTAGGAGAAAACAATGCGTCGATTATTATCCGCATTCTGCCTGCTGGCCGCCCTAGGCCTGGCCGCGCCGGCCTATGCCAAATTCAAAGTAGTCACCACCTTCACCGTAATTCAGGATATCGCCCAAAACGTGGCGGGCGATGCCGCGGTGGTGGAATCGATTACCAAACCGGGCGCGGAAATCCATGATTACCAGCCCACGCCGCAAGACATTGCCAAAGCGCAATCTGCCGATTTGGTGCTGTGGAACGGGCTGAACCTGGAGCGCTGGTTTGAGCGTTTCTTCCAAAACGTGCGCAACAAACCGGCAGTGGTGGTAACTCAAGGCATCACCCCGATGTCGATTCATGAAGGCCCCTATCGCGGCCAGCCTAACCCACACGCTTGGATGTCTACCCGCAATGCTTTAATCTATGTGGAAAACATCAAAAACGCGCTGATTAAATACGACCCGCAAAACGCCGCCACCTACACCCGCAACGCCGCCGCCTATGCCCAGCGCATCCGCAACCTAGACCGTCCCTTGCGCGAAAAACTGGCACGGGTGCCGCAAAACCAGCGTTTCTTGGTGACCAGCGAAGGCGCGTTCAGCTATCTGGCACGCGACTACGGCTTCAAAGAAGTGTATCTGTGGCCGATTAACGCCGAGCAGCAAGGCACGCCGCAACAGGTGCGCCGCGTAATCAACACCGTGCGGCAAAACCATATTCCGGTGGTGTTCAGCGAGAGCACCGTATCGCCGCGCCCGATGCGGCAGGTATCGCGCGAAACCGGTGCCAAATACGGCGGCGTATTGTATGTGGATTCGCTTTCCGCCAAAAACGGCCCGGTGCCCACCTATCTCGACCTGCTCAACACCACGGTTTCCACCATTGTTAGAGGATTTGGAAAATAATGTCTGAACAAGCCGCCTCCATCAGCGTTGAATCGGTAACGGTTCGCTACAGCAACGGCCACACGGCCATCCGCGACGTGAGCTTTACGCTGCAAGGCGGCACCACCTGCGCACTGGTGGGCGTAAACGGCAGCGGCAAATCTACCCTGTTTAAAAGCCTGATGGGGCAGATTAAGCCGAAGTCGGGCAGTATCCGCCTGTGCGGCCTGCCCGTGCCGCAGGCGCTCAAGCGCAACCTGGTGGCCTATGTGCCGCAGAGCGAGGAAGTGGATTGGCAGTTTCCCGTGTCGGTGTACGACGTGGTGATGCAGGGGCGCTACGGCTACCTGAATTTCCTGCGCCTGCCCAAAGCCGAAGACAAACGCAAAGTGCAGGAAGCCATGGAACGGGTGGGCATTGCCCACTTGGCGCAACGGCAGATCGGCGAGCTCTCCGGCGGGCAGAAAAAGCGCGTATTCCTGGCGCGCGCACTGGCGCAACAGAGTAAGATTATCTTGCTGGATGAGCCGTTTACCGGCGTGGATGTGAAAACTGAAGACGCGATTGTGGATCTGCTCGGCCAGCTGCGCGCGCAGGGGCATTTGATTTTGGTGTCCACCCACAACCTCGGTATGGTGCCCGACTTCTGCGATCAAGTGGTGATGATCAACCGCACCGTGCTGGCCGCCGGCCGCACCGAACACACTTTCAACCAACACAACCTCGAACTGGCCTTCGGCGGCGTGCTGCGCCACTTCCGCCTCTCCGGCAGCGATTTGCACGACGACGAAGACCGCCGCGTGCTCACCGTACTCACCGACGACGAACGCCCCGCCGTGTTCTACGGCCAAGCCAAAAACGATCCGCCCGCCGTACCCTGCTGCAGCGATGCCCAAGGCAGCTGTGCGGAGCAGGAAAACGGCAGCGAAGGGAGCGGCTCATGCTAGACATGCTGCTGGAGCCGTTTGCCTACGAATACATGGTGAAAGCCATCGTGCTGAGTGCGGCGGTGGGCGGTATGTGCGCGTTTTTGTCGTCTTATTTAATGCTCAAAGGCTGGTCGCTGATTGGCGACGCGCTGTCGCATTCAGTAGTGCCCGGCGTGGCGGTTACCTATGCGCTCGGCCTTCCCTATTCCGCCGGTGCGTTTGTATCCGGCATTTTGGCGGCACTGTCGATTTTGTGGATACGTGCCATCACGCAGCTGAAAGAAGATGCGGTAATCGGCTTTATCTTCACCACCTTCTTTGCTATCGGTCTGTTTATCGTGTCGGTGAACCCGACTGCGGTTAACGTGCAGGAAATCGTGTTGGGCAATATTTTGGGCATTGCCGACGAAGATATTTTTCAGGTAGCCATCATCATCGGCGTGTGCCTGCTGTTCCTGCTGCTCACTTGGAAAAACCTGCTCTTGGTGTTTTTTGACGAAACCCAGGCCGTGGCCGTCGGCCTCTCGCCGCTGCGCTACAAAATTTTGTTTTTCTGCCTGCTCAGCGCCTGCGTAGTAGCCGCGCTGCAAACCGTGGGCGCGATTCTGGTGATCGCCATGGTGGTTACCCCCGGCGCCACTGCCTATCTGCTCACCGACCGCTTCGGCAAGCTGGTGCTGATTGCTGTGGCGCTCGGTATCATTACCTGCGCTCTGGGCGCCTACATCAGCTTTTTCCTCGACGGCGCCACCGGCGGCGTGATTGTGTGCCTGCAAAGCCTGCTGTTCCTGCTCGCCTTCGTGTTTGCGCCCAAATACGGCCTGTTGCGGCAAAAATTCGGCGCCGCACCGCAAGCGGAAGAAACGGAGCCCGGCCATGTCTGAGCTGATCAACTGGTTTGCCGAGCCGCTCGCCTTCCCTTTCATGCAGAATGCCCTGCTCACCGCGCTGATTGTGTCCATTACCTGCGGGCTGCTCTCCTGCTATCTGGTGCTCAAAGGCTGGTCGCTGATGGGCGACGCAGTGTCGCACGCGGTGCTGCCCGGCATCGTGCTGGCCTTCGTGTTCGGCATTCCGCTGCAAATCGGCGCATTCGCCTCCGGCCTGCTCTGCTCCGTGGGCGTAGGCTACCTGAAAAACAACAGCCGCCTCAAAGAAGACACAGTGATGGGCATCGTGTTCTCCGGTATGTTTGCGCTCGGCCTCGTGTTGTTTACCAAAGTGGAAACCGACCAACACCTCACCCACATCCTGTTCGGCAACGTGCTGGGCGTGAGCCGCGAAGAGCTGCTGCAAACCTTTGCCATCTGCACTGCCGTAGCCTTGGCCGTGCTGCTCAAACGGCGTGACTTCATGCTCTACTGCTTCGACCCCGCCCAAGCCCGCATTGCCGGCCTCTCCCCGCAGTTTCTCCACTACAGCCTGCTCACCCTACTCGCGCTAACCATCATCACCGCCATGCAGGTGGCCGGCGTGGTGCTGGTGGTGGCCATGCTCATTTCACCCGGCATCACCGCCTTCCTGCTTACCAAACGCTTTGAACGCATGATGATCATCGTGGTCGCCGCCTCCGTGTTCACCAGCCTCGCCGGCACCCTGCTCAGCTACCACCTCAACTCCGCCACCGGCCCCAGCATCGTGATTTTGCAGGCCATTCTTTTCCTGCTCGCCCTCATCTGGAACAAACTGCGGCAGGCGTTTGGCCAAGAAAAGGCGGCAGCGGCTAGCTGAAACATGGCAGCAACAAGTTGCATATTCGCCCGCCATAATGGCAAAGGCTACCTGAAACATTCAGGTAGCCTTTTATGATGTCGGTGTTCACACCTTCACTACCAAAGTCTGCAACATCAAATCCTGCGGCGTTTGATAATTGCCACGTTTGCGGCACAGCATAATCAGATACAGCAATTGCACCACACAATAAACAATACGACCCAAGCCCAGGCCACTGAGCAGCCCGCACAGCGCAAGCAACACCACAAAGAAAAACCCTTCGCGCGCCAGCACATATTTAGCAAAGCCCGGATTCGCACCAGTATCCGTAATCACGCGGATACGCAGAATTTTCTGGCCGATACTCTGCCCACTACGGCTCATCAGGAACACCTGCACCAACCCCAGCAACAACCCTGCCACCAGCCCCAGCAGCAAAAGCAGCAGCAACCAAGGCATTTCAGCTTGCACATAGGCACTAGTGTACTCAATCCTTAATAAAAACATACCCAACAGCATAATAGGCAGGATACGGTCGATAGCACCGGCCAGCAAGCGCCGCCACGGCTCAGCCAACTCCACCTCCTTCATCCGCTCCGCTGCCTGCGGCTCGGCTGCTGATTCAGGAGGGCGATAGGCTTGGCGGAAATTTTGCATGGTTTGTCCTCAAATTAGGCCAGATAAATAAGGCTACCTGAAAACGAGAAAATGGTTTCAGGTAGCCTTGTGCATGAATAACGGACGACTTAGTTTTTGATAACCAATGTCTTCGCCAGCAAATCCTGCAAAGTTTGGCGGTTGCGGTCTTCTAAAAACAGCATCACGACACAGACGATGGTAGCAATAATTCCCAGCGAATCGCCCAATGTTTTGCTAACCATTCCGATCAGGGTAAAAATGAAGCTATAACCAAATTCGCGCACCAAGCAATATTTAACAAAACCGGGGTTATCGCCGTCTTCAGTAATCACGCGGATATTCAAGGCTTTTTTACCCACCGTTTGCCCATCGCGGGACATGATAACTATTTGGTAAATACCAAAAGCAATAACGAAGAGTAAACTAAGCCCGATAACCGTTGTCGAATTTTTGATAAAAATTGCGAGAATAAAAAAGAAGACCATGAAAATAGCGGCAAAAATCACATAGTCCAATAATCGTGCGCCCATCCGCTGCCACGGGCTGGCCAGCTCTACTTCCATTTCATTGCTATCGAATAAATCGTTTTCCAATGCGGTGGAGGCATAGGCTTGGCGGAAATTTTCATTTGGGTTTTCGCGGAAATCTTGCATGAGTGTATCTCCCTCGGGCGGCTACAAACATTTGTGCCTACCCTGTTGTTAATATAGACGTTGTTGGAAAGTTGCAGATTTTAACAGTTTGGCGTGGTTTGTAAATATTTACCGCTTTTCAGGTAGCCTTGTGTTGCATCAGGCTACCTGAAATGTATCGAAGACTCTGCACTGTGCAAAAAAGCGGCACAAGCCGCTTTGTTCACACCCTGCCGCGATTGGCTTCGGCCATCAAGGCGAGCAGCTCTTCGGTGGTGTCCCAGCCGATGCAGGCGTCGGTGATGCTTTGGCCGTAGGTTTCCAGCTTGTCTTGGCGGCCTTCCACCAAGTGGCTTTCCACCATAATGCCCATGATATTTTGCTCGCCGTTTTGCAGCTGCGCGGCCACATCGCGCGCCACTTCCATTTGGCGGGTGTAGTCTTTGCGGCTGTTGGCGTGGCTGAAATCCACCATCAATCTAGGCGTTACGCCGGCTTTGGCCAGCTGTTCGGTGGCAGCTTTAACGTGTTCCGCGCTATAGTTCGGCTCTTTGCCGCCGCGCAGGATGGCGTGGCAGTCGGGGTTGCCGGTAGTGTGGACGATGGCGGAATGGCCGGCTTTGGTTACGGAGAGAAAGTGATGCGGGTGGGAGGCGGCGCCAATGGCATCGATGGCGATTTTGAGGTTGCCGTCGGTGCCGTTTTTGAAGCCGACCGGGCAAGAGAGGCCGCTGGCGAGCTCGCGATGCACCTGGCTTTCGGTGGTGCGCGCACCGATGGCGCCCCAGGAGATGAGGTCGGCGTAATACTGCGGGGTGATCATGTCGAGAAATTCGGTGGAAGCGGGCATACCGAGGTTATTTAAATCCAACAGCAGGCGGCGGGCTTGGCGCAGGCCGAAGTTGATATCGAAGGTGCCGTTGAGGTGGGGGTCGTTGATGAGCCCTTTCCAGCCCACGGTGGTGCGCGGTTTTTCAAAATAAACACGCATCACGATCAGCAGCTCTTTTTCATATTTTTTGCGCAGGGGCAGCAGGCGCTGGGCGTATTCGAGGGCGGCTTTGGGGTCGTGGATGGAACAAGGGCCGATGATGGTGAGCAGGCGCTGGTCGCGGCCGTGCACTAAATCGGCAATTTGATGGCGGGTATTTTCCACCAAATCGGCAGCAGCCTCGCTGATGGGCAGTTCGTAGAGGTGGGCGATGGGGGGCAGCAGCTCGCTGATGCTGCGGATGCGTACGTCGTCGGTGCGGCTGAAGGCTTGGGAGTGGCTCATGGCTGTGTTTTGCTGTTCGTGGGAAAGGGCTTATTGTGGACTGGGCGGCGGCGGCTGGCAAGGGCTTAATGTTCAGGTAGCCTCAAATAGGCTTGTGAGGCTAGCTGAAAATGGCTGGGCACCTGATACACGCCTGCAAGCTATCTGTGTCTCGCCAACCTTAAGGAGTTTTGCCCAGCTTGTTATAGTGGATTAAATTTAAATCAGGACAAGGCGGTGAGCCGCAGACAGTACAAATAGTACGGCAAGGCGAGCCAACGCTGTACTGGTTTAAATTTAATTCACTATATTTTGCAGGCTAAAAATCGGTTTCAGGTAGCCTATTGCTAGGGCTACCTGAAAACAGGAGCAGCACGCTGCTTGGCAACTTCAAGCTTTAAAAACCGTTTTCCATCATGATGTGGCCCGGGATGCGGTTGCGATGCATGGCAAAGCCGAGCTTGAGCAGGGCTTGGAAGGTGTCTTTCACCATGGCGGGGTTGCCGCACAGCATGAAGCGGCTGCGTTCGGTGGTGAACGGCAGGCCGAAAGCCTGGCTGAGGCTGCCATTTTCCAACAGTTGCGGCAGGCGCTGATTGAGGCTGCCGGGCTGCTGCTCGCGGGTGAGTACGGAAACGAAGCGCAGTTTGTCGTAATACTCGCCTACTAATGGGTGTTCGGCCAAGTCGCGGATGCGCTGGTTGAACAAGGCTTCGTTGGCGTGGGAAACGGAATGAGCCAGGGCGAGATGGTCGAAGCGCTGCCAAATTTGCGGCTGCTGCAAGATGGAGAGAAAGGGGGCGATGCCAGAGCCGGTGCTGAGCATGATAAGGTCGCTGCCATCGGGGAAGCGTTCGGGCAACAGGAAGCCGGTGGCGGTTTTATCGAGCAGGATGGTATTGCCGGCTTCCAGTTGTTCGAATCGGGCCGACATGGGGCCGTCTTCGATGAGCACGGCGAAGTATTCGAGGGTGTCGTCGTATTCGGCGGAAACCACGGAATAGGCACGCCAAATGAAGCCGCTGCCTTCGGGAAAGCCGAGGCGGGAAAACTGGCCGGCAGCAAAACGGTATTCTTCGGGGCGGCTGATGGCAAAACTCATCAGCTTGGGTGTGTGGCGTTTTACCCAGAGTACGGTTTCTTCTGTGTATTTGGCGGCGGGAGAGGCGCTCATGATTATCCTTGCTGTGTGGGCGGGAGGGTGATGCTGGCATCGGGATAGACCGGCGCATCATTTTGTTTTTCTATTTGCCAAACATCGGTTTGGGTGTGGCGGCCGCTGTCTAAGTCGAGATAGAGCAGTCGGTATTGGCCGGCGCCGAGCTCGTAGAGGGTAAAGAAACCCTTCTCTGGCATGTAGAAAGTGCGGATATTTTGCCAAATGCCGTCTTGCTGCATTTGTAGTTCTACCATGCGGTCGGCGCCGTGGTTGGCGATGCTGGCGATAGACATGCCGTTTTGCGCGGCCACGGGGTAGCCGGCGATGTAGTCGGAAAAATACGGCCAGATATTGCCGTTGGGGGCTTTAGCCGGGCGCTGATAGGCGCTGCCTTGGGCGGCCAGCTGGCTCACGGCGGAAGGCGTATCTTGAGGCGCAGCGGGGTTTTTATCCAGCCACCACCAAAGCTGCAACACCAGCAGCCCGAGCAACAGGCCGGTGCCGAACACCAGCCAAAATGCTTTGTTGGCACGCAGCCGCTGCCACTGCGCTTTCAGCTTCTGAGGCCAAGGAATCAGTTTGGCCTGCTGCCGCGCGGCGGCTTGTTGCAGCAAGGGATTGGTGGCTTTGGCCTGGCGTTGGGCGGCAATCCAGGCATCGTGCCGTTTGCGTTGTTCGGGGTCGGACAACACGGCGTAGGCCTTGTTTACCATTTGCATAATGCGCAGGGCTTCGGGGTTGTCGGGATTGAAATCGGGATGATAGCGTTTCGACAGGCGGCGGTAGGCCTCGCGTATCTCCTTATTCGAAGCGGTTTCGGACACGCGCAGGTTGCGGTAGTGCGTGGGGATCGCGGGCATAAGGGCTACCTGAAAACTGAAGCTTCAACGGGGTTAAATCGGTTGGGATGTTAAGCGGGCAAAATTCGGTTGATTCGTTTTCAGGTAGCCTGTATCACACCCAAGGCTACCTGAAAACATTACCGCAAGAAATTCAAGCAAAGCCGGATTTATTTATTCAGGTTGTTCACTTCCTGCTGGGCTTTGTTCACTTCTTCTTCCAGCTTGCCGATGCGCTCCAGATAGCGGGCGTAGTTGCGCTCGTTGCCGTAGCGCACTTTGCGGCCTTCTTCCAGATTCTGCTGGGCTTGGCGCAGGCGTTCGTTGGCAGCTTGGCGCTGGCTTTCGCTAACGGCAGGCTGGGCAGCCGGGGCCGCGGGCTCGGGCGTAGCGGGGCTACTGTAGCTCGGATAGCTGGGCACGGTGCTCACGGGAGCGGGATAGGTGGTCATACGGCCGAGGTTGACGGCGCGGCAGTTGGGGCCGGTGCTGGCGGTGTAGGTACGGCGGCCTTGGCGGTCGGTACATTCGTAGGTGGTGGCGCTGGCTACGGCGCAGACGCCCAGCAGGCAGGCGGCAAAGAGAGGGGATAATTTTTTCATGTTTATATCCTTATTTTGAAGTAAGACGTTCTAGCTGATAAAGGCTACCTGAAAAACCGCTTTCAGGTAGCCTCCAAAATCTATACTACTTCCAATAGCGCCACCACGGAATATCGTTCGGCTGCCATTCTTTCTGCAAATAGGGGCTCTGCGGGAAATTTTGTGCCAACACGCGGCGGGTGTCGTTGCTCAGTTCCGGTTTTTCCAAACGGGCGTATGCGGTCATCATAATCGCCAGCGCCTCTTCCACATAGCGCGTATTCTGATAGCGGCTCACAATCCCCTGCGCACGGTTGGCGGCGGCCAAGTAAGCGCCGCGCTGCATATAGTAGCGGGCGATGGCCATTTCGTTGCCGCCCAAGGCATCCACCAGGCGCGTCATTTTTTCGCGCGCGTCGTTGGCGTATTTGCTATTGGGGAAGCGGGTGATGAGCTCGTTAAACACCTGATAGGCTTCGCGGTTTGCTTTCGGGTCGCGGTCGGACCAATCCTGCGAGGCCAGCTTGTTGAAGATGGATTTGTCTTGATTGAGCACAATCAAGCCCTTCAGATACAGCGCGTAATCGGTGTTCGGGTGATTGGGATACAGCTTCAAAAACTGCTCCACATGCGCCAAGGCCTGCGGCTGCTGTTCGTCTTTATAATACACATAAGCCGTATCCAGCCGCGACTGCACCGCTTGGCGGGTGTTGGGGAAACGCGCCCGCAAAATTTCATATAAACGCACCGAACGGCTATAATTGCGGCTCTCCATTTCCTCGTGCGCTTCGGCATACAGCTTGTCTACCGACCAATCCTGCGTAATCTGGGCATCTTGGCTCACAGCGGTGGTTGAAGTGCTGGAGCAGGCCGACAGCATCACTGCCAGGCCGGTAACTAAAAGAATCTTTTTCATGCAGAACATTTCTTCCTATACCAACAATGATGCCGATTATAACGATGATTTCGACTTTTCGGCAGGGGCAGACGCGGAAAATTGTATAAATTTAACCGTGCCCACCGATTTGGCCGGCCAAAGGCTCGATGCCGCGCTGGCCAAACTGCTGCCCGATTATTCCCGCAGCCGCCTGAGTACTTGGATTAAAGACGGCAACGTATTGCTCAACGGCCAGGTTGCCCGCCCCAAAGAGAGGCTCATCGGCGGCGAAACCTTGGAAGTGCACATCCAGCACAGCCACGAAACCGCCGCCTTTACGCCCGAGCCCATACCGCTGGATATTGTATTTGAAGACGACAGCGTGATTGTGTTGAACAAACCTGCCGGCCTCGTTGTCCACCCCGCCGCCGGCAACTGGAGCGGCACCCTGCTCAACGGCCTGCTTGCCCACTGCCCGGCATTGGCCGAAATCCCCCGCGCCGGCATCGTGCACCGCCTCGACAAAG
Source organism: uncultured Eikenella sp. (assembly GCA_963548155.1). GTDB lineage: Bacteria > Pseudomonadota > Gammaproteobacteria > Burkholderiales > Neisseriaceae > Eikenella. The sequence goes on from CAUUTP010000008.1 coordinate 36,251, forward strand.
ACACCAGCGGCCTGATGGTAGTGGCCAAAACCCCGGCCGCGCAAAACAGCCTGGTGCAACAGCTGCAAGAGCGCAGAGTGAAGCGCATCTACCGCGCC
>CAUUTP010000009.1:0-34914 GCA_963548155.1 uncultured Eikenella sp.
ATCTGATTGCAGGACTGGTTAATGCGATGGGATGAATATTTTCGCAAGAGGTCTATTAAGTAAATTATTGCGTTACCTAAAAAAAGAATGATTTTCTGCTCAAGGCAAGACGATATGGCATCATAGGCCGAGAAGAAGGCCACCTGAAAATGTAATGCAGCAAAGCTCCTGCAAAGCTAAATTTTCAAGTAGCCTTTTAGTTTGTTTCCCCATGTTGCTGAAGCAGCTTTCTATGTAGGTTAACGGTCTGGTGCTGGCGCTCCACCATATGTAAATGAAGCTATTTAGCCACACATAATCCCTACCTGATAAACCGCACCTATTGCGTATTTCAGCCCAACCATTACTCTATTAAACCATTTAAATAAAAACAAATCTTTACGGAAATTTAAAAAATAAACAAAATGGTGTATGATTATTCTTACGATATGCCTGGAGCCGTTATATAGTCGTTCCAAATAGGAATGAAACCAGGCGGCAAGCTGCAGATAGTATTAGATTAACCATAAGTAGCCTTTTTGATTTAATGCCAATCATGCCCGGCAATGAACTGCTATCATTTTGTTGGTAATGAAAGTCCACAGACACACTCTTACCACCATGCAGCGAGCCATCAGCAATATACAGACTAACGCTGCAGCATTCCTTCGTTAATCACCCTACTCCACTCAAAGGATATCCAAACATGACAACCCGCACCGAACACGACCTCCTAGGCGAACGCGAAATCCCTGCTGCCGCCTACTGGGGCATCCACACCCTGCGCGCAGTGGAAAACTTCCAAATCTCCGGGCAGAAAATCTCCGACGTGCCCCAGTTTGTGCGCAGCATGATGATGGTGAAGAAAGCTGCAGCCCAGGCCAACGGCGAGCTGGGCGCACTCAAGCCCGAAATCGCCGCCGCCATTGCCCAAGCCTGCGACGAAGTGCTGCTCAACGGCCGTTGCCTCGACCAGTTCCCATCCGACGTATTCCAAGGCGGCGCCGGCACTTCGGTGAATATGAACACCAACGAAGTCATCGCCAACCTCGCATTGGAAGCCTTAGGCCACGCCAAAGGCCGCTACGACATCGTCAACCCCATGGATCATGTGAACGCCAGCCAATCCACCAACGACGCCTACCCCACCGGCTTCCGGCTGGCTGTATACACCAGCATTGGCGAACTATTGGGCAAACTGGCACACCTGAAAGATACCTTTGCTGCCAAAGCCGATGAATTCAAAGATATACTAAAAATGGGCCGCACCCAGCTGCAAGATGCCGTGCCCATGACTGCCGGCCAGGAATTCCAATCCTTCCAAGTGCTGCTGGCAGAAGAAGAAACCAACCTCGAACGCACCCGCCAACTGCTGTTGGAAGTGAACCTCGGCGCCACCGCCATCGGCACAGGCATCAACACGCCGCAAGGCTACGCGCCGCTGGCCGTGCAAAAACTCTCCGAAATCAGCGGTCTGCCCTGCAAGCTCACCGAAAACCTGATTGAAGCCACTTCCGACTGTGGCGCCTATGTGATGGTGCACGGCGCCCTGAAGCGCACCGCAGTGAAGCTCTCCAAAATCTGCAACGACCTGCGCCTGCTCTCCTCTGGCCCGCGTGCCGGCCTGAAAGAAATCAACCTGCCGGAAATGCAGGCCGGCTCATCGATTATGCCCGCCAAGGTGAATCCCGTGATTCCCGAAGTGGTAAACCAAGTTTGCTTCAAAGTAATCGGCAACGACACCACCATCACCTTTGCCGCTGAAGCCGGCCAGCTCCAACTCAACGTGATGGAACCGGTTATCGCGCAATCCATGTTTGAAAGCATCTCGCTCTTAGGCAACGCCGCCGTTACCCTGGCCGACAAATGCGTGCACGGCATCACGGTAAACCGCGAAATCTGCGAACGCTACGTCTTCAACTCCATCGGCCTGGTAACCTATCTCAACCCCTATATCGGCCACGAAAACGGCGACTTGGTAGGCAAAATCTGCGCCCAAACCGGCAAAACCGTGCGCGAAGTAGTGCTGGAGCGCCAGCTCTTGAGCGAAGCGGAGCTAGACCGCATCCTGTCGCCACAAAACCTGGCCGATCCGCATTTGTAAGCTTGAGTTGAAACAAAATAAAGGCTACCTGAAAACCGATTACTGGTTTTCAGGTAGCCTTTTGTTTAATGCTTAAATACAGCTATTCCACCTTGGGCGTGCGGTGGGAGCCGCGCACCATGTCGAGCAGGAACAGGCGGCAGTCGAGGTTGCCGTTATACAGGGGAATTTTGCGCTTGGGCGACAGGCGCATGAGTTTGGGCAGGTCGCGGTCGGCGGTGAGCAGGCCGCAGAGCCAGCCGGGGTAGTACTGTTTGAGCCAGGAGCCGAGCTGGGGGTAGAGCGCGTGCAGAGTGTGGATTTCTTCGAGGCGCACGCCGTAGGGCGGATTGGAGAGAAGGATGCCGTTTTCGCCGTTGGAGCGGGTGTCGCGCACGTCGGCTACCTGAAAAACGATGTGCTCGGCCACTTGGGCTTCGCGGGCGTTGATGGCGGCAGTTTGAATCAGGCGGCGGTCGGTGTCGCTGCCGGCGATGGGCGCGGGAGCTTGCGGCAACACGGCGGCTTGGGCTTCTTGGCGCAAGCGCTGCCAGAGGGCGGCATCAAAGTTGTCCAGCTGCTCAAAACCGAAACGGCGGTCGAGGCCGGGCGCGCGCCGGATGGCGATAAGGGCGGCTTCAATGGGGAGGGTGCCGCTGCCGCAGAAAGGGTCTTGGAAAGGCTGGTTGCCGTTGTAGCCGGCGAGCAGGAGCAGGCCGGCGGCGAGGTTTTCGCGCAAGGGGGCGGCACCGGTGTCTTGGCGGTAGCCGCGTTTGAACAGGGCTTCGCCGCTGGTATCGATGAAGATGGCGGCGTGCTGCTCGCTGATGAAGGCGTGGATGCGGATGTGCGGATTGGCTTTGTCCACGCTGGGGCGTTGGCCTTGGCTGCTGCGGAAGCGGTCGCACAGGCCGTCTTTGATTTTGAGGGCGGTAAAGTCGAGGCTTTTCACGCGGGCGCGTTTGCCTTCCACTTTGATTTTGAAGGTTTGCCCGGCATGGAACCAGTCTTCCCAACGAATGCTTTTGGCGGCGCGATAAATGTCGTCTTCGCTGCGATAGGGCTGTTTGGCCAGTTGCAGCAGGATACGGCTGGCGGTGCGGGAATGAAGGTTGGCGCGGTAGGTGGCTTCGAGGCTGCCTTGGCAGGATACGCCGCCATCGGTGGGGGCGATATGGGTGCAGCCTTGGGCGGCAAGCTCTTGGGCGAGGATGGTTTCGAGGCCGCGTGGGCAGGTGGCGAAGAGGGTGTGGATGGTCATGGCTGGCAATCGGGTTAGTTGGGGCTGGGATTATAGCGGGAAACGGACGGATTGCGGCGGGAGGCTACCTGAAAAGCATCCGGCGGCAGCTTGGGCAGTATCATTGCCATTTTAATCCGCTATACAATACGGGATTTTCGGTTTCAGGTAGCCTTAATATATGAACACAGATTTCTCGGCCCAGCTGGTATGCTGGCAAAAGCAACACGGGCGGCACGGCCTGCCTTGGCAGGTGCGCGAGCCGTATGCGGTGTGGCTTTCGGAGATTATGCTACAGCAAACGCAGGTGGCCACCGTGTTGGCATACTACCCGCGTTTTCTGGCGGCATTTCCAAACGTGGCCGCGCTGGCTGCGGCGGATGAAGACGAAGTGCTCGCGCTGTGGGCCGGGCTGGGCTACTACAGCCGCGCCCGCAATCTGCATGCGGCGGCCAAACAGGTGGTGCACGATTTCGGCGGCCGCTTTCCCGATACGCGCCAAGACCTGGAAACGCTCAAGGGCGTGGGGCGCAGCACAGCGGCGGCGATTGCCGCCTTTGCCTTCGGCCGGCGCGAAGCAATTTTAGACGGCAATGTGAAGCGCGTTTTGTGCCGCGTGTTTGCGCAAGACGGGGCAATCGGTGACAAAAAATTTGAAACTGCTTTGTGGGATTTAGCCGAAAGCCTGCTGCCCGCAGCCGAGGAAATGCCCCCCTACACGCAAGGGCTGATGGACTTGGGCGCGCTGGTGTGCAAACGCAGCAAACCGCGCTGCGATGCCTGCCCGATGGCGGAAATCTGCCTGGCCAAGCAGCAAGGGCGGATTGCCGAGCTGCCGCGCAAAAAAACCGTGGTAGCGGTGAAGGAGGTGGCGCTGTATTGGCTGGTGTTGCGCGACAAACAGGGCCGGGTGCTGCTGGAAAAACGCCCAGCCGGCGGCATTTGGGGCGGGCTCTACTGCGTGCCCTGCTTTGAGCGGTTGGATGATTTGTATGAGCGCGCAGCCGCTTTCGGCGTGGCCGCGGAAGATTTGGCCGAAGGAGATTTGGTGAGCCACCGCCTCACGCACCGCCTGTTGCAGATTACGCCTTTACAGGCAAACGGAGTGGCGGCTGCGGCACACGGCAGCCTGTGGGCTAATGCGGCGGAATACGGTTTGCCCAAGCCGCTGGCAGAATATTTGCGGCGCGGGTAAAGCAAGAGGCTACCTGAAACTTATATTGCAACGCCCAGCTTCGCCAGCAGCCAATCTAAATAAAACAGGCTGTAAATCGCCGCGAGTGCCAACACAATGCCGGCTTGATTCACTGCCGAAATCTTTTCCTTGAACGCCAGCGCGCCGGTGAGCGTGCCCAACGCAATCACGCCCAAGTTCATGCCGGCAAATACCAAGGTCGGGTCGCCGGAAAACGCATGGTGTGCCTTGATATAAAACAGGATATTGCCAAAATTCAATAATCCCAGCAGCAGCCCGCCGGCAAAATCCGCTGCCTTGAGCGGTTTGCCCTGCCGCCACACATAACCCCACATCAGCACGCAAGCCAGCGCGAAGGCCACAAACAGATTCAACGACATCGCCTGCCCGGTTTTGGATAATTGCTTGAACAGAATATCGATTACCCCAAAGCCCAACCATACCCCCGCCAGCCAAAACATCCCGCCATCCTGCTTGCCCTTACCCGGCTTGTAGAGCAAAGCCGCCAGCGCGCTGAAAGCCAGCACGATGCTCACGATTTTATTGCTGTTTAGCCGTTCGCCAAACAGCAAGAAAGCCGCCAACACCGGTAACACCAGCGACAGACGCTGCGCCGCATCCGAGCGCACAATCCCAGCCTGTTCCACCGCCCGCGCCATCACCACAAAAATGCTCGGCAACAGCACGCCCAAAGCCAAAAACGGCCACAGGCCGCCAATATCCGCCCCGCGCAGGCTATCCAGCGGCGGCGCAAGCAGCAGCCAGCAGCAGGCCGTAGCCACAATATAGTTCACCGCAATTGCGTGTTCAATATGAATTCCTTGTTTGCGCGCTATTTTCAGCAACACAGAAACCGCCACACTGCACAACACCGCCAAGGCGAGAAACTGCCATGTCCAGGAGGCAGGAAGAAAAGATAAAGCAGATAAAACCGGCATAATTGATATTTAACGATAAAAGAGAAAAAAGAAAGGGCAGGATGGCAGCTTAGAAAAAATCGAAATCCATCTGCTCCGGCAGCTCAATAGAAACAACCTGCTGCTCAGCCGCCAACTGCAACAGCTTGCGCTTGCGCAAACGGCACAGGCGCAGCACATTCTGCTTCTGCGTATCCGTAAGCTTCAGCCAATACAGCCGCTCCTCACGGCTGCGCAAACAGCCTTTGCAATAGCCCTTGCTATTGGCCTGACAAACACCGATGCAGGGGCTGGGAATGCTGAAAAATTCGAGTTGTTCCATAGTGTGTGCGAAACGCTGCGCGAAGGCGGCATTGTATAGCAAGCGTTTGGGTGGAAGCCAGCGGCAGAAGGGATTAGCTGAACATGCCATACCACCATATTCCGGCGAAGCTGAAATTTTCAGGTAGCCTCACCAAGCAAGCAGCCGACATCAATCTTCGCTATTTATTAGGCATCCACCAAACCCGCAAATATCCCCTGCCCCACCAAAAGGCTACCTGAAAACCCATTCCGCTATATAATCGCCCGGTTTTCTCACTCTTAAGGCTACCTGAAACCATGAAAGCCATGATCCTGGCCGCCGGGCGCGGCGAGCGGATGCGCCCGCTTACCGACGCCCTGCCCAAACCCATGCTCCCCTGCGGCCGCGAGCCGCTCATCGGCTGGCATTTGCGCCGCCTGGCCGCCGCCGGTATCAGAGAAATCGTTATTAACCACGCCTGGCTCGGCGAAAAAATTGAACAAGGCCTCGGCAACGGCAGCCGTTATGGCGTGTCTATCCAATATTCGCCCGAAGCACCCGGCGGGCTGGAAACCGCCGGCGGCATCGCTACCGCCCTGCCGCTCTTGGGCAGCGAGCCTTTCCTGGTAATCAACGGTGACATCCTCACCGATTTCGACTGCCGCGCCGCCGTCGAGCGTGCCGCCCAAATGAGCGCGCACACCCTCGCCTACCTCTGGCTCGTGCCCAACCCCCCGCACCACCCGCAAGGCGACTTCCGCCTACAAACCGGCGGCCAAGTTAGCGACGCCGAAATCCCGCAGCCTGCCCACACCTTCAGCGGCATCGGCCTCTACCGTCCCGAGCTGTTCGCCCACACCGCCGCCCACCAACGCGCCAAACTCGCTCCCCTGCTGCGCCAAGCCATGCAGCAAGGCCAAGTGTGCGGCGAAATGCACACCGGCCTGTGGCTGGATGTGGGCACGCCCGAACGCCTGCAGGAAGCCACCCGCATCAGCGAACAGTGGGCAGGCTGAGCCCCTTTATTTACAATCCGTTTTCAGGTAGCCTCAAGCCTTTTTAAAGCTACCTGAAACCCAAACCCTTACCGGACGATCTACTTATGACCAAACACACCCTCGAACGATACAACCAAGAACAACACACCGCCCAAGAAGCCCAGCGCCTTGCCCAGCAAATCATCTTCGGCCCCATCGCCTTCCAAGCCTCCCGCCTGATGGTGAAATTCGGCATCCTCGAACGGCTCAACCGCGCTGCCGAAGGCCAAACCCTGGAAGAAATCGCCCGAGAAGCCAAGCTCAGCCGCTACGCCGCCCAAGTGCTGCTCGAAGCCTCCCTCTCCATCGGCACCGTCCTCTGCGAAAACGAACGCTACCGCATCAGCAAAGCCGGCTGGTTTTTAATCAAAGACCCCCTATCCCCCATCAACATGGATTTCGTGCACGACGTCTGCTACCAAGCCGCATTCGACCTCGAAGCCGCCCTGCTCGAAGGCCGACCCGCCGGGCTCAAAGTATTCGGCAACTGGCCCACCATCTACGAAGGCCTCTCCAGCCTTCCCCCGCGCGCCCTCGAGAAATGGCTCGCCTTCGACCACTTCTATTCCGACCAATCCTTCCCCGCCGCACTGGAAATCGTCTTTTCCCAACCCGTCCGCCGCCTGCTCGACGTGGGCGGCAACACCGGCCGCTGGGCGCTGCAATGCGTAGCGCACAACCCGGCAGTGCAGGTTACCATCATGGATTTGCCCCAACAAATCCAACTGATGAAAGAGCATACCGCCCGCCTGCCCGGCGCCGACCGCATCCACGGCCACCCCGCCAACCTGCTCGACCCCACCACCCCCTTCCCCGAAGGCTTCGACGCCATCTGGATGAGCCAATTCCTCGACTGTTTTACCGAACAGCAAGTTACCTCCATCCTCAGCCGCGCTGCTGCCAGCATGAGCGAAAACAGCACCCTCTATATCCTCGAGCCCCTGTGGGACAGGCAAAAATACGAAACCGCCGCCTACTGTCTCACCCAAACCAGCCTCTACTTCACCGCCCTGGCCAACGGCAACAGCAAAATCTTCCACAGCGCCGACCTCAGCCGCTGCATCGAAGCCGCCGGCCTGCAAATAGCCAAAATCCACGACAACCTCGGCCTCGGCCACAGCCTCTTGTGCTGCAAGAAAGCGTAAAATAGAAAAAGGCTACCTGAAAAACCAAACCGCAGTTTTCAGGTAGCCTCCAACCCGCATAAAAGGAAACCGCCATGCAAGCCATCAAACTAGCCCTCATCCTATCCGCCGCCACCCTGCCCCTTACCGCCCAAGCCAAGCAGCCTGCCAGACAAGCCGCCGGCCTGCCCCAATTCATCCGCAGCATCAACCGGGACGCGCCCATCAAATCCGGCCCCTTCACCATCCGCCGCGCTGCCGCACAAGGCGGCAACATCCTGATTGATGCCGCCATCGACAGCCAACTGCTGCCCCTGCCACCTGCTGCCGAACGCGAGCACACCATCCAAGCCCTGCAAACCCTTACCGAAGCCTCCTGGTGCGAACATCCCCAATTCCCCGCCCTCAACCAAACTCGCAGCCTCACCACCCGCTACACCATCAGCGGCGAAACCGTCCCCATCAACCTCACCATCCCTGCCGGCCGCTGCGCCCAAATCCAAAGCAGCCAAAGCCCGGCGCAGCAGGAAGAAAACGGCCAAATCGCCGCCCTCATCCTCCTCATTCCCGGCATGAACCAGCGCCTTCCCCTCACCGAAGACAAGCTCACCCTGCAACGCGTCCGCTTCGACCACACCGCGTGCACCATGCACAAACACCTCACCCTCAACGACCCCGAGCTCGCCAAACAGCCCGCCACACAAATCCGCGCCAAACTGCAGGCCGAAGCCCGCACCCTCGTGTGCGACGACCCCCTGCTCGCCCAAAGCAACCGCTACTACCCCACCACCCACCACTTCACCCTCCCCGGCCAATCCGAAACCTTCGAAGCCACCGTTGCCAAAAACAGCTGCACCGAAGACGCGAAATAAACCGCCCGGACACACAAAGGCTACCTGAAACCCCGTTCCGAGTTTTCAGGTAGCCTTTATCGCATCAATCAAACTGTATCAAGACCCGCTAAACAGGCTCTTAAACCACAGCACGATGCTGTCCCACAGGCGGCCAAAGAAGCCGGCTTCGGCCACGTCGTTGAGCGCCACCACGTCTTTCTGCGCCACCACGCGGTTTTGCGCGTCCATAAATTTTACGGTGCCGAGCACTTGGCCTTTGCTAATCGGCGCGAGCACGGGCTGCACGGTTTCCAGCACGGGCTGCAGCTGCGCGGCCTGGCCGTGCGGCACGGTGATGTAGGTGGCGTCGATAAAGCCCACGTTCACAGCGTTATCCGCGCCTTTGTACACTTTCACCTGCGAAATGGCGGTTTCGGCATCATACAGCTTAGGCGTGTCGTAGGATTGCAGCGCCCAGTTGAGCAGTTTGCTGCTCTCGGCGGCACGCGCCTGCATACTTTCGGTGCCCACCACCACGGAAATCACGCGGCGGCCGTTGCGTTTGCTGGAGGCCACCAGGTTGTAGCCTGCGCTGTCGGTGTGGCCGGTTTTCATGCCGTCCACGTCGGGGTCGCGGTAGAGCAGCAGGTTGCGGTTGGGCTGGGTGATGTTGTTGTAGCTGTAAGACTGGATGGAATAAAGCGGATAGTATTGCGGATAGTCGTGGATGATGGCGGCGGAAAGGGTGATGAGGTCTTGCACCGAGGTGTAGTGCTGCGCGCCGGGCAAGCCGGTGCTGTTTTCAAAATGGGTGTCTTTCATGCCGAGCCGTTTGGCTTCGGCGTTCATCAGCTGCACAAACTGCGCCTCGCTGCCGGCCACGGCTTCGGCCAGGGTGATGGAGGCATCGTTGCCGGACTGCACAATCAGGCCTTTGAGCAAATCGTCCACGCGGGCGGGGGTTTTCGGGTCGAGGAACATACGCGAACCTTCCGCTTTCCAGCCCTGCTCGGAAACGGTAAAGGTTTGATCTGGTTTGAGTTTACCTTCTTCCAGCGCTTTAAACACCAAATAGGCGGTCATCAGCTTGGTGAGCGAGGCGGGCTCGATGTGTTCGTTTAATTTGTGCGAGGCAAGCATCTGGCCACTTTGCGCGTCATACACGGCATAGGCCGAGGCTTTGATTTCGGGCAAACCCACGGCGGTTACGGGCTGGGTGGCGGCGGAATTGGCAGCGGCAGCCGGAGCGGAAGCGGCAGGGGCAGAGGCTTGGCGGGGGGCGGAAGCGGCTTGCGGCGCGGCCTGCACCTGCCAGCCGGCCACTAAAAGAGATAGGGTGAGGAGGGTGAGTTTTTGTTTCATTGCGTTGTCTGTTGAATTGGATTGAATGGCTTGCCGCCGGCAGGCTTGGGATTGAGGCTACCTGAAAGCGGAACTGCAAGGAAGTTAAAGCGCAGCGGAGGTTCTGCAAAGCAGAAATTTTTCAGGTAGCCTGCCGCCAAAAGCCAATCATGCGGCAAAATTGCGCCGATTATAGCTGCTCAAGCTTGTATTGCTAAGCGTTTAACCTGATTTTTCTTGCCAGCGGCGGCGCAAACGGAGTATCTTGCCGCTTTTCAAAACGATTTCAGACACCGCCATCATGCCTTTGCCCCACACCGACTACCTCACCCGCATCCTCACCGCCTCCGTTTACGACGTGGCCGCCGAAACGCCGCTGGATTTTGCCCGCAACCTTTCCGCGCGCAGCGGCAACCGCATCCTGCTCAAACGCGAAGACCTCCAGCCCGTGTTCTCCTTCAAAATCAGGGGCGCATACAACAAAATGGCCAAGCTGCCGCCCGAGCTGCTGCAGAAAGGCGTGATTACTGCCAGCGCCGGCAACCACGCCCAGGGCGTGGCGCTTTCCGCGCAAAAGCTCGGCTGCGAAGCCACCATCGTGATGCCCGAGACCACGCCGCAGATTAAAGTGGACGCCGTGCGCTCGCGCGGCGGCAAAGTGGTGCTCAAAGGCGTGTCGTTCAACGATGCCTACGACCACGCCGTAGAGCTGGCCAAAAGCAGCGGCCAGACCTATATCCCGCCGTTTGACGATCCCGACGTGATTGCCGGCCAAGGCACCATCGGGCTGGAAATCGTGCGCCAGCATTCCAAGCCGATTGATGCCGTGTTCGTGCCCATCGGCGGCGGCGGACTGGCGGCCGGCGTGGCTGTGTTCATTAAGCAGGTGCGCCCCGAAATCAAAGTAATCGGCGTGCAAACCCATGATTCTTGTGCCATGAAAACCTCCATCGAACACGGTCGCCTGGTTGAGCTCAAAGACGTCGGTCTGTTTTCAGACGGCACGGCAGTAAAGCTGGTGGGCGAAGAAACCTTCCGCCTGTGCCACGAATTTCTAGATGAAATCATCACAGTAGACACCGACGCCATCTGCGGCGCGCTCAAAGATATTTTCGACGACACCCGCAGCATCTGCGAGCCCGCCGGCGCGCTGGCCTTGGCCGGCCTCAAAACCTATGTCGCCCGCGAGCAGGCGCATGGCCAAACCCTGATTGCCGTCACCAGCGGTGCCAACATCAATTTCCACCGCCTGCGCCACGTTTCCGAGCGCAGCGAGCTGGGCGAAGGCAACGAAGGTATTTTTGCCGTGTCGATTCCCGAGCAGCCCGGCAGCTTCCTCAAGTTCATCAATATTTTGGGCAGCCGCAACATCACCGAATTCAACTACCGTTACGGCGACGACGCCACCGCGCACATTTTCGTGGGCATCCAAAGCAAAGGCGCGTCCGACCTGGCTGCCATCAGCGCCGAGCTCACCGCCGCCGGCCTGCCCAACACCGACCTCACCGACGACGAAACCGCCAAAATCCACATCCGCTACATGGTGGGCGGCCGCACCGGCAAAGTGGCACACGAGCGCCTGTTCAGCTTCGAGTTCCCCGAACGCCCCGGCGCGCTGGCCTACTTCCTCAGCCGGATGCAGAGCAGCTGGAACATCACCCTATTCCACTACCGCAACCACGGCTCGGATTACGGCCGCGTGCTGGTGGGCATCGACGTGCCGCCCGCCGACAACCAAGCCTTCGCCACCTTCCTGCAAGAGCTGGGCTATGTGCACACCGAGCAAACCGGCAACGCCGCCTACCGCCTATTCCTCGGCCAGGCCTAAATCTTTTCAGGTAGCCTCATCAGCCCGTTCAGGCTACCTGAAAACATAAGCTCTAGCGTAGTTCAAACCAAAATCCATTTATAAACCAAGAGAACCCAAATGCTCGCTCCCCAACACCTCCTCTGGATAGACGGCCCCGCCGGCCGCCTGCACACCATCTACCTGCCGCCCGAAGCCCCCGAGCGCGGCGTAGCCGTCATCAACCACCCCAACCCCCTGCACGGCGGCACGTTTACCAACAAAGTGATCCAAACCGCCGCCAAAGTTTATGCCCGCCTCGGCTTCCACTGCTACCTGCCCAACCTGCGCGGCGTGGGCGAAAGCGAAGGCGAACACGACTACGGGCGCGGCGAAACCGACGACTGCCTCGCCGTCATCGACTACGCCCAAAACCAACACCCGCATGCCGCCCAACTCATCATTTCCGGCTTCTCCTTCGGCGGCTACGTGAGCCTGTTTGCCGCCCAACAGCGCCAACCCGATGCCCTCGTACTGCTCGGCCCCGCCGTGGGCATGTATGAAGTGCCCGCCGCCCAAGCCGCCGATCCGGCGCATACTTTGGTAATCCACGGCGAAATTGATGAAGTCGTCCCACTGTCCAACGCCCTCAGCTGGGCCGCCCCGCAAGACATCCCCGTGGTTGTGCTGCCCCAATCCTCCCACTTCTTCCACGGCAAACTCATCCCCCTGCGCGACACCCTGCTGCGCTTCGTGCCCGGCGTGTTGGGAAAATAAGCTGATCAGTTTCAGGTAGCCTTTAGATGTAGAAAGGCTACCTGAAAAACTATCCGCCATTTGACAGTTGAATCATATCCAAATAATAATCACTTAAACTTTTCATTATGATAAAACACCTCAAATGTCTAACCCTCCTCTATATTTGGATAAGATTATCTATCATCCTACTAGCCATAAAGTTACTCTATTTTTTAATTGGAATGGAGAAAAAACTATTCTTTCTGCACAAATCATAAGCAGCGGCACTGGAAACGATCTGATACGTGGAATCGCATCAGAAGAACTCTCAAACTTTATAATGAAATTTATTCATACAGAAGGATTTGTATCTAATTTAAATAAATTATTTAATATTATTCTAAACTATGCTGATAAAAATTTATTTGAGGATTTTCCAATTCAAATCATGTAGTAATCATTTTGCTGAATCTACCCCTAATCCCTAGCAAAATAATCTTTTCACTAGACCATGCCCACCTGCCAACCCGCCATCGTCCTCACCACCTGCCCCAGCCAAGCCGAAGCCGAACGCATCGGCAAACTCCTGCTGCAACAGCGCCTTGCCGCCTGCGTACAATACGAGACCATTCAAAGCCAATACCTCTGGCAAGGCGAGCTCTGTTGCGACAGCGAAATCCGCCTCACCATCAAAACCGCCGAACGGCACTACCCCGCCGTTGAGCGCCTGATTCTCGAGCAGCACAGCTACGATTGCCCGCAAATCCTGCTGCTGCCCGTATCCGTCGGCTCAGAAGGCTACCTGAAATGGCTGCAAGACAATCTCGTACCATAATTCGGCCGACAATCTTCAAAAATATTGCCGTACATCAAAGGCTACCTGAAATATTAGCTCCGCAGAAACCCGCAGCGCCCGTTTTCAGGTAGCCTTCTTTGCCAGCCGAAATACAGCTGAAGTGCTTTGCTACATGCCAAGCAACAAGCCGAAAACAGACTGGGCTATACGGTTAGGCCCGCCGCCGCAGGAAGCAAAGGGCTTTAGCTATCGGCACCGAATTCGGCTACAATACCGCCTAGCATAAGTTAAACAAACTCCCCTTCCCCCGCCAACCATCGGCAGTACAAACGGCACGATTGGGGCGAGAGCGGGTTTGTTTAGCTTATCATCCCCCGCTGCCCGCCAGCATCCACCTATTGTCTGTCAAAGGAGACTCAAATATGTTTTCCCGCAGCATCACCATCGCCAAATACGATCCCGACCTCGCCGCCGCCATTGCCGCCGAAGACAAGCGCCAGCAAGATCACGTTGAACTGATTGCCTCCGAGAACTACGTCAGCTGCGCCGTGATGGAAGCCCAGGGCAGCCAGCTCACCAACAAATACGCCGAAGGCTACCCCGGCAAGCGTTACTACGGCGGCTGCGAACACGTAGATGTGGCCGAAGAGCTTGCCCTCGAACGCGTGAAAAAACTATTCGGTGCCACTTATGCCAACGTACAACCCCACTCCGGCTCGCAAGCCAACCAAGCCGTGTATGCCTCCGTATTGAAACCCGGCGACACCATCCTCGGCATGAGCCTTGCCCACGGCGGCCACCTCACCCACGGTGCATCAGTAAATATTTCCGGCAAGCTCTACAACGCCATCACCTACGGCCTGGACGAAAACGAAGTGCTCGACTATGCCGAAGTGGAACGCCTCGCGCTTGAGCATAAACCCAAAATGATTGTGGCCGGCGCCTCCGCCTACGCCTTGGAAATCGACTGGACACGCTTCCGCCAAATCGCCGATAAAGTGGGCGCCTATCTGTTTGTGGATATGGCACACTATGCCGGCCTGATTGCCGCCGGCGAATACCCCAACCCCGTGCCACACGCCGACTTCGTTACCACCACCACCCACAAAACCCTGCGCGGCCCGCGCGGCGGCGTGATTCTGTGCCGCGACAACACCCACGAAAAAGCGCTCAACTCCGCTATTTTCCCCAGCCTGCAAGGCGGCCCGCTGATGCACGTGATTGCCGCTAAAGCCGTGGCCTTCAAAGAAGCCTTGTCGCCCGAATTCAAGCAATACGCCAAACAGGTGAAGATCAATGCTGCCGCCATGGCCGAAGAGCTGGTAAACCGTGGCCTGCGCATCATTTCCGGCCGCACCGAAAGCCACGTTTTCCTGGTGGATCTGCGCCCGAAACACATCACCGGCAAAGCTGCTGAATCCGCGCTGGGCAAAGCATTGATTACCATCAACAAAAACGCCATCCCGAACGACCCGGAAAAACCCTTCGTTACTTCCGGCATCCGCGTAGGTACTGCCGCCATCACCACCCGCGGCTTCGACGAAGCTGCCGCCCGCAAACTGGCGAATCTGGTGGCCGATGTGCTGGACAAACCCGAAGACGAAGCCAACCTGGCTCGCGTGGCCGGCGAAGTGAAAGCCTTGTGCGACCAATTCCCGGTATACGGCGCATAAGCAGATAGCTTGAATACCTTCACTTGAAATAAAACCAGCCGGCTGGAAACAGCCGGCTTTTTTATACCATTTAATATATAGCGGATTAGATAAGGCGGCGAGCCAGTACCGTGCATTCTTATTTAAAAGGCTACCTGAAAATTTCAGGTAGCCTTTCATTCATGCGATTGAAGCAATCAAACCGAGAACGAAGAACCGCAGCCGCAAGTAGTTACGGCATTCGGGTTGCTGCGGATAACAAATTGCGAGCCTTGCAGGCCTTCGGTGTAGTCGATTTCCGCACCGAGCAGGTATTGGTAGCTCATCGGGTCGATTAGGAAAACGAGGCCGCTTTTTTCGATTTGGAAGTCGTCGTCGTTCACGATTTCGTCGAAAGTGAAGCCGTATTGGAAGCCGGAACAGCCGCCGCCGTTCACGAACACGCGCAGTTTCAAATCGGGGTTGTTTTCTTCGGCAATCAGCTCGGCTACCTTATTGCAGCAGCTTTCGGTGAAGATAATGGGATCGCTGTGATCAATGTCAGACATGATTTATTCCTTTTTCTGTGTTATGCGGGATGGGCTTATTGTGGCGCAAAGCGGGGTTTGCGGGCAAGTCGGCCTTGAGTAAATTCTAAGCGGCAAATAAGGGCGGAAGCGTCGGGTTTAAAGTGCAGGCAGGCGGTGCCTGCGGCGAAATATTTTAAGGCAGGCATTGCGTTTCGCCATCACTGCATATAAGGGCTACCTGAAAAACCGTTTGCTATTTTTCAGGTAGCCTTTTGATTTCAGGCAGCCCTAGGGGCTGTCGACATTTAATTTTCCAAGTGGATTTTTGTTCACAAAGCGGAAGATTCAAAGCGGAAACCGCAACAAGGTTGGACACCTTGTGAGGATTTCCAACGCAGAAGATGCCGCTTTGGGGATAAAAAGACACGGAAACTATTGAATGTCGACAGTCCCTAAGCCAATTCTTCCTGCCATTGCTCCAAGAGCTTCTGCCACTCGCCTTCGTTTTTATGACCTTGCGCGATCGCGGCTTTGAGGTGGGAAATCGCTTCGCCGGCGTTGGCACGTACGCCCCAGCCGTGGTAGTAGAGGCAGGCGAGGTTGTAATGCGCCACGGGGTCGTGCCGGAGGGCGGCTTTTTTAAACCAAGCGGCGGCTTTTTCGTAGTCTTTGCCCACAAATTCGCCAAGGAAAAACATCATGCCGAGGTTGGTTTGCGCACGAGGCAGGCCGTATTCGGCGGCGGCTTTATAGAGCGCGAAGGCTTGGCCGATGTCTTGGGTGGCGCCGTTGAGGCCGAAATGACAAACGAAGGCTTGGCGGTAGTGTTCTTCAGCCAGTTGCTCTTCTGGGTCGGGCAGGTGGCACACCGGGTCGGACTCACGGCGCTGGGGTTTCACCGGCTCGGCCAGCTTTTCTTTGGCTTCTTCGTGCCCGTTGAGCACGGCTTGTTCATACCATTGCCGCGCCAGTTTGTCGTCTTTGGATACACCCAAGCCGTAGCGGTACACATCGCCCATTTGATACATGGCATCGGCATTACCCAAGCGTACGGCCTGCTCCAAGCAGCGCACGGCGGCATCGAAGTTTTGCTGGATACCCTGCCCGGTGAGCAGTTGTTTGGCCAGCAGGTTCAGCGCTTCGGAATCGTTGGCATTGGCCGCCTGGATAATCCATTGCACGGCGGCCTTGGGGTCGGCCGCGCAGCCGATGCCGTTGAGCCGCATATGGCCGGCCTTGCTTTGGGCAGCCACCACGCCTTTGGCGGCCACGCGCTCATACCAATGCAGGGCTTTGGCTTTGTCCATGCCGCCGAAGCGGCCGGTTTCATACAGACGGGCGAGCTGCCATTGCGCATCGCCATAGTCGTGTTCGGCGGCGCGTTTGAGCCAGCTGATGCCTTGGCGCACGTCGGTTTTGGTGCCCAAACCGTGCAGGAGGGCATAGGCCATATGGTATTGCGCCTGCGGCTCGCCCAACGCGGCAGCATGGGAGGCCCAGGCGAAGGCTTTTTGGTGCTGGCCGTGGGCGGCCGCGTTTTCCATCAGCCACACGATGGCCGGCGGGAATTTTTGCGCGGCCAGATGTTGCATCACCTGGCTGGCGGCCAATACGTCTTGCTGCATGCCTTCGCCGTTGGCCTGCATCAAAGCCAGGCTGTAGGCGGCTTTCAGGTAGCCTGAAGCAGCGGCACGCTCCAGCCAATATAGTGCGGTGGCATAGTTTTGCGGCACATTTTGGCCTTGGCGGTTCCATTCGCCCAGCTCGTATTGTGCCTGCTGATGCCCCATTTCGGCGGCTTGGAGCATATCGGCCGCGGCTTTTTCGCGGGTGTCTTCTGCTTCCAGCAGCTGTTGGGCGCGGCGGTAGTAGGCTTCGGCATCGGGCAGATTATCCTGCTCCATCCGATTTGTTTTCACCAGCTTAACGGCTTTGCGCCCGAGTGCAAATTTAATCATTCGTTCCAACCGTATTTAAATCTTTCTTTCGGCGGCTATTGCGGCTAGGCTGCATGCCACCCCTCCCTAGTTCAGGCCGGTTGGCAAGGGTTTTCCCTTGCCCGCTAACTGTTCTGTTGCACGGCATCTTGTTAATATACAGACATTTTAGCATGCCGGCATACCCTGTGGCAGCCCGTTTAAGCTATTTGAGGCTACCTGAAAAGCCGGAACACACCGATAATTTGCTAACAGAGCCTCTTTTACGCATAAATTGCCAAACTTTCGGGCTATGAATTGTCGTTCATTTGATTTTGGTCAATATTTCTCCCAACTATTATCTTTATAATTCCCTCCAAGTTGAAAGGACTTAGTGCCCGGCTGGCAAGCAAAGCCGGTTGGTTGAAATAGAGATGCTCCTGTTTCTTGCAACATTGGATTCATTTTCCTCTTGATGTGTGTGTGTTTAGGTGTGGCCGACTGCCACACCTTTTTTTATCTGCAATATTCAGCCAAAGTAGCGGAAGCCGCCCAACCCGCTATAAAATGCCGCCTTTCCCCACACTCCGCCGCCTATGCTCAGCTACCGCCACGCCTTCCATGCCGGTAACCATGCCGACATGCTCAAACATTTTATCCTGTTTCTCACCCTCAGCTACTTCAACCGTAAAGACAAGCCCTATTGGTATATCGACACCCATAGCGGTGCCGGCTTATATCGTCTGACAGACGATACCGCGCAAAAAACCGGCGAACACCAACAAGGCATCGGCCGCCTGCTCGCCGCGCCCGCCCTGCCTGCCGAGTTGGAACAATTCCGCCAACACCTGCGCCACATCCTGCCCGCGCCCGATTTCTATTGCGGCTCGCCCCGCCTCGCCCAAAGCCTGCTGCGCGACAGCGACAAAATTCGCCTGTTTGAGCTGCACTCCGCCGACTTCGCCCTGCTGCAGGAAAACACCCGCGCCGACCGCCGCATCATCGCCAAACAAAGCGACGGCTATCAAGGCCTGATTTCCCTCCTGCCGCCCCCGACGCGCCGCGCCCTAATCCTCATCGACCCACCCTACGAACAAAAACAAGACTACCGCCAAGTAGTCAAAACCCGCAGGCCGCCCTGCGCCGCTTCGCCACCGGCTGCTATTTGCTGTGGTATCCCTGCCTTTCACGCGAAGAAAGCCGCCAACTGCCTGCCGAACTGTGCAAACTGCCCGTTACCCATTGGCTGCAAACCGAACTGCATGCCCATGCCCCGCGCAGCGACGGCTTCGGCATGCACGGCAGCGGCATGTTCGTTATCAATCCGCCCTATCTACTGGCCGAACAGCTCGCCGCCAACCTGCCTGCCCTCGCCGAACTCTTGGCGCAAGACGGAGGTGCAAGATTTGTGCTGGAGCAAGAAAGCGCTTAAGCATTTAAGTTTCAGGTAGCCTGTTCCATGTAAAGGCTACCTGAAAAACACAGCACCACGCCAAACCGGCAATCAATACACTAATTTGCCATACAGCTGCCCCGGCCGGCAGCGATTTCTGATTTCCTCCGCCAATTCCAAAGCATTCCCCGCGCTGTTAAGCCACACCTGGTTTCCGGCTGCAGACGACGGCTTAATCCGATTCAAATTCAAACTGAGCGTTTGCGGCACTACGCCGGCCTGTTCCGGCATACGGTATTGCAATAACAATTTGCTGGGAAAGTTTCCGCCCCGCAAATTCACAAATTGCAACCATTCATAAGCCACAAAACCTTCGCCCGCACCCGATAAACAATAACGGATACCCTCTTCCTCCAAACGCACAAACTCGCGTGGTCCGGTACGTTTGCCATGCCACCGCCACCACACCAGCCTGCATACCGCTAAGGCAAGCAGCAAGATACCCAAGTGCAATACCGTTATTCGATATTGCCCAGATAGCAAAACTATCCGTCCAAGAATAGTGAGCAACGCCGCGGCACCAAACACAGTAGCCCACCCGTTCAACAAGCCTCTGCCAAACTCCCACTCCCGTATCTCTTTACGACAGGAAAGATAATCATGATTTTCCATTGTGTTATTTCCTCAATAAAGCTATCTGAAAGTACCGTAAAGCAATAATGCAAAACCTTGCAGCATCATATCCCCTCTGCTTAACAACATCAATTTTCAGGTAGCCTGCCCCCTCTTGCCCCATCCTAACCGGCAGGCTACAATCCGCGCCCGTTTTAATACAAAACAAAAGGAAAGCCCTATGACACACCAACTCAATAAAGGCAAAATCCGCGATAACGCACTCAAAGCGCTGGTGCATTCCAATCTGTTCCGGCACAAAACGGAACGCAAAAAGAAAGGCAAAGGCAGCTACAACAGGCAGGCAGCCAAAAAATGGCAGGACGGTTTTGAACAACCGTCCCGTTTTGATTTGTATCGCTACCCTGATAACCGCCTCAGCCCTCCCTACCCACCTCCCATTCCGTACGGGCAGTTTTCTTCAACGCTCCATGTTTTGTAATGTGCCGACATCGCCACACCGCCTTACCACCGCCGCGAACCATCCATTTTTAAGCATTATCAACTATCTATTTATCATTTCATATACAGCCATTGAAAAATAGCTTGTTTGAAATTTTCGCTGATTCGTACCATCAACATCCCTATTAAATCCGCTCATTCCGACATACCCATTGGACGCCGAAAACAAATATTGAAAAACTGGGGAAAATAAAACCCTATACAAATGAATATATTTTTCAATTATTGGCCACACTCTATTATATTTTGTTTGGAAATTGGTTATAGTTACAACTGCAAGCCCTTTTACCTCAACCAAACATGAGAAGGAGGAAAAATGTCCCAATCTTCTGCAAAAGAAACCCTGAATCCGTTCGAAATCGCCCGCAAACAGGTAAAAACCGCCTGCGACCGGCTCAATGCCGACCCTACGGTGTATGAAATCCTGAAAAATCCGCAACGCGCCTTGGAAGTCAGCTTCCCCGTCAAACTCGACAACGGCACCGTCAAAACCTTCACCGGCTACCGTTCGCAACACAACAACGCCGTCGGCCCCTACAAAGGCGGCGTGCGTTTCCATCCCAATGTAAATTTTGACGAAGTCAAAGCTCTGTCGATTTGGATGACCATCAAATGCTGTGTCGCAGGCATTCCTTACGGCGGCGGCAAAGGCGGCATTACTTTAGATCCGCGCGATTATTCAGAAGCAGAGTTGGAACGCATTTCCCGCGCTTACGCCGAAGCCATTTCCCCGCTCATCGGCGAAAAAATCGATATTCCCGCCCCCGATGTGAACACCAATGGCAAAATCATGTCGTGGATGGTCGATGCTTACGAAAATATCGTTAAAAAATCCGCGCCGGGCGTGTTCACCGGCAAACCGGTCGAATTCGGCGGCTCTTTGGCGCGCACCGAAGCAACGGGTTACGGCGTGAATTTCGCCGCCGTCCAAGCTTTGGAAAAGCTTGGCAAAGATGTGAAAGGCGCGACCTACGCCATTCAAGGTTTCGGCAATGTGGGCTATCATACGGGCTATTATGCGCACAAAGCCGGTGCGAAAGTCGTTGCCGTTTCCACTGTCGATGTCGCCATCTACAATGAAAACGGCTTGGATATGGAAGCCCTGTTCAAAGAATATCAGGCCAACGGCTTTATTACCAACCAAGCGGGTTACGGCAAGGAAATTAGCAATGCCGAACTCTTGGCGCTGGATGTGGACGTACTTGCCCCATGTGCTTTGGAAAACCAACTAACTTCCGAAAACGCCGGCAAAGTCCGCGCCAAAATCGTGGTCGAAGGCGCAAACGGCCCGACTACGCCCGAAGCCGATGCCATCCTGCGACAAAACGGCGTATTGGTCGTGCCCGATATTCTGGCGAACTGCGGCGGCGTGGTCGTTTCCTATTTCGAATGGGTGCAAAACCTGCAAGGCTATTATTGGGAATTTGACGAAGTTCAGGAAAAAGAAACCGTTGTCCTGCGCCGTGCGTTCCGCGATATTTGGAATTTGGCGCAAGAGTATGATGTGGACCTGCGTACCGCGTCTTACATGATGAGTATCCGCCGTGTTGAAAAAGCAATGAAGCTGCGCGGTTGGTATTGATGGCGTTTTGAAAAACGGTTTGATAAAGGGTTGCCTGAAAATGTTCGGGCAACCCTTTCGTTTATGGATATTTGTCCTTTAGCCAGGTATTGACAGTGTAATCAGGAAGTAGCAGATCAGAGATGCCGAATGACACCAGAATTACTGCCGAAATAAGAAAGATGGTTTAACTCAAATTAAACCGTTTTTACTTGGTTTAAGCTGTCTACGACAAATGCTAAAGGCTACCTGAAAACCGCCTTACCGATTTTCAGGTAGCCTCAAGCTTGAGCCGATTCCAGGCCTGCGCTATAGTTGGTTTCCAAAAAACGCCACATAACCGATGGCAAGCAACAGCAACACGATTGCCAGCCAAGTAATCGGCGAGATTTTCAGCTCTTTGTAGTGCAAACCGATTGCCTTGCAGGCTCGGTAACGCAGGAAAAATGGCAAAAAGGCGTAGGCAAACATCGCGCCTACCGCCAGCCAAGATAGGATTTGCCCTGCCAGCGGTGACAATGAATCTAACACGCCCACCATCCAAACAAACAAGGCAAGCAGAGCGGGTATGCCGAGTGTGTATGCCCATATCCGCCGAGCCTGACCCCAATGCGCCGGCTGCTTGATGATTTGATAATTCGTGCCGGAGAGCATGGTCGGCTCCACCGACAAAACCCGTGCGCTATACAGCGGAATCAGCGGTATCCATAAAGCCACAATCCACGCCGTGGTGACGTACGTGCCGTCTGGTTCGTAATCGAATTCGCCGACAAACGTGGTGCCAAACCCATTGAGTGTGAACATACTTTCTCTTTCTTGCGTTTAAATGATTAACCCATGGGCTACCTGAAAACCGCTTTGCCAATTTTCAGGTAGCCTCAAATATCGTTACCGCCTCATCCGTTCATGCCGCCGAAGGACATTTCTTTGTCTTCGTCCACTTCGATGGTGAGTGTGTGGCCACCGAAATAATCGGGCTGTTTGGTGGATAAATCGATGCTGAAATCACTGACGGTTTTGTCGTCAAAATCCACCCATAGGGATATGCCAGATAGGCAGATGCTGTCGATGACGGCCTGCCTGTCCGTTTCGACAGTCAAAACCGTGCCGTCATATAGGACGGCTTTGCCTTTCTGTGCGATTTCTTGTGCGACCCAATCGTTGAATGCATCAACAAAATTTTCGTAATCCAGTGCAAAATCGATAATCTTTTTGCGTTTCTTTTCAATCCATTTCAGTACCGCTTCAATCTTTTTATACGGAATTTTGTTTTTGAACAGCTTTTCCACGGCGGTGGGCTCGTAAAGCGCGTCTTCGTCGCCGTCGTATTCGTCTAACAATTCATCGGCATCCAGCACGACAGGGACGGCGTTGCCCCAGAGTGTTGCCTCGGCAACCAGACCGTCATATCCGTCTGACAAGGCAAAGCGTTGTTGCAGCAGGCTTTCCGCAGGGGCTTTGGGCTGCGGCGTTTCACCCGGCGCGGCATAGCCTTTGGCTTTTTTGGATTGGATGAGCTTGGCGGCATCTTTTTCGCATTCTTCCGTGCTGGCAAAGGTTTTGGTTTTGCTTTGCCCTCTCGTGCCTATGCGTCCGAAGGTAACCGTGTGGCTGCATCCTTCTATGTTGATTTGCCAGAATTTTTCGGATTGTTCATCGCGGTATTCCAAATATGCCATCCAATCGGTCTCCATGTGTTTTGAAAAAGTGCAGGCTGCTTTTTTCAGGCAGCCTGCACTTGTCTTACTCAATCCCTTTTTTCGCCAAATAGCTCTCGTAATCGCCCAGATAATATTCATATCCGCCTTTGCCATCCAGCTCGATAATCTGCGTGGCAAGTGAAGACACAAACTGGCGGTCGTGCGACACGAAAATCAGCGTGCCTTTGTATTTTTCCAGCGCCATGTTCAGCGATTCGATGCTTTCCATGTCCATGTGGTTGGTCGGTTCGTCCATAATCAACACGTTGGGTTTCAGCAGCAGCAGTTTGCCGTAGAGCATACGGCCTTTTTCACCGCCGGAGAGCACTTTCACTTTTTTCACCACGTCGTTGCTACCGAACAGCAGGCGGCCGAGCGTGCCGCGGATCACTTGTTCGTCGTCGCCTTCCTGCCCCCATTGGCGCATCCATTCGGTCAGGTCCATATCCACGTCGAAATCGTTTTCGTGGTCTTGCGGGTAGTAGCCGATGGTGGCTTTTTCCGCCCATTTAATGCAGCCTGCATCGGGTTTGATGTCGGAAAGTTTTTCGTCAAACGCGCCGGCCAGAAGTTTCAGCAGGGTGGATTTGCCTGCGCCGTTTGGGCCGATGATGGCGAGGCGTTGTCCGGCTTCCAGAATGTAAGACAGTTTTTCAAACAGGGTTTTATCAAATGATTTGGCCAGGTTTTCCACTTCCACGGCTTGGCGGTGCAGCTTGTTTTTCTCGTCGGTTTCAAAGCGGATATACGGGTTTTGGCGGGTGGACGGTTTCACTTCCACCATTTCGGCTTTGATTTTGTCGGCCTGTTTCAAGCGGCTGGTGGCTTGGCGGGCTTTGGATTTGTTGGCAGAGAAGCGGGCGACAAACTCTTGCAGTTCCTGCAATTTTTCTTTGGCTTTGGCGTTGTCTTTCAGCGCGCGTTCGCGGGATTGGGCGGAGGCGAGCATGTAGCCGTCGTAATTGCCGGGGTAAACCGTGATGGTGTTGTAGTCCAAATCGGCCATGTGGGTGCAGACTTCGTTCAGGAAGTGGCGGTCGTGCGAGATGATAATCATGGTGCTGTCGTATTGGTTCAGCACGCCTTCCAGCCAGCGGATGGTGTTGATGTCCAAGTTGTTGGTCGGCTCATCCAAGAGCAGCACGTCGGGTTTGGAAAACAGGGCTTGCGCCAGCAGCACGCGCAGTTTGAAGCCGGGGGCAACTTCCGCCATGGTGGCGTTGTGCAGTTCTTCGGCAATGCCCACGCCGCTCAATAATTCGGCGGCGCGCGCTTCGGCGGTGTAGCCGTCGTATTCGGCGAACTTGGCTTCCAGTTCGGCGGCTTTCATGTAGTCGTCTTCGGTGGCTTCGGGATTGGCGTAAATCGCATCACGCTCGGTCATCGCCGCCCACATTTCGGTGTGACCCATCATCACCACGTCCAGCACGCGCATGTCTTCGTAGGCAAACTGGTCTTGGCGCAGTTTGCCCAAGCGCACGCCGTGTTCAATCGCCACTTCGCCGCTGGT
The DNA here is from genome assembly GCA_963548155.1 of uncultured Eikenella sp. Classification (GTDB taxonomy): domain Bacteria; phylum Pseudomonadota; class Gammaproteobacteria; order Burkholderiales; family Neisseriaceae; genus Eikenella. The sequence goes on from CAUUTP010000009.1 coordinate 24,728, forward strand.
CTGCTCCAAATCGCCGCCCAAAATCTTCATGAAGGTGGATTTGCCCGAACCGTTCGCGCCGATAAGGCCGTAGCGGTTGCCTTCGCCGAATTTGACGGATACGTTTTCAAACAGCGGCTTCGCGCCGAACTGCATGGTGATGCCGGAAGTGGAAATCATGGGTGTGCCTTTGCGGAAAATTAGAATATAAAAAGCGGACGATTTTAACACAATCAATGCTTTCTGTATTGAAAACAACCCTTCTCACCATAGCCGGCATCTATGGCAGCAGAAGCCGTTCTTTCTTCTTGCCAGGCGAGGAGCTGCATACAACATGAGTAATACCGCAACGCCAGCTGACGCAGCAGGCAGAAGTGCTTTAGCCGTGCTTGCAAAATTTTCAGGTAGCCTTTACCCTAACGCCCTTATTCATTTCCATATCTTAACCAATATCATGAACAAACCATTCCGCACACTCATCCTGGCCGCCGCACTCGGCTGCTCCGCCCTCGCCGCCCACGCCGAAACCCGCGTGATGCTCGAAACCAGCCAAGGCAATATTGAGCTTTCCTTGGATGAAACCCGTGCGCCGAAAACCGTGGAAAACTTCCTCGCCTACGCCCGTAGCGGCTTTTATAACGGCACTATTTTCCACCGTGTGATTCCTGGCTTCATGATCCAAGGCGGCGGCCTCACCGCCCAAATGGCCGAAAAAGCCCCGATTCGCCGCGCCCTCGACAACGAAGCCGCCAACGGCCTGAAAAACAACCGCTACACCGTCGCCATGGCGCGCACGGCCCAGCCGCACTCCGCCACCAGCCAGTTCTTCATCAACCTGAAAGACAACGAATTCCTCAACCACACCGCCCCCACCGCACGCGGCTACGGCTATGCTGTGTTCGGCAAAGTAACCGCCGGGCAGGAAGTGGTGGACAAAATCGCCGGCGTGCCCACCGGCACGGTGGATATGTATCAAGACGTGCCGCGCACGCCCGTTGTTATCCGCCAAGTGCGCATTCTTTCGCAATAATCCCAACGTATTAGGAGTGTGATCGTATGAAAAAAGCCCTTACCCTTGCTATTCTTGCCGCCGCCTTCGGCAGCGCTCAGGCCGACACCTATAAAATCGACAGCCACCACGCTAACGCCCGCTTTGCTATCGACCACTTCAACACCAGTACCAACACCGGCGGCTTCTACAACCTCAGCGGCACGGTGGAATACAACCCGCAGGCTAAAACGGGCAGTGTGAAAATCGACATCCCTGTGGCCAACTTGCGCAGCGGCAACGAACAGTTCGACCACCACCTCGCCTCCGCCGATCTATTCAACGCCGCCCAATATCCCAGCATGCGCTTTGAATCCACCCGCTTCAACTTCCGCAACGGCAAACTCGCCAGCGTGGACGGTCGTCTTACCCTGCTCGGCCAAACCCATCCCGTGCGCCTCAACGCCGACCGCTTCAACTGCTACCACAGCCAGCGCGTCAACGCCCAAGTGTGTGGCGGCGATTTCAGCACCACCATCGACCGCAGCAAGTGGGGCATGAACTTCCTGCAGGGCGTGATCAGCAATCAAGTGAAGCTGAACATCCAAATCGAAGCCGTTAAACAATAATCCCGTATCAAAGGCTACCTGAAACCCCAAACCGTTTTTCAGGTAGCCTCTTCCCTTTCCTCCAACCCAATTACAGGACAGTAAACATGATTAAACTCCACACCAACTTCGGCACCATCGGCATCGAGCTCGACCACGAAAAAGCCCCCGAAACCACCGCCAACTTCGAACAATACGTGAAAGACGGTTTCTACGACGGCCTTATTTTCCACCGTGTGATTAAAGGCTTCATGATTCAAGGCGGCGGCATGGACGAAAACATGCAGGAAAAGCCCTCCCGCGCCCCGATTAAAAACGAAGCGCAAAACGGCCTGAAAAACAACAAATACACCCTCGCCATGGCGCGCACCCAAGCTCCGCACAGTGCCTCTTCCCAATTCTTCATCAACACCAAAGACAACGACTTCCTCAACCACACCTCCCCAAGCCTGCACGGCTGGGGCTACGCCGTATTCGGCAAAGTGGTGGAAGGCCAAGATGTTGTTGATGCCATCGAAGGCGTGGCCACCAAACGCCACGGCTACCACGACGACGTGCCGGTTGAGCCCGTAGTCATCACCAAAGCCGAAATCGTATAAACAAACCAGCCGGGCCGGCTGCAGCATGCCGGATCGGCTTTCACATCTGACCATCTCAAAGGGGAAACACCATGATCTTCATCTGGGGCAGCAAAGGCTATTTCGATGACCTCGGCGAAAGCGGCGAGAGCTGCATCTGCAGCAACTGCAACAACCGCGTTAATTTGCACATCACCAACGCCTACACCAAATTCACCTTCTTCTTCATCCCCCTATTCCGCATGGAATCAAAATACTACCTCACCTGCCCCATTTGCTCCCACGGCTGGAAGCTCAAACGCCAGGAAGCCAAACAACTGATGCAACCCCGCTAAACCGCTATGCCCATCGACTTCGGCATTTACCACCGCCGCCTACACAAACTCGCCTACTACGCCCGCCACAGCCCATTCGGCCTGTTGCCACACCGCCTGCTCGCCAAATCCATCGAGCCCGTATTGGCCGAGTTTGCCCGCCTACCGAGCGAAACTCAGCAGCAAATCCGGCAGCGAGTGGACTACTGCAACCGGCAAAATCAGCCATTTGCCCTTTCAGGTAGCCTCACCCCGGTAGACCAAGTCGGTAATTTCAAACGCGGCAGCCACACCTCCGCCTACTACTACGACCTCGCTGCCCTCCTGCGCTACTTCCCGGCAGAAGCCCGCTTCGCCTACGAATTCGGCGACGTCACCCACATTCCCGCCCAACCCGCCTTTGTGAAAAGCCGCCCCATCCGGAGTGACAACCAACACTCCGTTCTGCTCAAGCTCGACAGCGTGCGCCATTTCTATATCTACCCCGACCGCACCCCCTTTGCCACCAAACGCAACCAACTCGTCTGGCGCGGCGCCGCCTTCCAAAAACAACGCCTGCGCTTCTTGCGCCAATACCACGACCATCCCCAGTGCGACGTCGGCTGCGTACACAAACAATCCATCGGCCAGCCCTACCATCGCAGCTTCATGAGTGTAGGCCAACAGCTGCAATACAAATACATCCTCAGCATCGAAGGCAACGACGTCGCCACCAACCTCAAATGGATACTCGCCTCCCGCTCCCTCTGTTTCATGACCACCCCCGTCTACGAAACCTGGCTGCTGGAAGGCCGGCTGCAGCCTGAAATCCACTACGTCCACCTCCAACCCGACTACAGCGATTTCGACGAAAAACTCGCCTTCTATCAACAACACCCCGATGCCGCCGAACGCATCATCCGTAACGCCAACGCCTATATGCAGCCCTTCTTCAACAGCAGGCAAGAGTTGATCACCAGCCTGCTGGTGATGCAGAAATATTTTGAATTAGCCAAAAGCTGATGAATCAGCCCGGCTACAACAAAAGGCTACCTGAAACACAGCGCAAACCACACACGCTTTTCAGGTAGCCTTATTCAATCATCTTCAATCAAAACCGCTCGTGCGGCGCCAGATAGCGCCACTGCCCCGGCGGCAGCGCGCCGAGTTTCACCTTGCCGATGCGGATGCGCTTGAGCCCCACCACGCGCAGCCCCACCAGCTCGCACATGCGGCGGATTTGGCGTTTTTTGCCCTGTTTCAGCACAAAGCGCAACTGATCTTGGTTTTGCCACGATACCTTGGCCGGCCGCAGCGCCTCGCCGTCCAGTTTTAGGCCGTGGTTCAGCAGGCGCAGGCCTTCTTCGGAAAGTTTACCCTTCACGCGCACCAGATATTCTTTTTCCACACCGCTGTTTTCGCCGATCAGGCTTTTGGCCACGCGTCCGTCTTGCGTGAGCACGAGCAGCCCGACCGAATCGATATCCAGCCGGCCCGCAGGAGCGAGGCCGTTGCGGTGTGCCGCTTTAAATTTTTGCGGGCTGCGGTCTTCCGGCCAATGGTTAGTTTCGGTAATCAACTCGGCAACGCTGCGATAGCCTTTTTCGGCCTGCCCGCTCACGAAGCCCACCGGCTTGTGCAGCAGGATGGTCACCCGCCCGGCCTGCTCTTCATGTGCGGCGCGGTGCAGCTCGATGCGGTCGCCCGTGCCCACCTTTTGGCCGAGCACGGCTTTCTCGCCGTTCACTCTCACCCAGCCGCGCTCAATATAGGCATCGGCTTCGCGGCGCGAACAGAGACCGAGTTCGGCCATACGTTTGGAAAGGCGGACAGTGTTGTCGGGTGTGGTCATATTCGTTTCTTTGTTAGGCAGATTTTGATTTCAGGTAGCCTGCTTGGCGCGAGGAGGCTACCTGAAATTATTGGCAAAGCAATGCATTAGGAAATGCAATACTGTAGCAACACTGGAAAATGGTGTTTCAGCTAGCCTCTTCTGGATGCTGGTCAAACCAATCGCGCACGCGCTGCAAATCTTCCGCGGTGTCCACCCCGGCGGCGGGGGCGTTGTCGCACACGGTAACGGCGATTTTGCCACCGTGCCACAACACGCGCAGCTGCTCGAGCGATTCGATGCTCTCCAGCGGCGAGGGCGGCAGGCCGACGTATTGGTGCAGGAAACCCACTCGGTAGGCATATAGGCCGATGTGGCGCAGCGGGGCAAAGCCTTCAGGCAGCACGGCTTGCGTTTCGGCGAAGGCATCGCGCGGCCAGGCGATGGGGGCGCGGCTGAAATAGAGGGCGTTGCGCCGTTGGTCGAGCACCACTTTCACGCAGTTGGGATTGAGAAATTCGGCCACGTCGGCAATCGGGTGGGCGGCGGTGGCCATTTGGGCGCTGCTGCTGCCGAGCAATTCGGCAGTACGGTTGATGAGGGCGGGATCAATCAGCGGCTCGTCGCCCTGCACGTTCACGGCAATATCGCTATCGGCCATGCCCAGCAGCAGCGCAGCTTCGGCCAGGCGGGCGGTGCCGCTGGTGTGCTGTTTGCCGGTGAGCACGGCTTCGATGCCGTATTCGGAGCAGGCAGCGGCAATGGCGGTGTGGTCGGTGGCCACGACGATGCGCTGCGCTTCGCTCAACTTGGCGCGCTCGGCCACGCGCACCACCATGGGTTTGCCGGCAATATCGGCCAAGGCTTTTTCAGGTAGCCTGCTGGAAGCCAGGCGGGCGGGGATGATAACGGTAAACGGGGTGCTCATGCGTGCAGCTCTTCTTCGGTGAGGGGGCGGGCTTCGTTTTCCAGCATGATGGGAATGCCGTCGCGGATCGGGAAGGCCAGCTTGGCTTGGCGGCTCCACAATTCTTGGCGGCCGGCATGGTATTCGAGCGCGCCTTTGGTGAGCGGGCAAACGAGGAGGTCGAGGTATTTTTTATCCATGGTTTGGGGTCTCCGGTGTTGGTTTGGTTGAAGCTTAGGCTTTCAGGTAGCCTGTTACTTATCCGGCAGGCAGCGGCGGATCACGGCCTGCACTAAAGCTTCCGGCAATTCGGCGCGCACAGGCAACACCCATACTTCCTGCGCGGTGTCGGCGGCGAGCTTCACCGCGTCTTTTTCGGTGACGATGTAGCTGTCGGCGGCGGGCAAATCGGCAATCTGCCAGGCGGCGTGGTCGTGCAAGGCAATTTGCCGTTCGGTATCGATACCTAGCCGCGCCAGTTCGGCAAAGAAACGCTCGGGCTTGGCGATGGCGGCGGCGGCGATAACGCGGCGCTGTTTCAGGTAGCCTTCCGGCAAGCGTTCGTGCGGACGGTGCAGGCGGTAGATCTGCCCGCATTGCAGGCGGCTGCGGCAGAGCAAAACCTGATCCGGCAAAGCCCAATCCGGCTCGCGGCTATCGGGCATGCTATTGGCCAGCAGCACGGCGTTTACGCTTTCCAAGCGCGCCAAAGGCTCGCGCAAATTGCCATTGGGCAGCAAATCCAGCGGCCGCCCTACATCGGCGGCGGGGAATACTGCCAGCTCGAAATCGCGTTGCAGGGCGTAGTGTTGCAAGCCGTCGTCGGCAATGATGATTTGTACTTCGGGATGCGCGGCCAAAAGCGCCCTGCCCACTTCGGCACGGCAGTTGCCCACGGCGGCAGGAGCGCCGGTGCTGCGATGCAACAGCAGCGGTTCATCACCGGCCTGCGCGACAGTGCTTTGGTTGTTTAACACATGCACGCCCTGCCCGCTGCGGCCATAGCCCCGGCTAATGATGCCAGGGCGGATGCCGCGCTCCTGCAAGGCGCGCACCAAGGCCTGCACCACGGGGGTTTTACCGCTGCCGCCTGCCTGCACATTGCCCACCACCACCACCGGCACAGGCAGTTTTTCACTATGCCGCCGGCCTTTCAGGTAGCCTTCGCGCCGCCGCGCCGCCAATAGGCCGAACAGCCGTGCCAGCGGCCATAAAATCGGCGTAAGCAGCGGGTTGGGCGTTTGCCAATGGCGCTCGATCAGGCGGTGCAGCATTTTTCAGGTAGCCTCATCTTTCAGCTAGCCTGCCGGGTGCGGCGGTAGTGCACGAAATCGAAGCGGATGCCGTTGGCGGCAGCGGTGTGGCTGCTGCGTTCAACCTCCTGCCATTCGGCGGGGGCAAAGGCGGGGAAAAAGGCGTCGCCGTCGATATCCAAACGCACTTCGGTGAGGCGCAAATCGGTAGCCAGCGGCAGGGCTTGGGCGTAAATCTGCGCGCCGCCCATGATGATGATTTCGGACACGTCGGCCAGCACGGACAGCGCGTCATCTAAGCTATCGGCACGTTCTGCACCCTCGGCCTGCCAGAGCGGCTGGCGGGTAATCACGATATTGCGGCGGCCGGGCAAGGGTTTCTTGGGCAGCGAATCCCAGGTTTTGCGCCCCATCACCACAGGTTTGCCCAAGGTGTAGCGTTTGAAAAAGGCGAAATCTTCGGCAATATGCCAGGGCATGGCGTTACCACTGCCGATGCAGCGGTTATCCGCCACGGCGGCGATAAGGGTGATGGTTTGCATGGGAGGCTACCTGAAAACGGAAGAGGCAAAACGCCGCCATTGTAACGCAAGCCTTCTTCCTTCACAGCCCCAAAACGTGCGCTTTGGTGTAAAATCCGCTTTCTTTGCGGCGCATGCCGCTTTTGCTTATTTCCCTACAACGGAGCAGCGGACATGACCATCATCCCCCCCAACCACGAAGGCGCAGGCCTGAATATCGGCATTGTACAAGCCCGTTTTTCCAACGAAATCGGCAGCGCCATGCTTGAAGTGTGCGCCGAAAAACTGGTGGAAATGGGCGTGCCCGACGGCAACATCACCGTGGCCACCGTGCCCGGCGCGCTGGAAGTGCCGCTGGCGCTGCAAAATATGGCGCAGTCGCACAGTTTTGATGCGCTGGTGGCCTTGGGCGCGGTAATTCGCGGCGAAACTTATCATTTCGAATTGGTGTCGAACGAGTCCGCTGCCGGCATCAGCCGCGTGGGGCTGGATTTCAACATCCCTATTGCCAACGCCATCCTCACCACCGAAAACGACGAACAAGCCCACGCGCGCATCCAAAACAAAGCCGCCGAAGCCGCGGTGGTGGCGGTGGAATGCGCCAACCTGCTGCGCCGCCTCAATCCGGCCGGCAACAGCCTGCCCGATGCCATCGTGTAGCCCTTGATTTCAGAAAGCCAAGTAATGAAACCGAAAAACCGCACCCCGCGCCGCCGCGCGCGCGAATTTGCCGTGCAGGCACTGTATCAGGCCGCGCTCAACCGGCTGCCCGATGCCGAAGTGGCCAAAAATATCCGTGAAAACGAACATTTCGCCAAGGCCGACAACGAACTCTTCACCACCATTTTCTTCGGCGTGCAGGCCAAACGCCGCGAGCTGATGCAGATTATCCGCCCGCTGCTCGACCGCGACGAAAAAGACCTCAGCCCCATCGAATGCGCCGTGCTCCTGGCCGCCGCCTTTGAGCTGCGCGATATGCCGGAAACGCCCTACCCCGTGATCATCAACGAAGCGATTGAAGTCACCAAAACCTTCGGCGGCATCGACGGCCACAAATTCGTCAACGGCATTTTGGATAAATTGGCGGCCGAACTGCGCCCCAACGATCCGAAACGCGCTTAAGCCGCGCCCGTTTGCCCATGCCGCAGGCTACCTGAAACCGCCGTATCCGCTTTCAGGTAGCCTTTGGCGTTTTATCGTGAATATGAATAAAAACAAATCCTAGGATAAGCTGAAATACCCCAACCACTATTTTTCAGGTAGCCTCAGCCGCCGCTACGTCATCCCGTTAAAACAGGTAAAATACCCGCCGCACAGGCTACCTGAAACCGACACGCCATGTATTACAAACTCGCCCCCATCATCCACGTCCTCTCCCGCCTCGGCTTCGTGTTTTCGCTGCTGCTCTTGGCGCCCACGCTCGTGTCGTATCTCTACCAAGATGCCGCCTTTTGGGTGTTTGCCGATACCGCCGCTGCCACCATTTGCGTGTCTGGCATCATCTGGCTCATCACCCGACGCCACCAGCGCGAGCTGCGCACCCGTGACGGCTTCACTCTCGTCTTCCTGCTGTGGGTGGGGTTTGCCGTGGTTGCTTCCATGCCGTTTTATTGGTATCTGCCCGGCATCAGCTACACCGACGCCTTCTTCGAAGCCATCTCCGGCCTCACCACCACCGGCGCCACCGTTTTCACCAACCTCGACAGCTTCCCTCCCTCGCTCAACTTCTGGCGCCACCTGCTCAACTGGGTGGGCGGCATGGGCATCATCGTTTTAGCTGTGGCCATCCTGCCCATGATCGGCGTGGGCGGCACCCAGCTGTTCAAAGCCGAAATTCCCGGCATCCACAAAGACAGCAAACTTGCCCCCCGCATTTCCCAAACCGCCAAAAACCTTTGGCTGATCTACGTTTTCTTCACCCTCGCCGTCTGCCTCGCCCTGCGCCTGGCCGGCATGAGCTGGCTTGATGCCGTGTGCCACGCCATGTCCTGCCTCGGCCTGGGCGGTTTCTCCACCCACGATCAAAACATCGCCTATTTCGATTCCGTGCCCATCGAAATGATTTTGTCCGTCGGCAGCATCATCGCCGCCATCAGCTTCACCAACCACTACTACGCCTTCCGCCAACGCAGCCTCAACGTCTACCGCCGCGACAGCGAAGTGCGCGTGATGATTACCGCCCTGATTGTCAGCATCATCGTGAGCGCCCTCTATTTGTGGCACAAAGATTTCTACCCTGATTGGTCGCAATCCCTGCGCTTTGTCGGCTTCAACTTCATCTCCATCGGCCTGGCCAACGGCTACGCCAACACCGACTTCGCCGCCTGGCCGCTGCCCGTGTCCCTGTGGATGTTTTTCCTCGCCAACATCCTCTCCAACGCCGGCAGTGCTGGCGGCGGACTCAAAACCATCCGTGCCATCGTATTGTTTAAATTCAGCCTGCGCGAAATGATGCTGCTCCTGCACCCCAACGCCGTGCACACCGTAAAAATCAACGGCATGCACATCGCCGAGCGCACCGCCATGACCGTGCTCGTGTTCACCGCCGTTTATTTCCTCACCATCATCTTCGCCACCTTCGCCCTCATGGCCACCGGCCTCGACTTCGTTACCGCCCTCACCGCCGCCACCGCCTGCATCACCAACGCCGGCCCCGGCCTCGGCAGCGTCGGTCCCGCCGGCAGCTACGCCGAACTAGCCGCTGTGCAAAAATGGCTGTGCGCCGCCGTTATGCTGCTCGGCCGCCTGGAAATCTTTACCGTGTTCATGCTCTTCACTCCCGCCTATTGGCGCAAATAGCGTTGAGCGGTTTCAGGTAGCCTTATATCCCGCTTGAGGCTACCTGAAACATCAAGCCTGCCGAAATACAGGATAATTCAGGCTACCAAATCCGACAGCCCGCTGGATTTGCAGGTAGCCCCAGTGTAGATAATGGCTACCTGAAAAACAACGTGGCATCTATGTCCGACCTACCTCAATATTCCAGTCACCACATTGGAGCAAATCCATGCCCTTCCCCGTAGAGCCCCAATATATCCAAGCCGCCGAACAAGCCCTCGGCATCCAGTTCCCATCCCGCTTCAAAGCCAGGCTGCAAGCCGAAAATGGCGGCGAAATCCTGCTCGAACCCGACAACGAAGACAGCAGCTTCACCCTCCTTCCCGTATTCGACACCTCGGCATAAGTAACAAAAAAGGTGCTATTTCAGAGAACCTTGCCAGTAAGTAAC
>CAUUTP010000010.1:0-32793 GCA_963548155.1 uncultured Eikenella sp.
AGCTTGTTTTCCCTGATATGCTGAAAGATGTCATTATGATGGCCTTAAATTAAGTTGATGTTTAATTAATGAATTATGGCCGCTTGGAGCCGGGAAAGGCAAAAGCAGCCGCAGAGAATAAAAACGGCATTTTACATACATCATTGTATGTTGTCTATGGCTGTATAAATGAAGAAATGCTAATATGCTAAAAAGCAACATTATTGCGTAGGCGGGCTGCAAGTGAGCTTGAAAGCCTGCTCTAGGCATGACAAAATTAATTAATAAATAAACCAGTTAATGATCTGGAAATAACGATGAGAAAAACAAAAGTCGAAGCGCTGAAAACACGCAACTACCTACTTAAGGCAGCCTTGGATACATTCTATACAAGAGGAGTTAGCCGTTCATCCCTAAACGAAATTGCTCAAACTGCCGGTGTAACACGTGGCGCGCTGTATTGGCATTTCAAAAATAAAGAGGATTTGTTTGAGGGTCTGTTTCAACAAGTATTTGCCGAGCTGTCCAGCGAGCTGGCAAATGATATAGAAACCCAATCGCCGGATATTTGGGAAAGTTTTGAAGTCGCCACGATTAATCTGTTTCAAAAGCTGGAAACCGATGAAACAATAAGGAAATTTTGCAATATCATTCACTTGAAGTGCGAATATACTGAGCAGAACCATTCTGTAGTGAAAATTATTCGCAGCTATCAGGATATGTGGCAGCGCCAGCTCACCGCTGTGCTGACACTGAGCCTGCAACAGAAAAAGCTGCCGGAAGATTTGAATATTAATCTGGCGGTGGTGTTTATGATGTCGGTGATCAGCGGGCTGATGAGTATTTGGATGAATATGCCCGAGCAATTCAGCATCGGCAAAACCGCGCCGCAGATTATCCGCACCGCTATGGGTGCATTGCAGCATGCGCCGGCTCTGTGCACCCAGTCTTCCAAACCCTTGTCGCTGAGTATGCGGCAGCATAAGACCTAATCTTTCCATACCCCATACAGGCTACCTGAAAACCGTCTGCCGAACGATGCAGAGGTTTTCAGGTAGCCTGAAGCCTTTTTATAGCAGGATTTTTGCAAACAATGCAGCTGAAATATATATTGCTGCAAAGCAGGCCAATTTGTTGGCTATCCGCTATACGGGCTACCTGAAAACCATCTGCATGAACGGCTCGGTAAGTTTCAGGTAGCCTCAGCCGTTGATTACCGTTTTAGCTTTTCAAAATCTGCCATAGCCATATGAAAACCTTGTCTCCCAAGTTAATCCTCTCCCTGTTGCTCATCAGCGTGGCGGCCGGCCTGACCGGCATTGTGCTGACACTGTTGCTGCACACGGTGCAACATTTGGCGTTTGGTTATCCGTTGCATGTCGAGTTGTCGTACCGAGTGATGGTGGAAGAGAGCGCACCATTGCGGCGCTTGATAGTACTGCTGTTGTGTGGCGGTTTGGTGGGGGTGGGCTGGGTGATGCTGCACCGGCTGGCCTCGCCTTTGGTCTCGATTAAAACGGCAGTGGCGAACAGGCAGAGAATGCCCTTGGCGGCCACGCTGATTCATGCGCTGCTGCAGATTGTTACCGTGGGCTTGGGCTCGCCGCTGGGGCGTGAAGTGGCACCGCGTGAAATCAGTGCGGCGCTGGCGGAGCGTTGGGCGGAATCACAGGGTTTGGATGAGGAAGAACGCAAAATATTGCTGGCCTGCGCTTCGGGCGCGGGTTTGGCGGCGGTGTACAACGTGCCGTTGGCGGCAGCGGTGTTTGCTTTGGAAACCCTGTTGTTATCGTGGTCGCGCGAGCGGCTGCTGGCGGCGCTGTTGGCTTGCAGCACAGCGGTGTTGGTGGTGCGCGCGGCGTTGGGCGATGTGATTCAGTATCCTCTGTCGGATTTTCCTTTGCCGGATGGGTGGTTTAATGCGTGGGCGCTGGCGGCTGCGCCTTTGCTAGCGCTGGGTGTGTGGGCATTTGAACGGAGTATGGATAGGCTACCTGAAATTCCGCGGCGCAAACCGGTGATGGTGTGGGTGGCTGTGTTGTCATTTGCGTTTATCGGGTTGTTGGCGTGGTATTTTCCGGAGATTATGGGCAACGGTAAGGCGGGCAACCAGTTGAGTTTTCAAGCGGCTTTGGGCTGGCGGCAGGCTTTTGGTCTGCTGGCGGCGAAGTGGGCGGCACTGTTGTTGGCTACCCTGGCCGGGGCTTATGGCGGGCGGATTACGCCGTCGATGATGCTGGGCGGGTTGATTGCGTTTTTGGCAGCCTGCGCGTGGAATGCACTGCTGCCTGGGGTAGACATGGGTGCGGCAGCATTTGTGGGGGCAACGGTGTTTTTGGGTGTGGCACAGAAGATGCCGATTACTGCGCTGGTGTTTATGCTGGAGTTGTCGCGCCAGTCGCCCGCGCTGTGGTTGCCGCTGTGTTTATGTTTGGGCGCAACCCTGCTGGTGCATCGGGCATTGCCGGTGAAGCAGGTGGTTTGAGGGCAGGGGGCTGGAGAGGCTACCTGAAAAGTATAGTGGATTAAATTTAAATCAGGACAAGGCGGCGAGCCGCAGACAGTACACACGTTACGGCAAGGCGAGCCAACGCTGTACTGGTTTAAATTTAATTCACTATAAAACGGCGGTATTGCTATGCTGCTGTCGATTTTTAACAGCTGCCATAAGCAGGCATAACAAAAGGCTACCTGAAGTTTTCAGGTAGCCTTTGCTGTGTTGAATAAGCTTAGCGGATAGTAGCCTGTTGGTAGAGACGGGCAATTTCTTGCTCGATCAGCAGGTTTTGCAAATCTTGTTGGATTTGCGGTTTCAGTTGGGCAAACGGAGGCACGCGCACGGGGCGTTTGGCTTCCATATAGAAGATGGCGAAAATGCCGTTGCTTTCCACCGGGGTTTCGGTGAATTTGCCCTGGCCGAGCGATTTCACGGCGTTATACACCATGGGTGCGCCTTCTTCCAAATCTTTCAGCGGGGTGAAAGTGGGGCTGATGCCACCGTTGGCACGACTTGGCGTGTCGATGGTGTATTGGCGGGCCACATCGGTGAAGCGGCGGCCGCGTCGGAGATCGGCTACGGCTTTTTGGGCGTTATCGCGGTTGTTGAGGATGATTTCGCCAAGTTTAACTTCTTGCGTGCCGCGATAGCGGTTGGTGATTTCCTGATAGGCCTGTTGCACTTGGGCGTCGGTTACTGGGTTGGAGCGCAGGATGTGTGCCACCAGGGCTTGGGCGGTTACGTTACCTTCAAAGGTTTCCCAGTCTTGCTGGAAGGTGGGTTTGCGGTCTTCGCCACTGGTGCGGGCATCGGTGCGGGCGCGTTCGATGATTTGTTTGAATTCGGGGCTTTCGTTTAGGTGCAGGCGGCGTGATTCTTGAATCATCAGTTCGCGGGTAACGAGGCGGCGGGCGATGTTTTCACGCAGCTCTGGAGAGTCGGTTACCTGACCGTTGCTTTGTTCGTTAATAATCTTCACCTGCTGGTCGATCGCGGAGCTGTCGATGCGGGTATTGTTTACGGTTACAACAGTTTGCGCGGCCAGCGGTGCGGCGGCTAAGGCGGTGGTCAGCAGTAGTGCAAGCGAAGTTCGTTTCATGTTGTCGTCCTCAAGTTCAAGATGGTTATAGCCAGATTATAAAGGATTTTACGGCTCGTATTCTTCCGGTGTTTGCGCACGGATGCTCAGTGCGTGGATTTGGGATGGGTATAAATCGTGCAGAACCTGTTGGATGGCACGTTGGCGGGCAACGCGGTTCATACCGGCAAATTGGGCGCTGACGATATGAACCCGGTAATGCCCGCCACCTTGGTTGCCGGCATGGCCGATGTGCAAATGGCTCTCATCGGTTAGTTCGAGCAAGCTGGGAGAAAAGGCGGCTTCCAGGCGCTGACAGATGGTTTGCATGCTCATGCAGGCAGCACTTTCTTAAACGGGCGAATGAGGATTTCGGCATATACGCCGGCTTCTACATAGGGGTCTTGCCCTGCCCATTCTTCAGCTTCGTCTAAAGAGGCAAAGTCGGCTACGATGAGGCTACCTGAAAAGCCGGTTTCGCCCTCGGGCAGGGGGCAGGGGCCGGCCAAAACCAGCCGGCCGGCTTCAGCCAGTTTTTCTAGTCTGGCCAAATGTGCGCCGCGGGCAGCCAATCTGGCTTCAGTGGAATCGGCCACATCGGAGGCCATCAGCATGAACAACATAATACGGTTTCTCTTTGATAAATTAAATATTAGAAATTAGGTAAAGGCGTTTGCTGATACACAACCTGTGACCAAATTTGCCTGGCTGCTCACACCTTGCATCATTCTGTAATCCTGTAATCTGGCAGTTTGCAAGTGTCGAGATTAGGCGTTTATCTTAAAGCAAATAGGGAAACTCTGCACTTAAATATCGTAAAGCTGAGGATTGGGAGTATGTGTTGGCAACAGTACAAACACATCGGAATATAAATATAGGGAGTCTGTTAAATAATTAAAAATGTTTCATTCCTGTATAGAAAATCGGGCTAAATAGCAGAAATGGCTTGGCATAAATAGGAAATAAACGATATGATACCTAGGTTTAGAGATTTTAATCCGTTGCACAACTGCCGCTTTCAGGCTGGAATTTTGCTTACTTGGCTCTGTATTTTTCTGTTGGTTCAGAAGGTTAGCTGTGCATGACTTTAGGTTGTAAGGGGGATTTAATGTTTTGTAAGCAGTATAAAATGAAGCTGATTGCGGCTTCCCTGGGTTTGGTAGCCTCTGTTGGTGCGCATGCCGCTTTGGGTGGTTTGCAGGTTCAGTCGCGCTTGAACGAGCCGTTTTCTGCTACAGTGGTGGTAACAGGCGACGAGGCGCGTGCGTTGGCTTCAGCCAGACCCACCGTCAATGGTGCCAATCTGCAAGCCACGGTATCTCGCCGTAGCGGCGACCGTGCCGTTATCCACCTGCGTTCTAATGCGCCGATTAAAGAGCCAGTGATGACGTTCTGGCTGGGTGTGGGCAATCAAAACCACCAATATACCGCTATGTTGGATCCCCGCGATTATCAGTCTGCTCCCGACAGCTCCCGTTCGCGCCGCGAACGCCGTGCTGAAGCTGAGCCGAGTCGTCGCCATTCTGCTGAATCTAGGCGGCATCGCCGCGCTGCTGATCGCCGCGAAGCGCCGGTGCAGATTACTGGAGAAAGCTATCAGATTAAAGACGGCGAATTGCTGGTGGATATTGCACAGCGCGTTAAACCGTCTGGTATGACTTTGCGTCAAACCATCAATGCCTTGGTGGCTGCCAACCCCCGTGCGTTCCGCAATGGCAACCCTGATTTGATGTACCGCGGTGCTACCCTTACTATCCCTGACGGCGATACTCTGCGCCGTTTGGCACACAATCCGCCGCGCCGTGTAAGCACTCGTGCACAGGAAGAGCGCCCGGCAGCCGATACCGCTCTGGCACGCCAACAGCCAACAGTGGAAACCCAACCGACTCCGCCGGTTACTCCGCCTGCTCCTCCCGCACCGCCTGTTGAACAGGCTCAACCTCAGCCGCAACAGCCTGCCCAGCCGCCGGTTCAGCAGCCGGCCAAAGAGCCGCCTGCCGTTCCGCCCATGGTTAGCGATGTGGCTCCTGAGACACCGGCTTCTGCCGCGTTGCCCGATATGGGTGCCAGCTTGCCAGAGCAGGCTTCCAATATGATGGTGTCTGAGCCGGTGGTAGAAACACCTCCGGTTGAGGTTGCTCCGCCCATGGTGGAAACTCCGCCGATGGAAGAAGAGGGTATGGACATCACTCAGATGGCCCTCTACGGTGGTGGTGGCCTGCTGGCCTTGGGTGGTTTGGCTTATCTCTTGATGAACCGCCGCCGTAAGACCGCAGCTCCCGCCCGTGGTGATGATCATGCGGATGATGACGATGATGGTCTCTATTTTGAAAGCGTAACCGACCATTCCGATAACCTTTCCGCTGCTCCGGCTGCTCCCGCTGCCGCTGCACCGGTTAGTCAGCCGGCTGCCCCTGCCGCAGCGCAACCTGCAACGGTAAGCGAACAGGATTTGGGCTTGGATTTGAGCCACTTGGACGAACAGCAGCAGCTGGGCAGCACCCCCAGCACGGAAGCTGCCGCCCAGCAGGCTGCAGCCGATGATTGGAGCTGGTTGGAGGAATCCGAACAGCCCTCCGCAGCACCAGTTGCCCCGGCTGCTCCTGCTGCTGCCGAACCTGTTGCTTCGGATGACGAATGGCTGGACTTTGCTGTTGAAGAGCCGGCTGCTCCGGCTCAAGCCCCTGCCCAGCCCGCGCTTGAGCCTCAGGCCGCGCCGGTTGCTCCGGAAGAGTTAGATTGGGTATTGGATGAAACTCCAGTTGCCCAAACCTTCCAAGCAGAAGCCCCGGCTGCCGTTGAAGTGGCAGAGCCTGCCCAGCCGGCAGTGCCGGAAATGGACAACACCATTTCCTTCGAAGCTCCGAGCTTGGAGACTGAAAGCGTAAGCAGCGTAGCTGAAGAAGCCGCTGCCCCTGCTGCCGCATCCAATGTGATGGATTTTGATTTGGACTTTGACAGCACTCCGGCTGCCCCAGCTCAAGCCGCGCCGGTGGAAGTTAGCCAGCCCGCTTCGGTATATACGGAGCCGGTTAGCGCTGGTCCGCTGCCGAAAGAGGCGCTGGAAGCCAAATTGGAACTGGCTAAAATGTATCTGGAAATCGACGATGCTAACACTGCCCGTCAGACCCTGATGGAACTGATTAACGAATCAGAAGGCAGCAGCATTCAGGCTGAGGCACAGCAATTGTTGAATGACATCGGCCAGTAATCCAACTAGCCACAGCAACCCGGGCAGTTCCGCCCGGGTTTTTCTATACGGGGCAGCTTTTGCCGGCGTTGTTTCCGTTTTCAGGTAGCCTTCTCAAGGCAATATCGTGGCTACCTGAAAGGAGTAGGCTGGCTTTGGCTCATAGCGAGCAGTCAGAAGGCAGGCGTAAAACTGCTGTACACAGCATTCCGCTGGCGTAAGCATGCTGACTAGCCCAGTTATACCGTTATCTGATTTTCAGGTAGCCTTTCCCAATATGCAGGCTACCTGAAAACATGGCTGCAACGGAGCTATAGTGAATTACAATTAAGAATGCTGCTGCGTTGGCTTGCTTTGCCGCACTATCGTTACGATCTGCGGCTCACCGTCTTGTCCCATTCTTAGGTTTTAAACCACTAAAAAACCAATTAATTTGAAAAAACATGAATCCATCTCCCATCAAACGCCGTGCCTTGTTTGTTAGCTACGATGGCAGCCGTTTTTTCGGCTGGCAGAAGCAGGCAGACGGCATTGCCACCGTGCAAAGCGCCTTGGAAGCTGCTTTGAGCGAATTGGCGCAGGAACGCATCAGCGTGGTAACGGCCGGGCGCACCGATACCGGCGTGCATGCCACCGCGCAGGTGGTGCATTTCGATTCTGCCGCGCAGCGGCCTGATCAGGCCTGGGTGCGCGGAGTGAACGCATTGTTGCCCGAGGGCGTGGCCGTGTGGCGGGTGCAGGATGTGGCGCCGGAGTTTCATGCCCGTTTCGATGCCTGCGGGCGGCGGTATCGTTATCTGTTGCAGTCGGCGCCGGTGCGCTCGCCGTTGTTGGTGGGGCGTGCCGGGTGGACACATTATGCCTTGGATATGGCCGCCATGCGCCAAGCTGCCGCGCTGTTGGTGGGCGAGCACGATTTTTCCAGCTTCCGCGCTGCCGAATGCCAGGCTAAATCGCCGATGAAAACCTTATATCGTGTGGCTGTGTGCGGCACACCGGAATTGATGGCGGTAGATTTCCACGGCAACGCGTTTTTGCACCACATGGTGCGCAACCTGATGGGCGCGCTGGTGTATGTGGGCTGCGGTAAGTTGAGTGTGGATGGTTTTGCCGGGCTGCTGGCCGCCCGCAGCCGCAAGCTCGCACCGCCCACGTTTATGCCCGACGGGCTGTATCTCACCGGCATCGACTACCCGCCGCAGTTCGGTGTGGCCACACCGCCGCCGCCCGCCTGGCTGTTGCCCGATTGGTAAGGAAAATCAGATGGTTTTAACTTTAATGTTTCGCGAATATTGCAGCCTGTGCCACCAGATGCGCGCTGCCCTGCAGCCGTATCAGGCAGCGTATGGTTTTGAGTTGCAGGTGTTTGATGTGGATGAAGATCCGGAACTGGAAGCACGGTATAACGAGCTCGTGCCGGTGCTGCTGCATGGGGGCGAAGAAATCTGCCATTGGCATTTGGATGAAACCAAATTGCTGGCAGTGCTGCAAAACGCAAAGGCTACCTGAAAGGAAAACCCGATGCCTAAAATCAAAATCTGCGGTTTCACCCGGCCGCAAGACGCGCAGGCCGCTGCCGAATTGGGCGCCGATGCGGTCGGCTTGGTGTTTTATGCCAAAAGCAAACGCTGTGTGGATGCGGCGCAGGCTGCCGAAATTGTTGCCGCGCTGCCGCCGCAGGTGGTTAAAGTGGCGCTGTTTGTGAACGAATCGGCCGAGCAGATCCACCGGATTCTGGGTACAGTGCCGATTGATATTGTGCAGTTCCACGGCGACGAGGCGCCCGAATTTTGCCGCCAGTTCGGCAAGCCCTATTGGAAAGCCGTGCGGGTGCAATCGGCGCAGGATATTGCTGAGGCGGCCGAACACTATGCCGATGCCGCCGCCTTGCTGCTGGATGCGCATATTGAAGGGCAATATGGTGGCACGGGGCAGGTGTTCGATTGGCGCTTGCTGCCCGACACCATGCCGCTGCCGTGGATTTTGTCGGGCGGGCTGAACCAGGACAATGTGTCCGCCGCCGTGCGGCAAACCGGCGCGGCTTGGCTGGATGTGTCCAGCGGGGTGGAGCAGGCGCCCGGCATTAAGAGCCGTGATTTGATGGCAGATTTTATCCAGAAGGCGCGTGGGTAGATTGGCCGGGAAAGGGAAGGCTACCTGAAAACTCCAGTTTTGTTTTCAGGTAGCCTTTTCTTTGCAGACAACCTTAGGTGGGCTGATTTGCATCCTGTCTTTGGCAGGATTATGATGATGCATAAAACATATTTCAGAACTCCACAGGAGTAACCGCGTGCATAAAACCCCCCTGTTTCCCGAGCAGCAGCTTGCCAAGCCCCAAACTTTTGTCGGCAAGCTGAAAGGCTACCTGAAACGCCACCGGCGCGGTTTGCGCTGGGTGGTTTTGTTTGTGCTGGTGGCTTATGGTTTGGTTAGTTGTGAAGTACCACGGCTATTGATTATGGCTGGAATAAAATATGCCACAGACTCTTCGCCTAATTATACCGATTTCCCTCTGGGGCAGGGTAAACGGCTGAATTTGGAAGTGCGCAGCTATATTAAACATAAGTATTGCATCGGCATGCGAACGGAGTTTATTGATGGCCAAACCAAATTGTACGGCCCTAATCTGGAAAGGGGGTTAAGCGATAGAGACCAGCGAGAATTCGCCAAGCAAGAGGTTTTCCGCGGTTATAGCTTAGAAAGCAGTGCTATAGGCGGGTTGGCTCCCGAAACCTTCTACCGCCAATATTACACTTTCCAAGTTACCGCCTACCGCCAAGGTTGGTTTGGTGAAAAGGTCTTTTTCCGTAAAAACTATACCAATCTCAGCAGAATGGAAAAAGTTTTTTATTCCCACGGTGATAACACGGATAACCCCAGAAACCTTGCCTATCAGGACGGGGTGGACTGCTTCGACTTGCCCTATGGCAAATATCGTTTTGAGTTTGTGGACAACAGCCCTCCGATTTCTGAGTTTAAAGAGGTCATGACTGCGGTGGATATTCACCCATATATCAATTTGAAATAAACCTGCCGTAATAGAACCAAAGGCTACCTGAAATTTCAGGTAGCCTTTTCTATGTAAGTCTGCTGCTGGTATTCAATTGAAATGCTGATATGGCAATATTGCCGGTTGGTTTCCCATCTTATGTTTCAGGTAGCCCCCCGCGTGGCAGGCTACCTGAAATATTGTAGGGGCAGTTGTTATATCCGTTTGTGAGCATATTGAAAGGCTAGCTGAACCCAACAAACGAGTTCCAGCTAGCCTTTTCCTATGCTCGGGCAGAGAGGTGCAGGATTTTCTCGGCGGCTTCCACGCCCCAGTAAACGGCTTCTTCCATCACGGAGTAGCTGCTCAGGTCGCTGTGGGCGAAGGTGAGGCGGGAGTGGTGCTGGCGCAGTTGGAGCAGGGTGGGTTGGGTGAGGTAGCCGGGGGTGGGCACACTCATGCCGTGGCCGCGGATGCTGATGTCTACGGAGGCGACGTGTGGCCAGAAGCTTGGGCCGTAGGCTTGGAGGAGGTCTTGGGCGGCGTGTTCGAGCAGCTCGGCTTCACCGGCGTTGAGCAGCCAGCTGCGGATGCTTTGCGGGCTGTCGTGGTTGAGGGCGGCGTAGGCGGTGAAGATGGTGTGTTCGGGTTTGGCGGTGCGGATGAGCTGGTTGGTGGACACAACGTAGCCGAGGCCTTGAGTGCCGTGCACTACGTTGTCCCACGCCAATTCGCTGCGTTGCGCTTCGCGGGGGAAGCCGTTGAGCACGAAATTGCTCACCAGCCAGGGGGCGTAGGCGGGCAGATTGAGCGAGAAGCCGTAGCGCTGGGGCTGGGCGATGATACGGGCGGCAATCATCAGGGGCATGGCGCAGATAACGTTTTGGGCGCGGATGAGGGCGGTGTGGCCGCTTTGGTTGTGGCGCAGGATAACGGCTACGTCTTCATCGGTTTCGCTGATTTGCAGGGCGGAGGCGTTGATGGCGGTGGGCTGGGCAAAGGTGAGTTCGGCGGTTTCAGGTAGCCTGTCGAGGTTTTGCAGGCGGATGTGGCGGCGGATGGCTTCGGAGAGGTGGGCGAGGCCTTCGGGCCAGGTGAGCACGGCTTCGTTGGTGTGGCCGCGGGCGGCAAAGTAGTGCAGGCCGGCGAAGGCGGATACTTGGGCGATGCCTTGGCCGTAGTCGTCGCGGCAGCAGTAGTCGAGATACCAGAGCAGGCTGGGGGAGCGGTAGTTTTCTTTTTCGAGCCAGACGGCGAAGGTGGTTTGGTCGAGGCGGCGCCATTCTTCGTCGGTGGAGGAATGGGCGATGGGGATGGCGAAGATTTTGCGCCCGTCGCGGCCGTGTGCGCGGCGCAGGGTTTCGATGAGGGCGTGGAAGCGGCGGCTGTCGGCATCTTCTTGTGGCAGCAGGGAATCTTGCCAGCGGTTTTGGTAATACAGGCGCTCGGCGGGGGCGTAAACCAAATCGATTTCGCGATACAGGGGCTCGGGCTGATCGATGCCGTCGAGCAGGATGCTGAGGTCGGATAAGAGTTGGCGCACATACACGCTTTCCTGTGAGGGCAGGGCTAAATAGTGTGCGCCAGAGGGGGCGGAGAGGCCACCTGAAACATAGGCGGCATTGTTGCCATTGCGCTCGATGCCTTCGGCGAGAAGGAAGTTGCGTTGGCCGTGTTTGGCCAGGTGCCAGGCGGCGGAGAGGGCGGCGGCGCCACTGCCGAGGATGAGGGTGTGGCAGCGGTGTTCGGATTGGGGGGCAAGGGAAACTTGGCCGTTGCGCAGCTCGTGGCCGAAGGGCAGGCCGATGCGGTGGATGCGCACGGGAGGCAGGCGGTGGAGGTATTGATGCCCTAGGCGGGAGGCTGCGGCTGCGGCGGTGAGGGCGGCGGCGCTGCCGAGCAGTTGGCGGCGGGTGAGTTTCATGTTTCAGGTAGCCTTGAGGGGTAGGCCGGTGGCGGGCAGAAGTCTAATGGTTTATATGTTTTCAGGTAGCCTCTATGAATAAAAGGCTACCTGAAAACAAGATGTGGTGCGGCTTTATTCGGTAGGCCGATTTTGCTGTTTGCTGCGTTCGGCCTGCCGTTTTTGGCGCATCTCCTGCAGTTTGGCATGGAAAAATTGGCTGCGGCGGCGTTTGCGCTGCCAGAAGTAGAACAGCACCAGTGCGCCGATGCCGATGATCACATAAAGGATGTGCTGGAACTGGTGGGCTTTCATGAGCAGCCAGTCTTTGTTCGCGGCGCCGTAGTGGCCGAGATATACCCAGGCGGGCACGGAAATCAGGGAGGCGAGGCCGTCCATAATCAGCCAGCGCCAAAATGAGATTCGGCCGCTCATGCCGGCGGTGATGAAGATGGGGGTGCGCAGGCCGGGCAGGAAACGGGCCACGAATAATACCCAGCTGCCGTGTTTGTCGAACTTTTCCTGCACTTGCAGGTAGCGTTGCGGCGGCATCAGGCGTTTGACGAAGCGGGCTTTGAGGATGCGGTCGCCGTAGAAGTGGCCGAGCAGGAACATCATGCCGTCGCCGGTGAGCACGCCGATCATGCCCACCACCACCATGATGTGTTCATTGCTGTGGCCGAGGCCGGAAATCACGCCGCCGGCAATCAGGGTGATGTCTTCTGGAATGGGAATGCCGAAACCGCAGGCAACCAGCACCACGAATACGGCGGCATAGCCGTATTGGGTGAACAGGGCTTCTAGAATGTCCAGCATGGTTGTGGGTGTTCCTGTGAGTTGCTGTTATTTTTGACGGATGCTGTCGGCAATGCGTTCGGCGCAGCGTTGCGCAAGTTTGGTGTCGCGTGCTTCCACCATCACACGCACCACGGGCTCGGTGCCGGAGGCGCGCAATACCACGCGGCCGTGTCCGGCCAATTCGGCTTCCACGGCCTGCAGCTCGGCAGCGGAGGCAGTTTGCCAATCCTGCCCTTTGCTGATGCGCACGTTAATCATGGTTTGCGGGAAGGGCAGCCAATCTACGGCGGCGGCCAAATCCTGATCCAGCGTTTGCAGCGCAGCCAGCACTTGCAGGGCGGCAATGGTGCCGTCGCCGGTGTTGTGTTTGTCGAGGCAGAGGATATGGCCGCTGGCTTCGCCGCCCAGCTGCCAGTCGTGTTGGTGCAGCTGTTCCAACACATAGCGGTCGCCCACTTTGGCGCGGCAGAATTCGATTTTGAGCTGCGCCAAGGCCAGCTCCATCGCCATGTTAGTCATCACCGTGCCGACTACGCCGCCAACCAGCGAACCGGCTTTATGGCGGGCGCGGGCAATCACGTAAATCAGCGAATCGCCGTCGTACACTTTGCCTTGTTTGTCCACCATCATCAGGCGGTCGCCGTCGCCATCGAGCGCAATGCCGTAGTCGGCCTCGTTTTGCAGCACGGCGGCTTGCAGGGTTTTGGTGTAGGTGGCGCCGCATTTGTGGTTGATATTGAAACCGTTGGGCTGGTTGCCGATTTCGATCACGTCTGCGCCCAGCTCGTGGAACACTTTGGGCGCCACGTGATAACCGGCGCCGTTGGCAGTGTCCACCACCAGCTTCAGCCCGCGTAAGTCCATATTGGCGGGGAAGGTGGATTTGCAAAATTCGATGTAGCGGTCGTCTGCGCCGCTCACGCGTTTGGCACGGCCGAGGTGGTCGGAGGAAACGGTGTGCATTTCCTGCTCCAGCTGTTGTTCGATTTCCTGCTCGATTTCATCGGAAAGCTTCATGCCGTCTTCGGTGAAGAATTTAATGCCGTTGTCGGCATAGTGGTTGTGGGAGGCGGAAATCATCACGCCGGCAGAGAGGCGCAGCGCGCGGGTAAGATAGGCCACGCCCGGGGTGGGCAGCGGGCCGGTTTGGATAACATTCACGCCGGCAGCGGTGAAACCGGCCACTAGCGCGGTTTCCAGCATATAGCCGGAGATGCGGGTATCTTTGCCGATGAGCACGGTGGGCTTGATTTCGTCGTCGTGCTTGGTCAGCACTTGGCCGGCGGCATAGGCCAGCTTCAATACGAAATCGGGCGTAATCGGAAATTTGCCCACTTCGCCGCGCACGCCATCGGTGCCGAAATATTTTTTTGCCATCGTGAAATCCTTTGTAGTAGCCGCTTGCAGGCCTAATGAGCGAATTGTAAAGCAGCACTCCTTCTTATGCCAGCATTGCGGCGGTTAAATCGGGCAAACCTACAGCGGAAAAGGCATTTGAGTGGTGGCAATCAGTAGGCGGCAAAGCATTCGGCAATGAAGGTTATACCCAGCCCAAAGGCTACCTGAAAAATTAGAGCGGTGCAGAAACTCGCACTACATTTTGATTAGTTGAAGTTTTGCTTTCAGGTAGCCTTTGCCTGAATGGTGCATGTGTTACAGCGAAGCAGGCTAAGGTGGGATTATTGCCCGTTTAGAACGGCTATATATAGATTATGCCAGCGATGGCCGCTATAATCAGACCTTTCAAACCGTTCAAGCACAGAAGGAAAAACCATGGCAGACTTCAATAAAATTCTCGACGCCGGCGATGTAGACGGCGGCATCATCAACGTGGTAGTGGAAATTCCGCAAGGCTCCAACCAGAAAATCGAATGGGACCGCAAAATCGGCGCGATGAAACTCGACCGCATCGAGCCGCAGATTTTCGCCAAACCGACCAACTACGGCTTCATCCCGCAAACCCTCGATGAAGACGGCGACGAACTCGACGCCCTGATTATTACCGATCTACCGCTGCCAACCGGCATCTACATGGAAGCTAGAGTGATTGGTGTGATGAAATTTGTAGACGACGGCGAAGTGGACGACAAAGTAGTGGTGGTGCCTGCCGACGACCGCCACAACGGCAATGCCATCAAGACGTTGGCCGATTTGCCGCCTCAGCTGATCAAGCAAATCGAATTCCACTTCAATCACTATAAAGACCTGAAAAAACCCGGCAGCACCAAAGTTGGCCACTGGGGCGACATTGAAGAAGCCAAAGCCGTTATCCGCGAATCACAAGCTCGTTGGAAAGCACAATAACCTTGTGCTAGCGGTTAGCTAAAAAGGCTACCTGAAAAGTAGAAACCCGTTGTTCTGGATAAGAGAACAGCGGGTTTCTACTTTTCAGGTAGCCTGATTGGGGCTAGAGTCCGGCCGGTGTCGGCTTAAGGTTTGTTGTGTTCTTCCACTTTGTGCTCAAACCGGCCGTGGCGCAGGAAGTGAGCGGTTTGCCGGGCGACGGTGGGGTCGGTGAGCATGGCGGAGTGGTTGACGGGTAGGACGAGGTAGTCGCGGCAGTTGGCGGGGCGGGTTTCGGAGAGGAGGACAGTACCGTCGCCTTCGCCTTGCAAGCCGACGATTTGGCCGACACCTAACTGATGGTTGCCGGCGATGCAGCCGAGTTCGAGCTGGGGCGGCCAGGGCGGGAGATTGCCGTCTAGGCCGTTTTGGTAGGCGCCGCCGATAAGTGCGGGGGCGTAGCGGTGCAGCCGGTTGGCGGTTTCGCTGCCGAGATGCGGGGTGGCGAGGGTAACGCTGCGGCCGCGCACCAGTTCGGGGTAGTCGTCGGCGAAACGGCGCAACACGAGGCCGCCGAGGCTGTGGCAGATGAAGTGCAGCGGTTCTTGGTGCTGTTGGTAGTGGCGGCGGACGGCTTCTGCGAGGCGGCGGCTGTGTTGGGGCAGGGTTTGGGCGATGCTGTAGTAGCCGAAGCAGCGGCTGTGGATATTATGGCGGCGCAGTTGCCAGGCAAGCGGGAGCATCACCCAGGCATACATATGGATGCCGTGCAGCAGGAGGGCGCGCAGCGGGGTTTGTGGCTGGCTCATGGTGTTAGCGGCTGCCGTCGGCAAGCAGCCATTGCTGGGCTTCGGCTGCATCGTTGAAGTGTTTGGGATGCTGGCGGGTGAGCAGGCTGGAAATGTGGGCGGAGAGGCGTATCCAGAGGTCGTTGGTGACGATGGCGATGCGGCCGAAGTCGTTGTCGTGGTTGTTCAGGAAACGCAGTTGTTCGGCGGCCATGTCGATGGTGTAGTCACGCAACAGGGATAGGTCGAGGAGGATGTCGGGGCGGTGCACGCGTTGGAGGCACTCGAGGATGGCGGCTTCGAGGGTTTTGAAGTCTTCAAGGGTGAATTCGTTGTAGAGGGCAACGTTGAGGCCGTAGTTTTGCTGGCGGATGGAAATCATGGCAGAACTCCTGTTGAGATGGGTTTCCCGCGAGGGGTGGGAGTGATACCGGCACGTTGTGGGTGCTTACTGATTATAGTGAAATTACCGGCAAACTGCTATGGCATGAGTTTGTATAGTGAATTAACAAAAACCAATACGGCGTTGCCTCGCCTTGCCGTAACGTGTGTACTGTCTGCGGCTCGCCGCCTTGTCCTGATTTTTGTTAATTCACTATATTGCCGCAATGAATGCGCTGTATGCGGGCGGCAAAAAGGCTACCTGAAAGTTTACTTGGTTTGCTTTCAGGTAGCCTTTTTATGGCAAGCCAACTTAATTTTCGCTACAGCGTTGGTTCGCCTTGCCGTACTTCTGTACTGTCTGCGGCTCACCACCTTGTATCGAAAAGTCAATTTGGCTTGCTATAGATTAAGCCGATGGTTATTTGATATCGCTGCGGCTGGACAATACTTGGTCGATGAGGCCGTAGGCTTGGGCTTCTTCGGCCGACATGAAGTTGTCGCGGTCGGTGTCGCGTTCGAGTTCGTCCAGCGTGCGGCCGCAATGTTCGGCCAAGAGCTGGTTGAGTTTGGCTTTCAGTTTGAGCAGCTCTTTGGCATGGATTTCGATGTCGGAAGCCTGGCCGCCCAAGCCGCCGCTAATTAGGGGCTGGTGAATCATCACACGGCTGTTGGGCAGGGCGAAACGTTTGCCTTTGGCACCGGCAGACAGCAGGAACGCGCCCATGCTGGCGGCTTGGCCGAGGCACAGGGTGGACACATCGGGCTTGATGAAGTTCATGGTGTCGTAGATCGACATGCCGGCAGAAACCGAGCCGCCAGGGCTGTTGATGTAGAGGAAAATATCTTTATCGGGATTTTCGCTTTCCAAAAACAGCAGCTGTGCCACCACCAGGTTGGCAGTTTGGTCGTTTACCGGACCAACAAGGAAGATAATCCGCTCTTTGAGCAGGCGGGAGTAAATATCGAAGGCGCGCTCGCCGCGGCCGCTTTGCTCGATAACGGTGGGCACCAGATAGTTGTTTTCGATTGTGGGATTCATGGGTTTCCTCGCGTTTATAAGGGATCATTGGGCAAAAAGCACCTCGGCGGATACGGCCTTGGTGCTTTGTTTGCAACGAGTTTCAGGTAGCCTGAATTATTGCTGGCCCATCACTTCGTCGAAGCTCAGTTTTTTCTCGTTTACCTTGGCCTGACCCAGCACGTAATCCACCACATTGGCTTCTACGGCCATAGAAATCGGGCCTTCCAGGCGGCTGCGGTCGGCGAAGTACCAATCCATCACTTCTTGCGGATCTTCGTAGCTTTCGGAGAAGGTTTGTACCACGGCTTTAACTTGGTCGTCGGTCGGCTGCAGATTGTGCTTGCCTACCATGTCTGCCAAAATCAGGCCCAGTGCCACGCGGCGTTCGGCTTGTTCAGTAAACAGGCTGTCGGACAAATCTACATCTTCCGGCTTCATGCCTTGGTTCACCAGGTTTTGGCGGGCGTTTGCAACCATACGGGCAGTTTCTTCGCGCACCAGGGTTTTCGGCAGCTCGATGGGGGTAACGTCCAGCAGGGCTTTCATCACGTTGTCTTTAGTTTGTGCTTCCACGCGGCGGGTTACTTCGCGTTCGATGTTTTTCTTCACTTCTTCGCGCATTTTGGCTACGTCGCCGTCTTGAATGCCCAAGGCTTTGGCGAATTGTTCGTCCACTTCCGGCAGCACGGCTTCGGCCACGTTGCGCAGGGTGATGGCGAATACGGCGGTTTTGCCGGCCACTTCTTTGCCGTGGTAGTCGGCAGGGAAGCTTACGCTCACGTCTTTGGTTTCGCCTTCTTTCATGCCTTGGATGCCGGCTTCAAATTCGGGCAGCATCTGGCCTTGGCCGAGAATGAAGGGGTAGTTTTGTGCGGAGCCGCCTTCGAAGGGGATGCCGTCGATGGTGCCGGCAAAATCGATGATTACGCGGTCGCCGTCTTTGGCTTCGCGCTCCACGCGGTTGAAGCGGGTACGCTGGCGGCGCAGGATGTCGATGGTTTTTTCCACTTCCGCTTCGCCCACTTCGCACACCACTTTTTCGATTTCCTGGTCGGCCAGGCTGCCCACGGTGATTTCGGGGAATACTTCGAAACGGGCGTTTACTTTGAATACTTTTTCGTCGTCTTGCGCTTCAACGGCATCGAAAGCGAGCAGGCCGGCGAGGCGGATGTCTTCGGAATCCACGATTTCGCCGAATTTGTGACGTAGGCTGTCGTTTAAAACTTCATCGCGGATGCTCGCGCCATACATGGATTCAATCATGCGCAGCGGGGCTTTGCCGGGGCGGAAGCCGTCCACACGGGCACGTTTTTGAGTGGCTTGCAGGCGTTTTTGTACGGCTGCTTCGATGTCTGCCCAAGGCAGTTCCAGTTGCAGGCTGCGTTCGAGACCTTCCAGTTTTTCAATAGTTACGCTCATTCGTAAGACCTTGTTTTGGTGTTAATCAAGCCGATAGGCGGATGCCTGCTCGGAAAAGTTTGCACTTGGCCGGCATGTTTTTCCGCACCGGCCGTAAACGAAAGGCGCAAGTGTATCATAACTTGATGGCGCAGGCAGTATTTGGCTGAGGAATTTATGTGGGGAAACGGGTTTCAGGTAGCCTTTTTAGCACGGGTGTGAGGCTGGTGGAAAATGGGAGGATGCTAAAGGATAGGCTACCTGAAAACTGGGTTTGAGTTTTAGGTAGCCTTTGTTTGAGCCAGTTTGGTTTGAGGCTTTGCCGCTAACATGAAGGAGTTGCTTTGTTTTCAGGCAGCCTCACAGGGGGCGTGGCAGGCTACCTGAAAGTTAAGCAGCAATTTTTGCTTTTCAGCCAGCCTGTTTGGTATTCCATCAACTTGCCGAACTTTCCTTGCTTTCCGCGCGCAGCATGGCGGCAGCGTCGTCGAATTCGCGGATGAAGTTGCCTTTGCCGAGCAGGGTAACGATGCCGCTGCGCTCCAGGCTGGCGCGTACTTGCTCATTGGCGCCGGTAACGATAACGCGGATACTGCGTTTTTGCAGGCCACTGATAACGCGTTCTAGGGTGAGGATGCCGGTGATGTCGATATAGGGCACCCAGCGCATCCGCAGCACCACGGCGCGCGGCTGGGTGTTGATATCGGCCAGCGTGGTTTCGAATTTTTCCATTGCGCCGAAGAAGAAGGGGCCGTTCACGATAAACATCAGCACGTTATCCGGCAAGGCGGCGGCATCGCGGCTGTGTTCTTCCTTGCGCACTTCCACCGCTTTGGCCATTTGGCCGATAAAGTGCAGGGTGGACAAAATCACGCCGATGTTCACCGCCACCACCAAATCCACCAAAATGGTGAGGAAAAAGGTGATGAGAAACAAAATATAGGCAGCGCGCGGAGCACGACGCAGGATGTGCAGGCAGCGTTTGGGCTCGCTCATGTTCCAGGCTACCTGAAACAGGATGGCAGCCAGTGCGGCCAAAGGAATATCGGCAGCCAGCGGCGCGGCCACGAGCAGGATTAGCGCCAGTGTGAGGGCGTGAACGATACCGGCCAGCGGGCTGTTGCCGCCCTGGCGGATGTTGGTGGCAGTGCGGGCGATGGCACCGGTGGCGGCGAACCCGCCGAAAAACGGTGTGATGATATTGGCCAGTCCTTGGCCAACTAGCTCCTGATTGGCGCTGTGGTGCGTGCCGGCCATGCCGTCGGCCACCACGGCGGAGAGCAGCGATTCAATTGCGCCGAGCATGGCGATAGTGAAGGCAGGCAGAATTAGTTTGGCAGTTTCGGCTGTTGCAAAATTGGGCAGGGAAAAATGTGGCAGGGCGCGCGGAATAGCGCCGTAAGCCGAACCGACGGTGGCCACGCCTTCAAAATGGAACAGGCTTTGCAGCATGGTGGCACACAGCAGCACCCACATCGGCGAAGGTAGTCGGCGCAGCAGCGGCACTTTGGGGATCAACAGCAACAACGCAAGTGAAAACAGCCCCAGCGCGGTGGTGGCTGGGTGAAGATGAGGCAGGCTTTGCAGTAGCGACCATAATTGCTGGTGGAAATGTTCGCCGCCTGCTTTGGGCAGGCCGAAAAATGCTGCCCATTGCCCCACAAAAATCACCACGCCGATGCCGGCAGTAAAGCCCATAATCACTGGCATGGAAATGAAGCGGATCATGCCGCCGAAGCGGAATAAGCCCATAAGCAACAGCATGATGCCGGCGAGGACGGTGGCAATTTGCAGGCCGTCGAAGCCGAATTTGGCGGTGATGCCGGAGAGAATGGCGATAAATGCGCCGGTGGGGCCGGCAATCTGCACGCGCGAGCCGCCGGCCACGGCCACAATCACGCTGGCCACGATGGCGGTATAAATCCCCTGTTCAGGTTTCACGCCGGTGGCGATGGCAAAGGCCATGGAAAGCGGCAGCGCCACCACACCCACGATAATGCCGGCCACAATATTATTCGCCCAATGGGCACGGCCAAGCAAACCGGCGCGGCGGGCTTCTATCCAAGCAATCATGTTTGATTCCGCGTGCTTCTGTAAAAATATGTGAATTGTACGCTTGTGAGATGGGAATGACAAAGGCTAGCTGATTATCAGGTAGCCTTTGTTTGTAGTAATCCGGTTTGAATGGTGTGGAGATGATGCTGCGTTATTAAAAATAGATTGGGTGTTTGCATAGGCAGCCCATTAATTTGAGTGGATAGGCCGATGCGGTCAGGCTACCTGAAACTTTCGCTGAGTGAAGCCAGCATTTTCAGGTAGCCTTTATTTTGCTATGGCAGCCTAGGCGTTCAGCTAGCCTGCCCGCCCTGCCGCAGGGCAGCGATGCGTTCGCGGGCGTTGGGGTGGCTGTCGTACCAGCGGGCATACCAGCGATCGTTCACCAGGCTGGCGGCATTGCTGCGGTAGAGCTTGAGCAGCGCGGAAATCAGGTCTTCGGCGTGGGTGTGTGTGGCGGCGAAGCGGTCGGCTTCGAATTCGTTGCGGCGTGAGGAAAAGCTGCCCAACGGGGCAAAGGGGAAGGAGAGCACGGGCAGCACCAGCATCATTAACAGCAGCGCCATAGCATGGCTGGGGTAGGCCACGCCCAAGCCGTGATACACGGCGGCAAAGTGGATAATTTGCCCGAGCGCAAACAGCACCAAGAGTGCGAGCAGGAAGCGCACGGCGATTTGCTTCACGATATGGCGGTGTTTGAAATGGCCCAGTTCGTGTGCCAATACAGCTTCCACCTCCTGCGGCTGCATATCTTTGAGCAGGGTATCGAAAAACACGATGCGTTTGTTTTGGCCGAGGCCGGTGAAATAGGCATTGGCGTGGCCGCTCCGCTTGCTGCCGTCCATCACGAAAATGCCGTTGCTGGCAAAGCCGGTGCGCGTGAGCAGATTGGTGATGCGCTGTTGCAAGTCTTCATCGGCCAGCGGTTCGAAGCGGTTGAACAGCGGGGCAATCCATTTGGGAAACGCCCACAGCATCAGCAGCGAGAAACCGAGCCACAACAGCCACACCCACAGCCACCACGCATTTCCGGCTGCGCCCATCAGATAAATCACCGCATACAGCAGCGGAATGCCGATGGCCGCGCCCAGCAGCAGGCCTTTGATTTGGTCGGCAAAGAAAGTACCTAAAGTCATGTTGTTGAAGCCGAATGCCGCTTCCAGCCGGAAGCTTCGGTAGAGCGCAAAGGGCAGGGAGAACAGGCTGCTGGCCAATGAAAAAAGCACCACCAACAGCACGCCTTGGTTTAACGGCGAGTCGGCAAGGCAGTTGGCTGTCTCTGCCAGCAGGTTCAGCCCGCCGCCAAGGGTAAACATAAGCAGCAGCAAGGTTTCATACAGAATATGCCAACGCGAAAACCGCTGTTTAGCCAGCGCGTAGTCGGCGGCTTTTTGGTGTTCTTCCAGCGAAACCACGTCTTTAAAATCGCGCGGCACGCGGCCTCGGTGTAGCAGCACGGCGCGGCTCTGGCGCAAAGAGAGCAGCAGTTGCAGCAGGGTGGAAAAGGCGGTGAAACCGAGAAAGAGGTAAAACACGGTGGCGGACATGGGCTGCTCCGAGTGGAAAACGGGCGGCAGTATAGTGCGATTTCTGGCGCAGGGCTATGGTGCCAGTTGGCAGATATGGAATATGTGGTCGGCTAGTGTTTATTTGAAATAATGATTTGTTTGGCTAATTCAGATTTGAATGTGCCAGGTATCGGGAAGATTTATGCGGTAAACGCAGGCAAAAAAAGCGGCGCATATTGAATATGCGCCAAATCTACAAAGGAGAAATAGAGGAGAAACTTGTTAAGCAGTCATCCCTGACCACTCAACAGAACAAATTATAGGGCCGCCTTAGTAGGGAAGGCAAGGCTAATACTATGATTTAACCTGCTTTTTCCTGATTGTAAGCAAGTGTGAATGTAAAATGCTAGCGGCATGAAACTAAAACGAAAATTAAATATACTGATTTACTCAGGATTCAGACTAGGTACGGATTTGAAAGGGAGTGTCGGTATTTTATGGTGGTTTATGCGCTAAATCATTCATTAAATTTTCAGGTAGCCTGTTTGGATAAAAAGGCTACCTGAAAACCAGCGTGCGGTTTAGAAACCATCCCAATCGTTTAGCAGCACGCCCAGGCCGATGCTGTTGTGTTTGTGGTTGTAGTCGAGCAGGCTTTCGCCGTAGCCGTGGAAGGTCTGTACATAGCCTTTGAGCCGGCCGGCGATGGGGAAGGTGTAGTTTAGCTGCAGCCCGACTTTGCCGCTGGCGGGATTGTAGCGGGCAAGGGCGCCGAGGCTTTGGCGGTCGTTGAAGCGGTAATACATTTGCAAATCGCCGTAGCCCATGTAGCGGTTGATGTCGGAGTTGTCGTCGTCGCTGCTTTTTTCGGGGATGCGCCACCACAGGCGCGGCACCACGGTGAGTTTGCCCCATTCCATGCCGGCCATGGCATAGATGCGGTTCCAGGAGCGGGAGAGTGGGTCGCTTTGGCCGTTGGATTGGTGTGTGGCGCCGATGCCGAGCATCCGCAGGCTGCCGCCGCCGGGCAGGTCGGCTTTCACCGGCTGGGTGAGGAAGATTTCGGGCTCGTAGTCGGTGTTGCGGAAGGGGGAAGACATGGAGCCTTTATATACCTGCCAGTGGGAAACTTGGGTGTAGCCGAACCAGAGGTCGGCATTGGTGCCGAACAGGTCTTGTAGCAGCTTGGTTTTGAAGGAAACCTGCATTTTGGTTTCTACATGGTTTTGACGTTGCTGCTCGGGGATGGCGGAAGTGTGCTCGGGGGAGGAGGGGGTGCGGTTGGGTGAGCTGTTGTACCAGCCGGGCAGGAGGTAGATCGGGCGGTGGGCACGCACGCTGAGGATGCCGGATTCGTGGTTGACGTCTAAATCGTAGGCGAGGCTGAGCGGGCTGAAGGCTTGCGGCTGGGTGGGGGCGGCAGGGGCTTCGGTGAGTACCACTTTGGGCGTGCTCTCGGCCCGGCTTTGCTCGATGCTTTGTTGGATATCGATGGTGGCCTTGGTTTCGTCGGGCTCGGGCAGCGGTTGGGTGGGCGGCAGCTGTGCACCCATGCTGCGGTCGTAGCAGGCGAGGCGGGCGGCGGGGTCGCTGATTTGGGTGCAGGCCAGGGCGCCGGCGGGGGCTTGGGTTTGGGCGGCGCTGTGGGCGGAAACCAACAGGGCGGCGGCGATGAGGGGGAGGCGGGATATTTGCATGATGGTCGGGGTGGGAAACGTAAGCTTTAAGGCTACCTGAAAAATAGCGCGGCTTTCAGGTAGCCTTCTTGTTGCCGATTAAAGGCTACCTGAAAACCTGCGTCAGATTTCGCCCATGCGATAAAACAAATCGGCCAGGGCGGCCAGGCGCAGGGTGTCACAGCCCCAGCGTTCGGATTGGATGCGGCGCATCCACAAAATGGGGCGCACGCTGCGGAGCAAGGTGCGGATTATAGCGGGATTTTGCCTTTGCAGGCAGGCTTCGCAATGTTCGGCTGCCTGGTCGAGCAGCCCGCCGCGCAGGAGGATGTCGGCGGTGGATTGCAGGTAGCACAGCCAGTCGCGGCCTTGGCACTGCTGCAGGCTGAGCACGGTGGCGGGGTTGTCTTCGAAGTCGATAAAGCCGATGCCGCCGGTTTCGGTCAGCACCATATTGCGGGCGAAGGCTTGGCTGAGGAATTGGTTTTGCCGGTGTACGGCTTCGATGGCATGCAGGCCTTGCAGCCAGCCTTCAAGGCTGCCGGCTTCGGTTTGCTTTTCGATGGCGATGAGCAGGGTTTGCTCGCCCACATGGCTCATCAATAGGGCATTGTCCTGCACGGCCAATAGTTTGGGCGCGGTAATACCGGCTTCGGCCAGCTCGCGCAGGCGGCCGGCCTCAATGGCGATGCCGGCTTCGCCACCGGGGTTGGGCACCGGGGTGAGCACGCCCAAGCGGCACACTTTGGCCAGGCCGTTGAGCAGGCTGTAACGCCAGGCGGCTTGGCGCGGGGCGGCTTTACGCAACCATACGGTTTCGCCGTTGTCTAAACGGTGGCGGGCAATGGTTTCGGTTTGGGCGGCCGCGAGGGCGGCCAGCTGGGCGGCGTAGTTCATGGCTGTGCGGAGAAAGGAAAGCGGCATTATATAGCGAAATATAGCGAAACGGTTTTGGCGCGCTGTTTTCAGGTAGTCTCTTTCGGAAAGCGACTATAATACCCGTTTGATATTGATTCATCCGATTGCCCGCCATGCCCAAACACATCGTTTCCAGCGAAACGCCGCTGTTTTCAGGTAGCCTGCCGCCGCAGAATGCATTGCGGCGCAGCCTGTCGGCGCGGCTGCTCACGGCGATTTTGCTGTGGGCGGTCGGCTTGCTGCTGTTTGTGTCGATGACGGTGGTGGCCACTTGGCGGCTGGAAGAACGGGCGGGCGCCATCCGCCAGGCCGGACGGCTGAACGACCAACTCCACCACCTCACCCTAGCTGCTGTTCAGCATCCCGGCGTGCGGTTGACCACACGGCAGGTGGAAGATACGCTCAAGGGGCTAGCCAGCCGCCAGCATGCCGTGTGCTGCAGCTGGTGGGATGAGCCGGCCTCACTCCAGCTCGAACAGGTGCGCCGCGACACCGAAGCCATGCTGCAAACCGCTGCGAAACCGGACACCGCCGCGCTGTTGGAACAGGCCGAACGCCTGCACACCGGCATCGACACTTATGCCCGGCTGCTGGAAGAGCAAAACACCCGCAGCATCGGCTGGCTGCGCGGCGGGCGCATCGGGCTGATGCTGCTGATTCTGCTTTCCGCCGCCGTCAGCTTCCGCCTGTTGCGGCAAGTGGTGTTGCGCCCGCTCGGCACGCTGTATCAAGCCATGAACCAAATCACCCACGGCCGCTTGGGCACGCGAATCGCCGGCCCGAATTCCGGCGACGAATTCGAAGCCGTGGCCGACGGTTTCAACCGCATGGCCGACAACCTGCAAGAAATGTATGCCCACCTGGAAGACAAAGTAGCCGAGAAAACCGCTGCCCTCTCGCGCCAGAAAAGCGAGTGGGAAATGCTGTATTACGTTACTTCCTACCTGCACAAGCAAAGCTTCAGCAGCGAAGTGGAGCAAGCCTTTCTGGAGCGGATGCTGCGCCTTTCCCACAGCGGGGGCGGCGGCATTTTCTGGCAGGCGGAAAAAGGCTTTGCCGCCGCCTGCGCCCTCGGCCTGCCGGAGGATTTGGCCGAACGCCTGCCGCACACCCACACTGCCGAGCAGGAAGGAGAAGCCGGCAATATGGTGTGGATGCAGGGCGAAGAGGGCGCTTTGGTGGCGCTGGTGCCCATTTATGCCCTGGGCGGTTTCCAAGGCTGGCTGGCTCTGTCTAAGCCAACCGTGCCGCTGCTTTCCGCGCAAAACACCGGCCTGATGCGCTTATTGTGCACCCAGCTGGGTATTGCCCGCGAAAACGCCGCCATGACCCTGCTCAAACAGCAAAACGCCGTGCTGGAAGAGCGCAGCCGCATTGCCCGCAGCCTGCACGACAGCCTGGCGCAGTCGCTGTCGTTCATCAATATGCGCTTTCAGATGCTCAGCAAAAACAAACTGCTGCCGGATGACAAATCTGTGCGCGACAATATCGAGATGATTCGCGACGGCATCCAATATTGCTACGAAGACGTGCGCGAACTGCTCGACCATTTCCGCGCCAAACCGCAATATGGCAACTTCGCCGAAACCGTGCGCAGCGTAATCGAGCGCAGCCGCAAGCAAGCCGGCATCCCCGTGGTGCTGCATATTAGCGGCGGCGACTGCCCGCTCAACAGCGAGCAGCAAACACAGGCGCTGTTTATTTTGCAGGAAGCCCTGTCCAACATCCGCAAACACGCCGCCGCGCAGCAGGCTGAAGTGCTGCTGGA
The DNA here is from genome assembly GCA_963548155.1 of uncultured Eikenella sp. GTDB lineage: Bacteria > Pseudomonadota > Gammaproteobacteria > Burkholderiales > Neisseriaceae > Eikenella. Next base: position 26,234 of record CAUUTP010000010.1, read on the forward strand.
AAACGGCGAGGGCTTCACCATGACTGTGCGCGACGACGGGCAGGGCTTCGACCCGGAAAACCACGCCGAAGCCGAGCCCGGCCAGCATATCGGCCTGAGCGTGATGCACGAGCGCGCGGAAAAAATCGGCGCGGAAATCAGCATCCGCTCCCAGCCCGGCAGCGGCACCGAAGTGCGCCTGCATATTCCCGGCGATTTCAGCTAACCATCCACTATACCCACCATTTTCAGGTAGCCCATGACTGACCCCGGCATCCGCATCCTCTTGGTAGACGACCACCCCCTGTTCAGGCGCGGGCTCAGTTTTCTGCTGGCTCAGGAATACGGTTTTGAAATTGTTGCCGAAGCCACCGACGGCCTCGAAGGCGTGAAGCTTGCCCGCTTCCACCGCCCGGATTTGGTGCTGCTCGACGTGGAAATGCCCGTGATGAACGGCCCCGAAGCCCTGGCTCAAATGCTCGATTTCCAGCCCGGGCTGCCGGTGTTGATGCTCACCATTTCCGAAGATGCCGACAACCTGAAAAAGTGCCTCGAGCTGGGCGCACGCGGCTATATTTTGAAAAACGCCGACACCGATTTCCTGGTGGGCGCCATCCGCCAAGCCGTGGCCGGGCAGCAAACCGTGTCGCCCGAAATGAACAACGCCGGCCAGAGCATTCCGCCCGAACACTCTGCCATTCTCAATTCCCTCACCCAGCGCGAGCGCGATGTGTTGCGCTACGTGGCCGGCGGCATCAGCAACAAAATGATTGCCCGGCGGATGTTTTTATCTGAAAACACAGTGAAGGCGCATATGCAGAATATCTTCCGCAAACTCAACATCGACAACCGCGTGCGTGCCGCCGTGTATGCCCGCGAACTGGGCTTGGATAAGGAAGAGGAGTGATGCGGTTGGCGGTTTCAGCTAGCCTTTGGATGAGGCTACCTGAAAACTGCAAGACGGAAGGCTGGCGGCGATTGCTGTTGCCAATGGCTGGCTGGTGTGGGATTCCGGCATTCAGCCTACAGTGAGTGATCAGTGGTCTGTCATTGGAAAAGGCTACCTGAAAAATGTTTCAGGTAGCCTTTTTGTCGTTGGGCTGCAAGCTGCAATGCAACGTTTACAGTTGTGCTGGTATGGGGCTGATGCCTGCGGCTAACCCGCTACGGGTGTTTTCAGGTAGCCCCTTCAGCCTCTTTCATGCTCGCCGCACACTTTGCAGGCAGGATTTTTTGGGATGGCGAAGTGCTGCCATTGGCCGCTGAGCGCGTTGTAGCAGCGCAAAACGCCGTTTTCGGCAGGCAGGCCGAGCAGGATTTTCAGCGCTTCGGCGGCTTGGGTAGTGCCGATGATGCCCACCAGCGGGGCGAATACGCCGAACAGGGCGCAGGCGCCGTCGTTGTCTTGCTCGCGGTCGAACAGGCAGGCATAGCAGGGCTGGCCGGGCAGGTCGGGGCGGTAGGTGGCGATTTGGCCGTCGAAGCGGGTGGCGGCACCGGAAACCAGCGGGGTGCGGGTGGCGCAGGCGGCGGCGTTGAGGGCTTGGCGGGCGGAGAAGTTGTCGCTGCAATCGAGCGCGGCCTGGCATTGGGGCAGCAGGCGCAGCAGGGCGGCTTCATCCAGTTTGCCGTGGGTTTCGATTTGGCAGGCGGGGTTGAGCTGTTTCAGGTAGCCTGCCATGGCTTCGGTTTTGAGGCGGCCGATGTCGGCTTCGCGGTAGGCGGTTTGGCGCTGGAGGTTGGTTTCGTCAACGCAGTCGTGGTCGGCAATAATCAGCCGTCCCACGCCGGCAGCGGCCAGATAGGGCAGGGCGGCACTGCCCAGCCCGCCGCAGCCGAGCACCAACACGCAGGCATCCAGCAGTTTTTGCTGGCCTTCGGTGCCGATTTCGTCGAGCAGGATGTGGCGGCTGTAGCGCAGCAGTTGGTGGTCGTTCATGGCGGTGTGGGGGCAGGGTGGTCGGGGAGGGGATTATATCGTGGAAATTGGTGCTTGCTGATAGAATGACCGTACTTATCGCCAGGAGGAGGTTTAAATGAAAGCAGCCAAATATTTATTGCCTTTTGCCGCCGCAGCTTTGCTGGGCGCGTGTTCGACTGTGGGCGGTATGCCGCGTGGGCAGCAGACGGCAGATTACAAAATAGAAGCGGCGGGCGGGGTACAGGCCGAAGTTGGCAGGAGCGCCGCCAATTCAAGCTACCGCTATGGTTTCGGCATCCGCCTGAAGAATGCGCCTCGCGTGGCTTCGGTGAAAATCGAGCGTACCCGCGGCGGCGAGTTGGGTGTGGTGTTTGACGATAGCCGCCACCCTACTACTGCCACCAAAGCCTGGCAGCGGCATGCCGACGGCACACGCTCCTACCTCTACAATAACGGCGACGGCACGTTCGATTGGATCGGCCAAACCGCCGCCCGCAAACTGACACCGCAACAGGTGCCGTGGCTTTATCAAGCAGGCACCACGCACCAACAATACCGCATCACCATCCGCGATTTGCAGGGCAAGGAGACGGTGTTGGTGCAGGATACGGCCATCCCGCCCGAGCAGAAGCAGGCTATCCTGCAGCTATGGAGATCACGTGGCGGCAGTAGATAGCAAGTAGGCTGAATCTGACACGATGAAAGGCTACCTGAAAATACGGCACAGCAGAATTTCTGTGAAGTGAAGGATTTCAGGTAGCCTTTTTGCTGGCTATATCGCCGGTTGAATCAAATTGGTTTTTAGCCAAATGAGCCACCGTGGCAGGAAATGCGGCCTTCGGCGATAAGTGGCTGCTAGATGTGGCTTGCGGTATAATTTGCTTCCTTATCCATCCAAGCAAATGGCTTGCTGCCCGCAGCATTTCCAGCCGTTTTCCGCAAGCCGTCTCCTTCCGTTTTTGCCAACCGGTTTATTCAGATGACGACTCCCGCACCCATCTCCCCGCCCTCCGTTTCCGATGATTACGCACAGCAGCAGGAAATCACGCGCCTGTGCATCCATGCCGCGCTGTTGCTGCTGCAATACGGCGCGGAAAGCACGCTGATCGACCAAATCGCCGTGCGGCTGGGCCGTGCGCTGGGCATGGACAGCGTGGAGTGCGCGCTCACGCCGAATGCGATTGTGATCACCACGCGCCGCGGCAACCAGTGCACCACCACCACGCGCAAGAATTTCGACAAAGGCATCAATATGTCGGTGATCACGGCGGTGCAGCATATCGTGCTAGATGCTGAAGACGGGCTGTATAGCGTGCAGGAAGTGCGCGAGCGGATGGATGCGGTGAAGCCGGAAAAATACAACCGCTATTTTGTGGTGTTTATGGTGGGGCTCTCTTGTGCGAGCTTTGCCCACCTTTCGGGCGGCGACCAGCTGATTTGCTTCATCACGTTTATTGCTTCGGCCTGCGGTATGTGGGTGCGGCAGTCGCTGTCGGCACGGCATTACAATCCGGCGGTGGTGTTTGCGGTAACCGCTTTTGTGGCTTCGATGGTGTCGGGCATGGCGCTGAAATTCGGCTGGGGCGCACACCCGGAAATCGCTACGGCGGCCAGCGTGTTGCTGCTGGTGCCGGGGGTACCGCTGATTAATTCGCTGGCCGATATGCTCAAAGGCCATGTGAATATGGGCATGAGCCGCTGGGCAATGGCCACGCTGCTCACCTTCAGCACCTGTTTGGGCATTGTGTTGGCCTTGAGCCTGTTGAATGTTTCCGCTTGGGATTAAGCCATGCTGCTGAATTTGCTAGACGATATGTTTTTCGCCGCCATCCCCGCCGTGGGCTTTGCGATTTTGTTTAATGTGCCGCGCAATGCGTTGAAATACTGCGCTTATTTGGGCGCGCTGGGGCACGGGTCGCGCACGCTCATGATGCAGTTTGGCTTGTCGCAGGGCTTGGCCACGCTGTGTGCGGCTTCGCTGGTGGGCTTTATCGGCGTGTATTTGTCGCAACGCTACCGGGCGCATCCGAAAGTGTTTACCGTGGCTGCCATCATTCCGATGATTCCGGGGGTGTATGTGTATAAGGCGATGATTGCGCTGGTGCAGATAAACCACAAGGGCTTCTCCGAGCAGCTTTTGGGGCAGGCGGTGGATTATTTTGTGAAATCCGGCTTCGTTATCGGCGCACTGGCCTTCGGGTTGGCGCTGCCGGGGCTGCTGTTTTATCGACAGCGGCCGGTGGTGTAGCGACTACTCTTCTAGCAGCCTTCACAACAGCATCTTCACCACAAACTCACCATCTTGCTGCCCCTCTGCTGACGCAGCCGAACGGAGCGCGGTTTTTCGGGAAATAAGGGCTTGCATGTTCGAAGCGGCGCAGCCGCAAGTTGCGAGCCCGCCCGAAAAATTGCGTGGAGTGAGGGAAGTTTGCGCAGCAAACCCGCGCCCGCAGTCGCCTTTCTTTGCTTCCTTTCTTTGGCGACGCAAAGAAAGGAAGTGCCCCGCGCCGGTATAAGGCGCAATGGGGAGCAGGGCAGGTGTGAGGAAGGCTACCTGAAATTTGGCAAGCCGCCTGAACCCCAACCTTTCCGAATGTTATGTGGCCTAAGTCTCGCCAAAAGCCTTATTAAAAATACACTTCGACTATAGCCGAAGCCATAATTCTTCAGCAAGCCGCCGCAATCTGCTAAACTTACCGCCTCATCATTCTTTCCACGCCAATATGCACACTGATTCCCCCTCATCTCCAGAGCCCGAGCCTGCCTCGGCGGATAAGTGTGTGCACGGCATGTATTTAAAGGCTACCTGAAAGCTGCTCATAGCGTTTTCAGGTAGCCTTTGTTTGTTGTTATTATTTGTAATCAAGGATTCACATTCATGGATTTCTCTTGGCTGGCCGACCCGGTAACCTGGCTGGGCTTCGCTACGCTGATTATTCTCGAAGTCGTACTCGGCATCGACAACCTGGTGTTCGTGGCCATTTTGGCCGGCAAAGTGCGCCCCGCCCAGCGCGACCGTGCCCGCATCACCGGCCTGACTTTGGCCGTGCTCATCCGGCTGCTCATGCTCGCCTTTATGGGCCGTATCATGCAGCTCACCACTCCGCTGTTTGCATTGGGGCGGCTGGACGTGGCCGGCAAAGACATCATCATGTTTGTGGGCGGCTTATTCCTGCTGTATAAGGCCACCACCGAGCTGCACGAGCGTCTGGAGGGTGCCAATCACTACGCCGTTTCCGACACCGACCACCGCAAACAGCATGCACCGTTTTGGGGCGTGGTGTTGCAGATTCTCGTGCTCGATGCCGTGTTTTCTATCGATGCTGTGGTGACCGCCGTGGCCGTGGTGCAGCATATCCAAATCGCCATGGCCGCCGTGATTGTGGCGATGGCCATGATGATTTGGGCGAGCAAGCCGCTCACCGAATTTGTCAACCGCCACCCCACCGTGGTGATGCTGTGCCTCGGCTTCCTCTTGATGATCGGCTTCAGCCTGATTGCCGAAGCCTTCCACGTAGTCATCCCCAAAGGCTACCTGTATGCCGCCATCGGCTTCTCCGTGCTGATTGAAGTGTTCAACCAAATCTCCCAGCGCAACACCGACAAAAACGCCTACGGCAGCCGCTCTTGGCGCCGCCGTACCGCCGAAAACGTGCTCGGCATGATGGGCATCCGCGAAACCATGCTGGCTAAAGCCGGCGAAGAAAACCACGATGCCGGCCACTTTGAAGAAAACGAAAAATCCATGATCCGCAGCGTGCTCACCCTAGCCGAGCGCCCCCTGCCCGGCATCATGGTGCCCCGCCGCGACATCGAACGCCTCGATATTTCCCAAAGCCGCGAGCAGCAATATGCCCAGCTGCAAAACTCCCCGTATTCCCGCCTCCTGGTGGTGGGCAAAGCCGGTGCCGACGAGCCTTTGGGCTACATCAACAAAAAAGACCTGCTCAACCAGCTGCTCAGCGGTGAAGAGCCTGATATCCAGGCCGCCCTGTGCCAGCCGCTCATCCTGCCCGACAGCACCAACACCCTTTCCGCCATCGAACAATTCCGCCACAGCGGTGCCGACTACGCCCTCGTGGTGGATGAATTCGGCGCCGTGCAGGGCATGGTTACCACCAAAGACTTGCTCTCCGCCATTGCCGGCGAATTTCCCGAAGCCTACGAGCGTAAAGAGCAAAATACCCAATCCGGCGAAAACAACACTGACAGCAGCGACAGCCTGCTGGTGGACGGCAGTCACGAATACGCCGAGCTCGCCCCGCAGCTTGGCCTGCCCCCGCCCGAAGAAGATGCCGACTACCACACGGTGGCCGGCCTGATGATGGAAGAGCTGAAAACCCTGCCTGAAGTGGGCGACACCCTCGACTACCACGGCTGGCGTTTTACCGTGGCCGCCAAAGCTGGACAACGCATCGAACAAATCCGCATCAGCCGCCTGCCGGAATAATCGCAGGGTTTCAGGTAGCCTTTGCGATAATACTCAAAGGCTACCTGAAAAATACGGCGGCCTTGTTTGGGTTCTGCAGCAACCAGTTTTCCGGCAAAGGTATCGTTTGAATTTCGTTTAGGTTATAGTGGATTAACAAAAATCAGGACAAGGCAGCGAGCCGCAGACAGTACACACGTTACGGCAAGGCGAGCCAACGCTGTACTGGTT
>CAUUTP010000011.1:0-32207 GCA_963548155.1 uncultured Eikenella sp.
ATTTGAAACGCATTGCCGCCGAACGCGACATTAAAAACGAAGACATCCGCAAAGCCCAAGCCGTCGAGCAGGCAGAGGTCGAGCGCCGCAAAGCCATCGAGCTTGCCGAACAAGACCGCGCCATCGCCGTTGCCGAAAAATCGCGTGCCGAATCCGAAGCCAAAGCCGAGGCCGACAAAGCCCGCGCCGCCGCCGTGCGTGAAGAAGAGAGCGTGATTACCGTGCGCGAAACCGAACGCGCCGAACGTGCCAAAGCGGTTGAGCTGATTGCCGCCGAAGAGGCTGCGCAAAAAGACGCGATTTCGCTTACCGTCGCCGCCGAAGCCGAGAAACAGGCCGCGCAAGACCGCGCCGAAGCCGTACGCATCGCCGCTGAAGCCGAAGCTGAGAAACAACGCCTGCAAGCCAAAGGTGAAGCCGATGCCAAAGTGCTGCTGGCGCAAGCGCAAGAGCAGCAATATAAAGTTGATGCCGAAGGTACCCGTGCCGTGAACGAAGCCGCTAACGTGTTGAGCGTGGAGCAAGTTGAAATGCAAGTGCGCCTCGCCCTGTTGAAACACCTACCCGACATCATCCGTGAATCCGTGCGCCCGATGGAAAACATCGACGATATCAAGATTTTGCAGGTGAACGGCTTGGGCGGATTCAGCGGCGCTGCCGCAGACGGTGTTTCAGCTAGCTCTGGCGCCCAAGGTAATGCGGCTTTGTCCGACCAAGTGGTAAACAGCGCCCTGCGCTACCGCGCCCAAGCTCCGCTGGTGGATGGTTTGCTCAAAGAGCTGGGCTTGAGCGGCGGCGACATCAACGGCCTCACGCAAAGCCTCAATCCTGCTGCCTCTGCCAATCAGCCACAGCCGCAAGCACAAGTGGAAGGCGAGGCTGAATAAGAGTTGATGGTGTGAATGAAGAAAAGGCTACCTGAAGTTTCAGGTAGCCTTTTAGATGTCAGGTAGCCTTCTGCTGGAGAAAGGCTACCTAAAAATTGGCTATACGTTGCCAAAAGGTTATTATGTTTTAACGGCGGCTGTTCAGTTCATATTCTTCCGGCAGGGTGTCGAGAAAGCCCCGGCCGAAGCCTTTGAGGATGCTGTATTCTTCGGTAATTTTCACCACTCGCGGGCGCAGGGGCGAAGTGGCGAGGGCGAAGATTAGACAGAAGGAGATGATGCTGAAATACCACATAGCTATGAAAGTTGAGGAAAAATAGTTGCTTAAGGAAGGAATGAACAGTGCAGTGAGTGGCAGCAACAGCAATACTAGCACGATGGCGGGCATGCCCTGAAACAGCCAGCGCATCTGCTTTTGGTGCTGTGGGCAAAAGGCGGGGTGGACAGGAATGGCTTTGCGAACAACCAGGGCAATGATTAGTGCAATGGGCCAGGAAACGAACAAAAGTGGGATAAGCAACAGATTCCAAGCGGGATGATACCAATACAATTTGCGCGGCCGTCGCTGCGGTTCGGCTGCTTCGCCGCAGCGGATGCAGCGGTGGGGCAGATCAGCGCCTTCGGGTAGGAAGACGCGTTTGCCTTCGCGCCAACATTCAGTAGTGCTTTGCGGCAGGTAGTCTTGGCTTTGCGGAGCCTGGTAGGGATTGAAATCCGGGTTCATTTTGCCCCTACCTGTTAGATATACAGCACTTCGATAACTTCGTACTCTCTGATGCCGCCAGGTGCCTGCACTTCGGCCACGTCGCCTTCTTCTTTGCCGATAAGGGCGCGGGAAATAGGCGAGCTAATGGAGATTTTGTTGTCTTTAATATCGGCCTCGTCGTCGCCAACGATTTGGTAGCGTACTTGGGTTTCGTTTTCTAAGTCTTCCAGCACGACGGTGCAGCCGAATACGATTTTGCCTTCGGCATGGATTTCGGTGGGGTCGATGATGTGGGCTACGGAAAGTTTGTTTTCCAATTCGGAAATACGGCCTTCGATGAAGCCTTGTTTTTCTTTGGCGGCTTCGTATTCGGCATTTTCAGATAAATCGCCGTGGGTTCTTGCTTCGGCGATTGCTTCGATAATGGCAGGGCGTTCAACGCTTTTAAGATGCTGCAATTCTTGCTTGAGCAGTTCGGCGCCGCGTACGGTTAATGGAATCTTTTGCATGATTTTCTCCACAAGGGCTGCGGGGCAGCCGTTTTTACATAAAAATGCAAGCCGCCTGGTGCCGGCGGCTTGTGAACTCAAATTTTTAGTCAATCAAACGCAGAGTTGGAAGCTGCGTTTTGATTGACTGTATGGGTTGCCATTCTATCAGATGGCGGGCGGAACGCCAACTTCCGGAAAGGACGGCTGGCGGTGGGGAAGGTTGTGCCAATAATTTGATTATTGGCGTTTATTGTTGCTCATCGGATACCTTGGCGGCACCTTGGTTGGCCAGTTGGTCGGCACGCTCGTTTTCGGGGTGGCCGGCATGGCCTTTCACCCATTGCCAGGATACTTGGTGGCGGGCGACTTGCTGGTCGAGCTGCTGCCACAGCTCGGCGTTTTTCACGGGTTGTTTGGCGGAAGTTTTCCAGCCGTTTTTCTTCCAGCCGTGTATCCAGCTTTCCATGCCGTTTTTCACGTATTGGGAGTCGGTGTGGATGGTTACTTGGCAGGGGCGGTTGAGAGCTTCTAGGCCGCGGATAACGGCGGTGAGCTCCATGCGGTTGTTGGTGGTATCGGCTTCGCCGCCGTAGAGTTCTTTTTCATGGCGGCCGTAGCGCAGCAGCACGCCCCAGCCGCCGGGGCCGGGATTGCCTTTGCAGGCGCCGTCGGTGTAGAGGTGGACGGTTGTGGTATTGGTCATGGTGTTTGGCTTGGGGCTATAGTGAATTAAATTTAAACCAGTACAGCGTTGGCTCGCCTTGCCGTACTATTTGTACTGTCTGCGGCTCGCCGCCTTGTCCTGATTTAAATTTAATCCACTATACCTGAAAGTTTCAGGTAGCCTTTGGTGTGTTTGATGTGGCAAAAGAGTAAGGCTACCTGAAAAAAAACTTTTCAGGTAGCCTGATGTTGCTAAGGGTTTAGATTTTAGAAACCGTTAGATTTCCAAAATCAGGCGGGCCGGGTCTTCGAGGGCTTCTTTGATGGTAACCAAAGTGAGCACGGCTTCGCGGCCGTCGATAATGCGGTGGTCGTAGGAGAGGGCCAGATACATCATCGGGCGCACCACGACTTGGCCGTTTTCCACCACGGCGCGCTCTTTGGTGGCGTGCATGCCCAAGATGGCGGATTGCGGCGGGTTGATGATGGGGGTGGACATCATCGAGCCGAAGGTACCGCCATTGGTGATGGAGAAGGTACCGCCGGTGAGGTCTTCGATGGCGATTTTGCCGCTCTTGGCTTTGTTGGCGTAGTCCACAATGGCCAATTCGATGTCGGCAATGCTCATCTGATCCACGTTGCGCAGGATCGGCACCACCAGGCCGCGCGGGCTGCCCACGGCGATACCAATGTCGAAGTAGCCGTGGTAAACGATGTCGTTGCCGTCAATCGAAGCGTTCACGGCGGGGAATTTCTTCAGCGCAGCCACGGCGGCTTTCACGAAGAAGGACATGAAGCCCAGTTTCACGCCATATTGTTTCTCGAACTTATCTTTGTATTTGGTGCGCAAATCCATAATCGGCTTCATATTCACCTCGTTGAACGTGGTGAGGATGGCGTTTTGCGACTGAGATTGCAGCAGGCGTTCGGCCACGCGCTGGCGCAGGCGGCTCATCGGTACGCGCTGTTCCACACGGTCGCCCAGCGGTACGGCCACGGCAGGGGCGGCAGCAGCTTTGGGCGCGGCGGCAGGCATAGCGGCCACGTCTTCTTTCAGCACACGGCCGTCGCGGCCGGAACCTTGCACGCCGGATACGTCCACGCCTTTTTCGGCAGCCAGTTTGGCTGCGGCGGGCATGGCCACGCCTGCTTGTGCGCCTGCAGCTGCCACGTGGCCTGCGGGTTCGGCAGCGGGGGCTTGGGCGGCAGCCGGGGCTGCTTCTGCTGCTTTGGCTTCGGTGTCGATTTTAGCCAACAGCTGGCCGGCAGTAACGGTGGCGCCGTCTTGTTCGATGATTTCCACAATCACACCGGCCTGCTGGGCGGGCAGTTCGAGCACAACTTTATCGGTTTCGAGGTCGATTAGGTTTTCGTCGCGGTTCACATAGTCGCCCACCTTCTTGTGCCAGCTCATCAGGGTGGCTTCGGTAACGCTTTCCGGCAGCGGGGGTACGGTGATTTCGATAATCATGGTTTTATCCTTTAATGAATTGAAAAATAGGTAAATCGTGTTCTGGGGAGGCTACCTAAAAACGGTTGGGCATGTTTCAGGTAGCCTGTTGGCGCTTTAGAGTTTCATCGCGTCTTCAAGCAGGCCATCCAAACCGGCTTTGTGTTTTACGGCATAGCCGACGGCGGGTGAGGCGCTGGCCGGGCGGCTGGCAGTAGTGAGGCGCTGGTTGGTGCCGAGCACTTTTTCCAGACGGTGGCGGATTTGGTACCAAGCGCCTTGGTTTTTCGGCTCTTCCTGCGCCCACATGATTTCGGTGGCGTTCGGGAAGCGTTTGAGCTCGGCGGCCACTTCTTCGTAGGGGAAGGGGTAGAGCTGCTCAACGCGAACGATGGCGATGTCTTTTTCCAAGCCTTTGTCGGCACGGGCTTTGGCCAAATCGTAGTACACCTGGCCGGCACACAGAATCACGCGTTTCACATCTTGGTCGCGACCCTGTATGGTGTCGCCGATAACGAGGCGGAATTCGCCGTCGGTGAAGTTGGCCAGCGGGCTGCAGGCGTCTTTGAGGCGCAGCAGGCGTTTGGACATGAAAATCACCATCGGTTTGCGGTAGGGGCGCAGAATCTGGCGGCGCAGGGCATGGAACATCTGCGATGCTTCAGACATCATCAGCACTTGGATGTTTTCTTCGGCACACAGTTGCAGCCAGCGTTCTACGCGGGCGGAAGAGTGTTCCGGGCCTTGGCCGTCATAGCCGTGCGGCAGAATAACGGTGAGGCCGCACCAGCGTCCCCATTTGGTTTCGCCGGAGGTGATGAATTGGTCGATGGCGATTTGCGCACCGTTGGCGAAGTCGCCGAACTGGGCTTCCCAAATCACTAGGTCTTCCGGTGCGGAGGAGGCGTAGCCATATTCGTAGGCCATTACGGCTTCTTCGTTCAGGATGGAATCGATTACGTTGAAGCGGCCTTGTTTTTCACCGATGTGTTGTAGCGGGATATACACGCCGCCGGTGCGTTCGGCACGGTTTTGGTCGTGCAGCACGGCGTGGCGGTGCGAGAAGGTGCCGCGGCCGGAGTCTTCGCCGGAAATGCGGATATCGTGGCCGGCTTCGAGCAGGCTGGCATAGGCGATGGTTTCGGCCATACCCCAGTCGATAGCTTGTTCGCCGACCGCCATGGCTTTGCGGTTGTCGATGATTTTTCTCACGGTGTTGTGCAGCTTCACATCGGCCGGGATATTAGTGAATTTCTCGGCCAGGCGTTTGATTTCGGCAGCAGGCAGAGCAGTTTTCACCGGAGTGCGCCAGCTGATGGGCTGGTATTTGCTCCAATCCACAGCGTGTTCGCGTTTCTGTTCGGGCAGGATTTCCTGGATGCGGTCGCCTTTATCCATCGCGGCGCGGTAGTCGCTGATGAGTTTTTCGGCTTCTTCCTTGGTGACCACGCCTTCTTTAATCAGCTGCTCGGCATACACGGCGCGGGAGCCGGGGTGTGCGGCCACCTGTTTGTACATCAGGGGCTGGGTCAGCGTAGGATCGTCGCCTTCGTTGTGGCCGAGTTTGCGGTAGCACACCAAATCGATCACGATGTCTTTCTGGAAGGTGGTGCGGTAGTCCAGCGCGATTTGGGCGGCGTGGCACACGGCTTCCGGGTCGTCGCCGTTCACGTGCAGAATCGGCGCGCTCACCATCTTGGCGATGTCGGTGCAATACAGGGTGGAGCGGGTGTCGCGCGGGTCGGAAGTGGTGAAGCCCACTTGGTTGTTGATCACGAAGTGGATGGTGCCGCCGGTGCTGTAGCCGCGGGTTTGCGACATATTGAAGGTGGCTTGGTTTACGCCCAAACCGATGAAGGCAGAGTCGCCGTGGGTAAGGATGGGCAGCACCTGTTTGCGGCCTTCGGCACCGCGGTGGTCTTGGCGGGCGCGTACGGAGCCTTCAATCACAGGATTAGTGATTTCCAAGTGTGAAGGGTTGTAGGCCAAAGACAGATGCACCGGGCCGTGCGGGGTGGGCACGTCGGAGCTGAAGCCCATGTGATATTTCACGTCGCCGCTGGGGAATTTGGCGTCCACTTTGCCTTCGAACTCGTCGAAAATAGCTTGCGGGGCTTTGCCCATGGTGTTTACCAACACGTTCAAGCGGCCGCGGTGTGCCATGCCGATTACGATTTCCTGCACGCCTTTTGCGGTGGAGGCGCGAATTAGGTGGTTTAGTGCGGGCACGGTGCTTTCGCCGCCTTCGAGCGAGAAGCGTTTCTGGCCCACATAGCGGGTGTGCAGATAGCGCTCCATGGTTTCGGCGGCAGTGATTTCTTTCAGGATGAGGCGTTTGGTGTCGGCATTAAATTGCGGGCGGGCGCCGTTGGCTTCCAAACGTGCCTGCAGCCATTCGCGTTCGGCGGTGTCGGGAATGTGCATGTATTCCAATGCCAAGGGGCCGCAGTAGATTTGTTTCAGATGGCGGATGATTTCGGCCAGGGGCAGCTTGGGGCTACCTGAAAGATCGGTGCCGACATGGAAAGGCGTGTTCATGTCGGCATCAGTGAGGCCGTAGGTTTTGGGATCGAGCTCGGGCAGTTGTCTGAGATGGGTGCGGTCGAGCGGGTTGAGGTCGGCGGCGCGGTTGCCCAAGGAGCGGTAGGCGGAAATCAGGCTCAACACGGCCACTTGCTTCTGTATGGCGGCAAAATCCACGCCGCCTGCGGCTGCGCCGCCGCGTTGCTGTGCCAAGTTGGCAAAGGCTTCCTGAATCGGGCGGTGCGCCACATCTTTCGGAGTGTTGCCGGGCATGGCGGCCACTTGGTCGAAATACTGCCGCCATTGGCTATCCACGGAATCAGGGGAGCTCAGATAGGCTTCGTACAAATCTTCAATATACGGGACGTTGGTACCGTATAGGTAGGACAAACTACTTTGTTCTTTCATCATGGCAAGATCCTTATTTAAGGTGAAGGTTTGAAGAGCAGCACGCTTGCTTATCGGGCTGCCTGCCTAAGCAGACAGCCTTTATCCTATCTGCAGCGAATGCCGATTCCGAATCGCCACACGACGGGCGGCTAAAAATGAGTATGGCGATTCGGAATAAGCATTTTCAGGTAGCCTTTTGCCAGCAGCCTGATTGCGCTTGGCGCAGGAAATTGTTTGTTTGGAAATGGGGAGAATGGAGAATCTGACGCGGTGGAATGGCCGGGGAGGAGAATATGCTAAAAACTCGAAGCCCGCTACCTAAAAAGGTTGTTCTTTTTGTCGCTAAGATTCTGGAATCAGCCCGGCCTTTCGTTGAGTTTCAGGGGTTTACCAGGCAGCGGCAGAAATGTTGCTGGAAGTTTGCCAAACGCCGGTATAACGCTGAATAATACGACCCGATATGGGGAACGTCAATAAGAAAAATCCCTTTTGCGGCAGGCTCGGCGGGATGGGTGTGGGCTGGCGGCAGAAGGTGGGTGCTGGAGGGATAGTGAGCTGTTGATAAAACAGGAAAGATGGAAGGAAGAGTCTACCTGAAAACCGGAATGTTAAAGTTGCTTGCGGCGTGTTTGAGTGCCAGCTGCGAGTGGTAAAGAAACAGGCTACCTGAAACTTTGACTTCACAGAAACTCTGCGGTACTTTCAGGTAGCCTTATGTGCTTGAACTTCATTGAAGCTATGCTTTCAGATGGCCTCAAGGGAATGCGGTTCAATCAGTACGTCGGCTGCTGCGGATTTTATCCAATAAGGCTGCACTCTCGGCATCGGCAACAGGGTTTTGGCCGTTGAGTTGGGCGAATAATTCAGGGTCGGGCAGGGCGAGCAGCTTGGTAAATACGGCCAGCTCGGCATCGCTTAGGCGGTCGAATTCGGCGGCCATAAACTGCTTCAGCAGAATATCGAGCTCCAGCAGGCCGCGCCGGGTTTGGAAGCGCAGGCGGCGTTTGGCGGTGTCGTCAAAGGTGGGCATGGCTTATCTGTCGGATTATTTAACTGGGGACAAGGAGACTGGCTGCAGACAATACAGCCAGTACGGCTAGGCAGGCAAGCCCGTACTGGCTGCAGATCATCCGCTATACCACACGTTTGAGCATGATTTCTTTGATCTTGCCGATGGCGCGGGTAGGGTTGAGGTGTTTGGGGCAAACGTCTACGCAGTTCATGATGGTATGGCAGCGGAACAGGCGGTAGGGATCGTTGAGGTTGTCCAAACGTTCGTTGGTAATGGTGTCACGGGTGTCGGCGATGAAGCGGTAGGCATTCAAGAGGCCGGAGGGACCAACGAATTTGTCGGGGTTCCACCAGAAGGAGGGGCAAGCGGTGGAACAGCAGGCGCAGAGGATGCATTCATACAGGCCGTCCAGCTCGGCACGCTCGGCCTGGCTTTGCAGGCGCTCCTGTTGCGGGTCGACAGGGTTGTCGTTGACCACATAGGGTTTGATGGAGTGATATTGCTTGAAGAATTGAGTCATGTCCACGATGAGGTCGCGGATGACGGGCAGGCCGGGCAGGGGGCGCAATACGATGGGCTGCTTGAGGCTGCGGATATCGGTGAGGCAGGCGAGGCCGTTTTTGCCGTTGATGTTCATGCCGTCCGAGCCGCAGATGCCTTCGCGGCAGGAGCGGCGGAAAGAGAGGCTGTCGTCTTTGGCTTTGAGCTTCATGATGGCGTCGAGCAGCTTCACGTCGGTGGGTTCGATTTCGAGCTCGTAGTCCTGCATATAGGGCTTGGCATCGGTATCGGGGTTGTAGCGGTACACTTTGAGGCGGATAGTTTCCATGGGTGTTCCTTCGGTTGGGTGCGGCAGTATTTTCAGGTAGCCTCAATGCGGCATGGAAGGGCTACCTGAAAATTCCAGATAGTTGTTTTTATTCTAGTAAACTCGCTTGGCGGGCTTGATGTATTCCACACTGAGCGGCTGGGTGTGCACGGGCTTGTAGGCCAGGCTGTTGTCGGCGGAGTAGAACAGGCTGTGCTTCATCCAGTTTTCGTCGTCGCGCTCGGGGTGGTCGTCGGAGGCGTGGGCGCCGCGCGATTCTTTGCGGGCTTCGGCAGCAATCATGGTGGCTTTGGCCACTTCCATCATGTTGTCGAGCTCCAGCGCTTCGATGCGGGCAGTGTTCCACACCATGCTCTTGTCGCCGATTTCGGTGTGTTTGTTGCGTTCCACCAGGGCAAGTACTTTATCCACGCCTTCTTTCAGAATGGCGTCGGTGCGGAATACGCCGGCGTGGCGCTGCAGCGTGCGTTGCAGTTCGCCGCGTAGCACGTCCACATTTTCACCGCCGGTTTGGCTGTTCAGCCGTGCCAGGCGTTGCTCGGTGAGCGCACCGGCGTTTTCGGGCAGCGGTTTGATGTCGGGGTGCTGCTTGATGAACTCAATCATGCTGTCGCCGGCAGATTTGCCGAACACCACCAAGTCGAGCAGGGAGTTGGTACCGAGGCGGTTGGCACCGTGCACCGAGGCGCAGGCGCATTCGCCGGCAGCATACAGGCCGGGCACCACGGCTTCAGGGTTGCCGTCTTTCGGTGCAACCACTTCGCCTAAGTAGTTGGTGGGAATGCCGCCCATCATGTAGTGCACGGTGGGCACCACGGGAATCGGGTCTTTAATCGGATCGACACCGGCAAAGTTGATGGAAATTTCGCGGATACCGGGCAGTTTGGACATGATTTTTTCTGCACCGATATGGTCGATTTTCAACAAAACGTGGTCTTTGTTTTTGCCGCAGCCTCGCCCTTCCAGAATTTCCAGCGACATGGCGCGGGATACGACGTCACGCGAAGCGAGGTCTTTCACGGTGGGGGCGTAGCGCTCCATGAAGCGTTCGCCGTCGGCATTGAGCAGAATACCACCTTCACCGCGCACGCCTTCGGTAATCAGCACGCCCGCACCGGCTACGCCGGTGGGGTGGAACTGCCAAAATTCCATGTCTTCCAGGGGGATACCGGCACGGGCGCAGATGCCCAGGCCGTCGCCGGTATTCATGAAAGCGTTGGTGGAGGAGGCATAGATGCGGCCGGCGCCGCCGGTGGCAAACAGGATGGTTTTTGCGTGGAAGATATACACATCGCCGCTTTCCATTTCCATGGCCGTGATGCCTACGGCATCGCCTTCCTCATTGCGGATAAGGTCGAGCGCGGTCCATTCCACGAAGAATTGGGTATTGGCGCGCACGTTTTGCTGATAGAGCGTGTGCAGCATAGCATGGCCGGTGCGGTCGGCCACGGCACAGGCGCGTTCTACGGCGCGTTTGCCGAACTCGGCAGTATGGCCGCCGAAGGGGCGCTGGTAGATTTTGCCGCTTTCCACACGGTCGAACGGCATACCCATGTGTTCCAGCTCAATCACGGCTTCAGGCGCGCGGCGACACATGAATTCGATGGCGTCTTGGTCGCCGAGCCAGTCGGAGCCTTTCACGGTGTCGTACATATGCCAATCCCAGCGGTCTTCCTGCACGTTGCCCAGCGAGGCGGAAATGCCGCCCTGCGCGGCCACGGTGTGGGAGCGGGTGGGGAATACTTTGGAGAGCACGGCAGTGTTGAGGCCGGCTTTGGAGAGTTGCAGCGCCGCACGCAGGCCGGCACCGCCGCCGCCAACGATAACGGCATCAAATTTTCGGATAGGATAAGTCATCTTGTTCAACCCCAAATCACTTTAACCGAGTAAACCATGCAGCCTGCCAGCCAAACGATGGTGGCTACCTGAAGGAACAGGCGCAGGCCGAACGGCTTGATGTAGTCCATCCACAAATCGCGGATGCCCACCCAGGCATGCAGGAACAGCGCGATGAAGCTGATTTGGGTAAACACTTTCACCCAAGTTTGGCCAAAAAATGCCTGCCATGCGGCGTAATCGCCCGGCAGCGCGAGTAGGAATACAATCAGCGCGACGGTGTAAATCAGCATCAGTACAGCGGTGGCGCGCTGCATAATCCAATCGCGCAGGCCGTAGTGCGCGCCGGTAAGTTTGCGGTCTACCATAGCCATACTCCCAAAATTGCGGTGCAGATCAAAGCCAGCGCCATCACGGTTTTGGCGGTGGTGCGGGCAGTGTTCAGCGCCAGGCCTTTGTGCGCATCCAAAAACAGGAAGCGGATACCGGCAAAGAAGTGGTGCAGATAAGCCCACAGCAGCCCGATTAGGCCGATTTTCACCAGCGGATGGGTCACGAAGGCGCGATAAGATTTAAAGGCGGCGGCATTATCCAGCGTGCCGGCAAGCAGCCACAACAGAAGCGGCAGGCTGATAAACAACAGCACGCCGCTGATGCGGTGCAGAATGGAAACAATCCCCGGAATCGGCAGCCGGATGCTGATGATGTCCAGGAATATCGGTCTGTTAGTCGTTCGCATGGCGAAACTTCCTCAGATTGGCAATATCCCAAGCCGGCCGTAGCCGGCACTCAAAACCAAAAGCCGCCTGCGTATGCTTGAAAACATTTTCAGGTAGCCTTTATCGGGCAGGGCGCGGCAACCGAAAGCCGGCCGCGCTTACCCAGCCATAAATCATATAGCAGCCTTTGCTTTAAATCAACTTAACATAGCGAACATCAAAAAGGGTGATTGTGTGCTAAAAGGATTTTAGTTAATTGTCAGATAAATAATCAGGTTGTTTGATAGCGCGTTTGCCCTTGTTCTTAATATAAAATAACGGAAAAGCGCCACAAATATGCCAACTTTAATGTATCATAACGTGCTTTTATGCGCTGCCTCAGGCTACCTGAAAAATCTGTGGCAGCATTGCACACTTTAATATTCATCCTCTCTCCACTACATCAAGCCATGACCCACACCAACACAGCTAAAGCCCCCATCCGTGTAGCCGTAACCGGCGCTGCCGGCCAGATTGCCTACTCATTATTATTCCGCATTGCCGCCGGCGATATGCTCGGCGCAGACCAGCCCGTTATCTTGCAGCTGCTCGATTTGCCGCAGGCGCAGCAGGCTGTGCAGGGCGTGATTATGGAACTGCACGACTGCGCCTTCCCGCTGTTGGCCGATGCATTTGCCACCAGCGATCCTGAAGCCGCGTTTCAAGATGCGGAAATCGCCATTTTGGTTGGCGCCCGCCCGCGCAGCAAAGGTATGGAACGCGCCGACCTGCTGCATGCCAATGCCAATATCTTCACCGCGCAAGGCGCCGCGTTGAATAAGGTGGCCAGCTGCAACGTGAAAGTGCTTGTGGTGGGCAACCCCGCCAACACCAACGCCTATATCGCCATGAAATCCGCGCCCGACCTGCCCGCGCGCAATTTCACCGCCATGCTGCGCCTCGACCACAACCGCGCCCTCAACCAAATCGCCCTCAAAATCGGCCATTCTGTTAACAACATCAACCAATTATGCGTATGGGGTAACCACAGCCCCAGCATGTATGCCGACTACCGCTTTGCCACCGTAAACGGCCAAAGCGTACAAGAGCTGATTAACGATGCACAATGGAACCCCGAACACTTCCTGCCCACCGTGGCCCAACGCGGCGCCGCTATCATTGAAGCACGCGGCCTCTCTTCCGCTGCTTCCGCCGCCAACGCCGCCATCGAACACATCCGCGACTGGGTGCTCGGCAGCAACGGCCGCTGGGTCACCATGGGCGTGCCGTCAGACGGTGCCTACGGTATCCCCGAAGGCCTTATCTTCGGCCTGCCCGTGGTGTGCGAAAATGGTGAATACCGCGTGATTAAAGACTTGCCAATCGACGACTTCAGCCGTGAACGTATCGGCATCACACTAAAAGAATTGGAAGACGAACGCGCGGCGGTGGCGCATTTGCTGTAACGCAGACGTAGGAGGCAGAAATTTTCAGGTAGCCTTTTGTGTGTAAGAGGCTACCTGAAAATCGATCAGCAAAGAAATTGGAAAAGGCTACCTGAAAACTTGGATTACAGTTTTCAGGTAGCCTTTACTTTATACAGAAAGACGCCGCTTAATCGTGTACCTTCAGCAATTCCACTTCAAAAATCAAAGTGGCGTTCGGCGGAATCACGCCGCCGGCGCCGCGTGCACCGTAGCCCATTTCCGGTGGAATGGTGAGCTTGCGTTTGCCGCCTTCGCGCATGCCGCCGAAGCCTTCGTCCCAGCCTCGGATGACTTGGCCTACGCCCAGGATGATGGTGAGCGGTTGGCCGCGGTCGAGGCTGGAGTCGAATTTGCTGCCGTTGGTGAGGTAGCCGCTGTAGTGTACGGAAATCCGTTTGCCTTTTTCGGCGGTTTTGCCGCTGCCGGTTTCGATGTCTTCAATAATCAGATTGCTCATGATGTTTCCTTAAGTGAGGGGATGGAGGGAGAGGCTACCTGAAACATAAGCGCTTCGGTTTCACTCTAACTGCATTGAGGCTTAGGCTTTCAGGTAGCCTGCTGATGCGGGCAGCATTCTCAAGCATAAAATGCAGTTCGGCAACTGTTTTGCCGCCTTGCCGCATGATATTTCCACGCTGCCGTTTTTTCCGCGCGGCAATTGGACTAGAATACCAACTTTCCAACCACCCGCCCAATAATCCATCATGACCACCATTCCGTTGAAAAAAATCTATTCCGGCAAAGTGCGCGATTTGTATGAAATCGACAGCCGCAGCATGCTCATCGTTGCCTCCGACCGTCTCTCCGCTTTCGATGTGATCTTGAACGAGCCCATTCCCGGCAAAGGCGAAATCCTCACTCAGATTTCCAATTTCTGGTTTGGCAAGCTCTCGCACATCATGCCCAACCACTTCACCGGCCAAACCGTATACGACGTTTTGCCGCATGATGTGGCCGCTGCGCTGGAAAAACGCGCCGTGGTGGCCAAACGGCTCGAACCGCTGAAAATCGAAGCCATCGTGCGCGGTTATTTGGCCGGCAGCGGCTGGAAAGAATACCGCCAAACCGGCGCCGTGTGCGGCATCAGGCTACCTGAAAACCTGCGCGAAGCCGAGCAGCTGCCCGAAATCATCTTCACCCCGTCCACCAAAGCCGCAGTGGGCAACCACGATATCAACATCGGCTTTGACGAGTGCGCCCGCCTCATCGGCCGGGAGCTGGCCGAAGAAGTGCGCCGCAAAGCCATTGCCCTCTATAGCGAAGCCGCCGAATACGCCCGCACACGCGGCATCATCATCTGCGACACCAAATTCGAATTCGGCCTGGATGAAAACGGCACGCTCACCCTGATGGACGAAGTGCTCACTCCCGATTCCAGCCGCTTTTGGCCGGCCGACCAATACCAAGCCGGCAGCAACCCGCCTTCGTTCGACAAGCAATTCATCCGCGACTGGCTCGAACAAAGCGGCTGGAACAAACAGCCTCCCGCCCCTGCCGTACCTGCCGAAGTTATTGAAAAAACCTTGGCCAAATACCGTGAGGCTTTGGAATTGCTCACCAAGTAATCCGCTTTTCAGGTAGCCTCAAACATAATCAAGGCTACCTGAACAATCCATCCTGCTATTCAAACTAATATTTGCCACTATGCCTACCCGCAAACAAGCAGCCCTGCAAGTTGCCGCCAAAATCAAACAGGGCAAAACCGCCCGCCTGAAAGAATGGCAGGCGGTATCCGCCCGACAGCAGTTTGCCAACGAATACACCGTAGCCGCCCGCCTCGGCGAACCCGCGTTTACCGAAGAGCAGGCCGAGATGGTGGCGGCGTTGTTTGGTAAGTAAGCTGCGTGGTGTTGTAACCATCAAAAGGCTACCTGAAATCTTTCAGGTAGCCTTTTTGGTGCAGCAAGTAGAGCTCAGTGTGCGTTAAATTGCCGTGTATTGCCTGCAGCTTGCCGCTTGGTATCGAAAGTTAATCTAATCCGTTATAATCCGCCGCTTTTCGGTTTTTAAAAAAGGAAATAACAATGAAAGACACACCACAATACTACGGCACCCTCAGCCGTTTTTTCCATTGGCTGATGGCGGCCATGTTTGCCTTTATGCTGTGCACGGCGGCCATGTGGAATATCAACGAAAAATACTACAGCCTGATGGGCTACCACAAATCAGTGGGCTTCCTGCTGCTGGTTTTGGTGGCTTTGCGCCTGGTTTGGGCACTGGCTAATTGGCATAATCGCCCGCACGGCAGCTTGGCGGTGAAGCTGGGGCATGCCGCGCTGTATGTGCTGATGACGGCGGTGCCGACAGTGGCGATGATTCGCCAATACGGCTCTGCACGCGGCGATTTGGAAGTGTTCGGCATCACGGTGATGCATAAAATCGAGCAGCCTATCGAGTGGATGACGCAGCTGGGCAATGCGGCGCACGGCAAACTGGCGTATCTGCTGTTTGTGCTGGCCTTCGGGCACATCGCCATGGCGGTGCTGCACCAGCTGCGCGGCGAGAAGATTATCAATCGGATGGCCGGCAAATAAACGGCTGAATTGGCCGGCTTAAGCCGGCGTTGAAAAGCAACAAAAGGCTACCTGAAAATTGCGGTTGAAGATTTTCAGGTAGCCTTTTTGTTTGATGGCTGCAATGGATCAGTTTTGAGATTGGGCTTCTTCTTCGGCTTTGAGTTGGCGGAGGTAGTCTTTGGCGGCGGCTTGTTCGGCTTCGTTGCCGTAGCGGATGTGTTTCAGGGCGCGGCGGTGGGCGGCTTGTTGTTGGGCGGCGGCAATTTGTTGCTGGCGGAAGCTGTCGTGATTGCTGGGCACGGTGCGCTGGTTTTGCCGGGCTTGGGCGCCGGCCATGGCGCGGGCGATGAGGTCGGCCGGGTTGAAGGCGGGTGTGGTGGGATTATTTGGTTTGGCAGGGGTTGCTGCCGGCTGGGTAGGCAGGGGAGTTTGGGCGGCTGCTTGCACGGCGGCGGCTCGTTGGGCAAGGTGGGCTTGGCGTTCGGCAGCAGCACGCTGTTGGCGCTGCTCGCGGTGTTGGAAGCGTTGTTTGGCGTGTGCGGCAGCGGCGCGGCGGGCTTGTTCCGGTTGGGCTTGGGCGCCGGCGCGGGGCAATACGGTATCGGGTACGGGCTGCATTTCGATGCAGTCTACGGGGCAGGGCGGCAGGCAAAGGCTGCAGCCGGTGCATTCGTCGGTCAGCACGGTGTGCATGAGTTTGGAGGCACCGAGGATGGCATCGACGGGGCAGGCTTTGATGCAGGCGGTGCAGCCGATGCAGGCGGCTTCGTCGATATAGGCTAGGGCTTTTACAGCGGCTTTTTCGGGCTGGGCTAGGGGCAGCGGCGGGGTGTGCAGCAGCTCGGCGAGTTCGTGCAGCACGATGTCACCGCCGGGCGGACAGAGGTTGATGGGGGCTTGGCCTTGGGCGATGGCTTGGGCATAGGGGGCGCAGCCGTCGTAGCCGCATTGGCGGCATTGGGTTTGCGGCAGGAGGGCTTCGATTTGGCTGGCGGTGGACATGGTGGTGTGGCAGTTGGGTTTTATTATGGGTTGGGTGCAGTTTAATTTTTGAATACGGTATTGGCTTGCTTTGCTGTATGCATTGGCTGCGCAGGCTGCTTGGATTGAACGTTAATCTGCTTTATTCTAACACGTGGTTTTAAGCTCAAAGGCTACCTGAAAATCAGTTGGGCGATTTTCAGGTAGCCTTTTGGCTGGATTTGGGATGAGATTACAGTTCGAAGTCACCCAAGTCGTCGGCGCTGACTTCGGCGTCGATTTGGCCGATGAGGTAGGAGGAGATTTCCACTTCCTGCGGGGCTACCTGAACGTTGTCGGAAGAGAGCCAGGCATTGATCCAGGGGATGGGGTTTTGCGTGGCGGCGGGGAAGGCGGCGTTCAGACCGACGGCCATCATGCGGTGGTTGGTGATGTATTCCACATATTGGCACAGGATGTCTTTGTTCAGGCCGATCATGCTGCCGTCTTTGAAGAGGTATTCCGCCCACTCTTTTTCTTGCTCGGCGGCTTTTTTGAAGAGCTCGAAGCAGTCGTTTTCCAGCTCGGCAGCGATTTCGGCCATTTCGGGGTCGTCGGTGCCGCTGCGCATGAGGTTGAGCATGTGCTGGGTGCTGGTGAGGTGCAGGGCTTCGTCGCGGGCGATGAGTTTGATGATTTTGGCGTTGCCTTCCATCAGCTCGCGTTCGGCAAAGGCGAAGGAGCAAGCGAAGGAAACGTAAAAGCGGATGGCTTCGAGCACATTGACGCACATCAGGCAGAGGTAGAGCTTTTTCTTCAAATCGCGCAGGCTCACCACGATGGTTTTGCCGTTTACGCGGTGTTCGCCTTCGCCCAGCAGGTTGTAATACTGGGTGTATTCGATGAGGTCGTCGTAGTAGCAGGCGATATCTTCGGCGCGGGCGATGATGTATTCGTTTTGCACGATGTCGTCGAACACGATGGAGGGATCGTTGACGATGTTGCGGATAATGTGGGTGTAGCTGCGTGAGTGGATGGTTTCGCTGAAGCTCCAGGTTTCAATCCAAGTTTCGAGCTCGGGAATAGACACCAAGGGCAGCAGGGCAACGTTGGGGCTGCGGCCTTGGATGGAATCGAGCAGGGTTTGGTATTTGAGGTTGCTGATGAAGATGTGTTTTTCGTGGTCGGGCAGGTTGGCGTAGTCGATGCGGTCGCGCGATACGTCGATCTCTTCCGGCCGCCAGAAGAAGGAAAGCTGTTTTTCAATCAGTTTTTCAAAAACTTCGTATTTCTGTTGGTCGTAGCGGGCAACGTTGACGGGCTGGCCGAAAAACATTGGTTCTTTGAGGGCGTCGTTTTTTTCCTTGCTGAAGGTGCTGTAGGACATGACGAGGTGTTCGCAGGACATAGCGGGATCTCTTTTACAATGTGATTGGGGAAGGATATAGGGCTTCAGGCTACCTGAAAATAATATAGCGGGTTAGGTACGGTTTTTGGCACGTTGGTGTTCCATGCAATACAGTTTACCGTGAAAACGTTTGGAATATTTTTGGCAATATTGAACCACTGCCGGGGTAAGCTTCTTATCGCAGCCTGGGTGGTTGCAATGGATTTGCTCTGTTTCTGTTTGCTCGGCTTGGGTGTTGCTTATTTTGTCGGTTGTGTTGCTCTGCTGATGTTCGCAGCAATACAGTTTGCCGCCGAAACGGCTGCTGTGTTTTTGGCAATATTGAATGACTGCCTGGCTGAGTTTTTCATGACAGCCTGAGTGTGCGCAGTATTCATCATGTCCGGTTTCGGTTTCGGATTCGGGGCTGGCGGGGGGTGCTTTTTGTTGTAAGGCTGCCTGCTGGTGCTCGCGACAGTATATTTTGCCGCTGAAGCGTTCATGGTTATGCAGGCATAGCAATGCTTCATTTTCGCTGATGGCCTGCCCGCAGGTGTGGCAGTTTGTCAATAAGGGTTTGATGGAGTTGGGCAGATATTCCAATAGCCCTTCCGGTTTGTGTTCTGCCGCAATGCGCCGCCCCCATTCGTGAATGGTTTCGTTGTTGATTAACAGGGCATCAAACATATGGTTGAGAACGAAGCCGACGCCTACTCTATTTTCGCCGAATTGCTCGTGCCATTGCCTGATAGCATCGGCTTTGATGACGCAGGAAGTATCAAAATCTTTGCTATCTGGCCTGCGGATAATGGACTGCGGCGACACAAGAACGGCATGGTGTACTTCCAGCGGGCGACCGGTTTTCATTTTTACGCCGATACGATCGAACAGTTTCAATAGGATTCGTTCGTGCCGTTTACTTTGTTCGATAGGGGATGGAATACCTTGTTTTTTCCAGCGTGACTGGGTTGTAAACTCTCCCAATTCATTGATGGATATATCGGCATTAAAATTTTTTGTTTCAAGCAAAAAGGCAAATACACGATTAATTAATAAATGATCAATTTGAGCAGTTTCCCCATCAACCTCTATTCGAAGATCATGTAGAACTATATAATATTCACTATCTCCGAGATAGTTATCTATATAGTAGGCCGCACTACGTTCTCCTTGTATCCCTTTCCAACGCCTATCAATTTCTTTATCTAAGTCTTTACGCTGACGTGTGTTGAGAGGAAGATTTTTTAAATCTTCCAGCAACTTTAATTTTTTGCTTTTATCGTCGGCAGATTTAATCAGCATGATGTGGATGTGGAAAAAGGGTTTTCAGGTAGCCTGTTGGGCTGAAATCAACAAGGAGTAATAGGCTACCTGAAAATAAACTCCTTTTTCAGGTAGCCTTGCTATCACAGGCTAAATCTTACAAGCTCCACCGGCGCAGCCGTCGTCCTGAATATCGCTCTGCGTATCGTCTGCACCGTCGCGGGTGTGGTGATAGTAGAGGGTTTTCAGACCGAATTTGTAGGCGGTGAGCAGGTCTTTGAGCATCTGCTTCATGGGTACGCGGCCGCCATCGAAGCGTTTCGGGTCGTAACTGGTGTTGGCGGAAATGGCTTGATCGACGAATTTCTGCATGATGCCGACCAATTTCAGGTAGCCGTCATTGCCGCCCATCTGCCACAGGGTTTCGTATTGGTTTTTCAAGCGCTCGAATTCGGGCACGACTTGTTTGAGGATGCCGTCTTTGGAGGCTTTTACCGTTACCAGGCCGCGCGGGGGCTCGATGCCGTTGGTGGCGTTGGCGATTTGCGAGCTGGTTTCGCTGGGCATGAGTGCGGTGAGGGTGGAGTTACGCAGGCCGTGCTGGATGATGTCGGCACGCAGCTTTTCCCAATCGTAGTGCAGGGGCTCACTGCAGATGCTGTCGAGGTCTTTTTTGTAGGTGTCGATAGGCAGTATGCCTTTGGCATACACGGTTTGGCCGAACAGGGGGCAGGCGCCGTATTCTTTGGCCAGCTGCACGGAAGCTTTGAGCAGGTAGTATTGCATGGCTTCGAAGGTGCGGTGGGTAAGGGCGAGGGCGGAATCGTTGCTGTAGCGCACGCTGTGTTTGGCCAGGTAATAGGCGTAGTTGATCACGCCGATGCCGAGGGTGCGGCGGTTCATGGTGGCTTTGCGGGCGGCGGGGATGGGGTAGTCTTGGTAGTCGAGCAGGGCATCGAGCGCGCGCACGGCGAGGTCGGAAAGGTTTTCCAGCTCGTCTAAGTTTTCCAATGCGCCGAGGTTGAAGGCGGACAGGGTGCAGAGGGCGATTTCGCCGTTTTCGTCGTTGATGTCGTTTAACGGCTTGGTGGGCAGAGCGATTTCCAAGCATAGGTTGGACTGGCGCACGGGAGCTACGGCGGGATCAAACGGGCTGTGGGTATTGCTGTGGTCTACGTTGTGGATGTAGATGCGGCCGGTGCCGGCACGTTCCTGCATCAGGGTGGAGAACAGCTCGGTAGCGGGCACCACGCGTTTGCGGATGGCCGGGTCTTGCTCATACTGCACATATAGGCGCTCGAATTCGTCTTGGTCGGCGAAGAAGGCGTCGTACAGGCCGGGTACTTCGTTGGGCGAGAACAGGGTGATGTTGCCGCCTTTGATCAGGCGGGTGTAGAGCAGGCGGTTAATTTGTACGCCGTAGTCGAGCTGGCGCACACGGTTGTCTTCCACGCCGCGGTTGTTTTTCAATACCAACAGGCTTTCCACTTCGATGTGCCACAGCGGGTAGAACAGGGTGGCCGCACCGCCGCGCACGCCGCCTTGCGAGCAGGATTTAACGGCGGCTTGGAACATTTTGAAAAACGGAATGCAGCCGGTGTGCTGGGCTTCGCCGCCACGGATTTCGCTGCCCAGGCCGCGGATGCGGCCGGCGTTGATGCCGATGCCGGCACGTTGGGAAACGTATTTCACAATCGCGCTGGTGGTGGCGTTGATGGAATCCAAGCTGTCGTCGCACTCGATCAGCACGCAGCTGGAGAATTGGCGCGTGGGGGTGCGCACGCCGCTCATGATGGGGGTGGGCAGCGAGATTTTGAACAGGGAAACCGCGTCGTAGAAGCGTTTGACGTAATCCAAGCGGGTGGCTTTGGGATATTTGGCAAACAGGCACATGGCCACCAAGATGTAGAGGAACTGCGGGGTTTCGTAGATTTGGCGGGTGACGCGGTTTTGCACCAGATATTTGCCTTCCAGCTGCTTCACGGCGGCATAGGAGAAGGTCATGTCGCGGGCGTGGTCGATATAGTCGTTGATTTCGTCGAACTCTTCGCGGCTGTAGTCTTCGAGGATGTGGCGGTCGTATTTGCCTTCGGCGGTCAGCTTGCTGACGTGGTCAAACAGGTGCGGCGGCTCAAACTCGCCATAGGCGATTTTGCGCAGGTGGAAAATGGCGAGGCGGGCAGCCAGGTATTGGTAGTCGGGCGTGTCTTCGGAAATCAGGTCGGCAGCAGCTTTGATGATGGTTTCGTGGATATCGTCGGTACGTATGCCGTTGTAAAACTGGATATGGGATTTAAGCTCGACTTGCGACACGGATACGTTGTCGAGGCCTTGCGCCGCCCAAGTAACAACGCGGTGGATTTTATCGAGGTCGATCGGCTCCAAACGGCCGTCGCGCTTGGTAACTTTGAGATTAACGGTATCGTTCATTTTCCCATCCTGATTTTGAGTAGGCAACACAAGATAATGTGTTTGGCGAGTGAAACTCGCACAATATAATGTATTTCAATGGCAAAAAAAAGGTGGCAAAATGTAAGGCTTTGTGGCTGGGTGGTGTATGGATTTCTAAACCAATCACTTACAACCAGCAAAAATAAATTTATTAAAGTCGGTAGAGCGATTGCTTGAGTGAGGGGCGCAACAGGGTGGAGAGGCTACCTGAAACCTGGTCTTGTGATAAATACGGTGCCAATTTCAGGTAGCCTTTTCATTGGCTGATCTTGAGCAATCAGGCAAACAACGCTGTTTCCAACAATGGGACACAGCGTTGTTTGCTTAGTATAGCCATTGGCTGTCGCCAAACAATTATGCAAATAAACTTCCCTGCATGGATGCTTGAGAGCGCCACCGCATCAACTTAAGGGAAAGACAGCAGCCTATCCACGTTTTGCTCGGTGGCTGCAGCTACTTCCTGCATGCTGATGCCGCGCAAGGCCGCTACTGTTTCTGCCACCTGCCGTACATTGGCGGGCGTGTTTTCTCCCATACCGGCTATCGGCGTAAACGGGCTGTCGGTTTCCAGCACCAAGTGTTCCAGCGGCAGCTCTGCTGCGGCGGTGCGCACTTTGCGGGCATTCGGGTTGAGCACCAGCGTGCCGATGCCGATAAGCAGGCCGCAGCGGATAAAGGCATGTGCTTCTTCGAGGCTACCTGAAAACGCATGGGCAATGCCGCCGCTGCGGAAACCGCTGTGCTTGAGCGCGGCAACCACATCGGCAGCGGCGCGCACATGGTGCAGCAGCACAGGTCGGCCGAATTGCTGTGCCAAGTCGAGCTGGGCGAGCAGGGCAGTGGTTTGTGCGGCTCGGGTCTGCTTGCGATCGCCATAGTAATCCAGCCCGATTTCGCCCACCAGCAGCCCCGGCTGCGCTTGCAGGCGATCGGCGATACGGCTAATTAAACCGGGTTGGAAGCTTTCGGCAAACCACGGGTGCAGACCAAGCGCGCCATAATATGCCGGCAGGGCGTGTAGTCGGCAGGCGGCATCGAAATCCGCTTCGGTTACCGCCGGCACAATAAAACGCTGCACTCCTGCGGCATGGGCTGCAGTAGTGATTTCAGGTAGCCGGCGGGCAAGCGCGGAGTCGGCAAGGTGGCAGTGGGTGTCGGTGAGCATGGTGGGAAACAGGAAACAGGTACGGCAGTATAGCGCAGTTTGTGGGATGCAGAGGCTACCTGAAAATCGGTTTAGGTTTTCAGGTAGCCTCAAACACATAGATTAAGCAGGCATCCTCAGCTATACCATGCTGCAAATGGCTGGCTGGATGTTGGCTGCGTAGCAAGCTGCATGAGCTCGTGTTAGATTTGTTGAGGATGAATTTTCAGGTAGCCTTCACGCTTGCGAGGGCTACCTGAAAACTAGCCATACAGGGGAAACAAAATCCGCCAAACTTGAGCAGGTTGGCGGATTGGGCATGGCTTATTGTTTCACGGTGAGGTTTTTCAGCAGGGCATCCAGCTCGGGGAGGGAGGCGGTGCCGCTGGTGGCGCAGACGGTGTAGAGGTTTTGGGCATACACGGCCACGCAGCTTTCGTTGAGCGCGTTATCGTCTTGTCCGTGGCTGAAGCGGTAGCCCATGCGCTGGTCGGCCGGGATATCCACAGCGGTGTCTTGCAGGCCTTGGTCGGCTTTCAGGCTTTCGCTCAGTTTGGCGAAGTAGGCTTCGGCCGGCTGTTTTGGGGCACCGAAGTTGCTGATGGTGATGGCGATGTCTTGGTCGGCGTCGTATTGCAGCAGGCTGATTTTATTGCTGTCGGTGCTGTCGACATATTGGGCGGCTTCGGCTGATTTGTCTTCAAAATGGCCGTTTACGGTGAGGCTGATAACGCCGTCTTCAGTAGCCAGGGTTTGGCTGGGATTTTGTGCGGCGGCAGATGCTGCAGCGGTTGCGGACGCAGCGGCCACTTCGCTGGCGCTGGGGGCAACTACGGAGGTTTCGGCCTGTTGGTTGCAGCCGGCTAACAAGAGGCTACCTGAAAGGGCAAGCAGGAGGAGGGATGTGTGGGAGCGGTTCATAGGTTTTCCTTGGAGTCAGTAAACGTAAACGGAGCGCAGTATAGCAAAACGGGCTGTGTGGCGCAGCGGGTTTGCAGGATTTTGCGCGGCCTAGGAATGGTCGGTGCGTTCCAGCCCGGCTACGGTACGGGTAAATTCGGCCACGTCTTTAAAGCTTTTATACACGGAGGCGAAGCGCACATAGGCTACTTGGTCGAGCTTGGCAAGCCGTTCCATCACCAGTTCGCCAATCAGGCGGGAGGGCACTTCTTTGCTGCCGGTTTTATACAGGCACTCTTCGATTTCGTGCACGGTGTGTTCGATGGCTTCGGCAGAAATAGGGCGTTTGTGCAGGGCGCGTTGCAGGCTGGTTTGCAGTTTGAGCGGATCGAACATAACGCGCTCGCCGTTGTTTTTGATAATCTGCGGCATCCGCAGCTCTACGGTTTCGTAGGTGCTGAAGCGGCGGTCGCAGGCCGCACAACGGCGGCGGCGGCGGATGCTGTTTTGTTCTTCCAGCAGGCGGGAGTCGATTACCTGGGTGTTGTTATGGTGGCAGAAGGGGCATTTCATAGGTTGGGGGTTAATATTTTATATAACAGTAGTTTGCTGTGGGTATTGTACTCTAACCGCAGGGCTTAGCCAAAGTGCTAATTTTTCCTGTGGCGTTGGTTTGCTTGGTATGCAGCCATCATTGCTGTGGCCATCCCTAAAGTGCAGCGGCAAACGCTATAGTTCAGAATAAAACACAGCCTGAAAACTGCGGTGTTTTCAGGCTGTGTGCTGGGCAGTTTACGCTTCTTTCTGCTCGGTCTGCTTCTGGCGCAAGCGCAGGTGCAGTTCGCGCAGTTGGAGTTCGTCCACATGGTTGGGGGCATCCACCAGCAGGTCTTGCGCGCGTTGAGTTTTCGGGAAGGCAATCACATCGCGGATGGATTCGGCTTGCGCCATCAAGGCCACCAAACGGTCGAGGCCGAATGCTAAACCGCCATGCGGTGGCGCGCCGAATTTCAGGTTGTCCAACAGGAAGCCGAATTTTTCTTGCTGCTCTTCGGGCGTAATTTTCAGTGCGGCGAACACTTTTTCCTGAATGTCGGCACGGTGGATACGGATGGAGCCGCCGCCGATTTCCCAGCCATTCAATACCATGTCGTAGGCGCGGGCCAGGCAGTTTTCAGGGTCGGATTCCATCAGGTCTTCGTGGCCGGGTTTGGGTGAGGTGAACGGATGGTGCATGGCGGCCCAGCGGTCGTTTTCCTCGTCGTATTCGAACATGGGGAAATCCACCACCCACAGCGGTTTCCATTCGTCTACAAAGTAGCCGTTTTCTGCGCCGTGCTCTTTGCCGATTTTAATCCTCAATGCGCCGATGGCTTCGTTCACCACTTTGGCTTTGTCTGCGCCGAAGAAGATGATGTCGCCGTTTTGCGCGCCGGTGTGTTTGATGATTTCCTGCAGGCTGCTTTCAGACAAGAATTTGACGATGGGCGATTGCAAACCGCTGTTTTCGCCGTTGCTCAAATTGCTTACATCGTTCACTTTGATGTAGGCCAAGCCTTTCGCGCCGTAGATGCCGACAAATTGGGTGTATTCGTCGATTTCCTTGCGGCTCAGTTTCGCGCCGTTGGGCACACGCAGAGCCACCACGCGGCCGCCTTTCATATCGGCAGCGCCACGGAACACTTTGAACTCTTCCGTTTTCATCAAATCGGTCAGCTCGGTGAATTTCAGGCTGATGCGCATATCAGGCTTGTCGGAGCCGTAGTAGAACATGGCTTCGGAATAGGGCATGCGCGGGAAATCGCCCAGTTCCACGCCCAAAGCTTCTTTGAATACCTGTTTGGCCATGCCTTCGGTGATGTCCATGATTTCATCCTCGTTCAAGAACGAGGTTTCCAAGTCGATTTGGGTAAATTCAGGCTGGCGGTCGGCACGCAAATCTTCGTCGCGGAAGCATTTGGTGATTTGGTAGTAGCGGTCGAAACCGGCCACCATCAGCAATTGTTTGAATAACTGCGGCGACTGAGGCAGCGCGAAGAATTCGCCCGGATGCACACGGCTCGGCACGAGGTAGTCGCGCGCGCCTTCAGGGGTGGAGCGGGTTAGCATCGGCGTTTCGATGTCGATGAAGCCTTGTGTGTCCAAATAACGGCGCACACCCATGGCTACCTGATAACGCAGGCGCAGGTTGCGCTGCATCACGGGGCGGCGCAGGTCGATGACGCGGTTTTGCAGGCGCACGGTTTCGCTGATGTTTTCGTCGTCAATCATGAACGGCGGCGTAGCGGCGGGGTTCAGGATTTCGATTTCCTTGGCCAAGATTTCGATTTTGCCAGACACCATTTTGTCGTTGGTGGTGCCTTCGGGGCGGTTGCGCACGCGGCCGGTGATACTCAAAACGTATTCGTTGCGGGCAGAATCGGCCAGCTTGAACGCTTCGGGCGTGTCGGGGTCGATGACGACTTGGACGATGCCTTCGCGGTCGCGCAGGTCGATAAAAATCACGCCGCCGTGGTCGCGCCGGCGGTGCACCCAGCCTTTGACGGTTACGGTTTGGTCTAAGTATTGCTCGCTGATTAAGCCGCAGTAGTTGGTACGCATTTCGGTGTTTCCTGAAAAGTGTTTTATTAAACGATAAAGGGTAATTGTAAAGGTTTGTGGGGTTTTCAGGTAGCCTTCGTGGCTACCTGAAAATTTTGCTTATGCTATTTTTGAGCATATAGATACATGGAAGCAGCAATAGAAAGTGCCGCAATGGTTTTAGCAAGAAATGAAAATAGTATCTGCCTGCTTTTTTTGTCGTTAGGGAAAATATTCAGAGCGCGAAACAGGAAAGCCAGCAAAATAATTAAAACTAAACTGATTGCTAAAGCGCTTCCGATATAGATGCCCCATTCTTTTACAACGGGAATGATAGTTTCCGATACCATGATGTCCTCCGCAGATGGTAAGTAGTGTCTTTATTATGATAACAGTTGATTTTCAGGTAGCCTTTGGAATTGGCAAGAGACTATCTAAAAAATCATTCGGTAGGCTCGGGCAGCTTGATTGGAGCAGCCAATTTGCCGTTTTTGTGCTCATCCGGCGCCACCATGCCCAGCGAAATCACATATTTTAACGCTTCGTCCACGCTCATGGCCAAGGGGTGGATGTCTTGTTTGCGCACGAAGATATAGTAGCCGCCGGTGGGGTTGGGCGTGGTGGGTACGTATACGGAGAGGTATTCTTCGTTTTCAGGTAGCCCTTGTTGCAATGCTTCGGAAAGGCTGCCGGATACGAAGGCAATCGTCCAAATATCGGGCTGCGGGAAGGGTACAAGCACAGGGGTTTTGAACGAGCGGCTGTTGTCGGAGAGCAGGCTCTCGGACACTTTTTTCACGCTGGAATAGATGGATTTCACCACTGGGATGCGACCCAAGAGCGAATCCCAGCCTTCAATCACTTTGCGCCCGAGCACGTTGGCGCCGAGCACGCCGGTTACGAACAGCACAACGATGGCCAGGATGAAGCCGAGGCCGGGGATGTTGAAGCCGAGGTAGCTCTCCGGCTGCCATTGGGTGGGCAGCAGGTTGAAGAGGTGGTCGGTGGTGGAAACGATGTAGGTTACCACCCACAGGGTGATGGTGATGGGCAGCCAGACCAGGAGGCCGGTAATCAGGTAGCGCTTGATGGCTTTGCCGATGCCGCTGCTTTCTGACGGTGTTTGCTCGCTCATGTCTATCCCGTAGGAATGACTTAGTAAAAGTGGCGCATTATACGCGTTTGCGGTGGAATAAACGAGGGCTTTGCGGGAAGGGGATTGAATTTATTGACGGGATAGGGGCTGCTTTGATGCCACGGCATGATTGTGTTTTACAGTGGAAACAGAAAGGCTACCTGAAAGCCATTTCCGCGAAGCCAACGCCGGGTTTGCAAGAAACCTTAGATTCGATAACGGTCTATGCGTGTTGAATCGGAATCGGAAAATGGGCGTTGTCGAAAGAGGTGTTGGCTTCGCGGAAATGGCTTTCAGGTAGCCTATTATTTAGTTAAAACCCTGCTTAACGCTGCCGAGCCTTAAAGCGGGGATTGCTTTTGCAGATTACGTATACTTTGCCCCGACGGCGTACCACTTGGCAGTCGCGATGGCGGGTTTTGGCGGTTTTGAGCGAAGAGAGGACTTGCATTTCAGTTATCCTTTTTCAGGGCAGACATCATGCTGCCGTAGCGTTGGTTGAATGCGCTGGCGCGGCCTAGTTTGTTGTGCTCGCGTTGCTGGCCGGTATAAACGGGATGGGAAGCGGCAGATGTGTCGAGCATGAATACGGGGTATTCTTTGCCGTCTTTCCATTGCATGGTGTTGCTGGTGGGGGCGCAGGAGCGGATGAGCCAGCCTTCGTTGGCACTGCTATCGAAGAACAGGACGGTGCGGTAGTTTTCGGGGTGGATATTTGGTTTCATGAGTTGCCTTTCAAACGTTATACCATAACATTTAATCATAAGCTGGATGGTTTGGCAAGACAAGAATTATTCTTGATTAGACTATTTTGAGCGGCGGCAGATAAGAAACAGGCTACCTGAAAGTTTAGCTTCGCAGAAACTTCGCTGCGCTGCGTTTTCAGGTAGCCTGTTTGCCGATAGTGGGCGTTTACAGTTCGGTAGTAACCACAGCCTTGGTTTGATCGGCCTTGTCTTGGTGGGTGAACGGACCCATGCGGACGAGGAAGCCGCCGTTGCGCTGCGGCACCATGAATACCTGTTGGCTGGTATTGTTGGCGTGGCGCAGGCGGGTGGTGGTTTGTACTACGTAGTCGTGGGCGGCTTTGCGCTGGTTGAAGTGGCGCAAATCCACATAAATATTGCCGGCTGGTTTGGCAGCGGGCTGCTGGGTTTCGGCCTCGGCGCGTGCCTGGCTGGGCAGGATTTGTTCGATGCGCACGTTGGCGGTGCCAGCATTGATGAAGCCGAGCTGGCGGGCGGCAGATTGGGATACGTCGATGACGCGGCTGCTGTGGAAGGGGCCGCGGTCGTTAATGCGCACCACTACGCTTTTGCCGTTGGAAAGGTTGGTTACGCGGGCATAACTGGGGATGGGCAGGGTTTTGTGGGCGGCGGTCATGAGGTTCATGTCGTAACGCTCGCCGGAAGCGGTGAGGCGGCCATGGAATTGGCGGCCATACCAAGATGCGCGGCCGGTTTGAGTGAATTGGCGCACATTGGTCATCGGGGTATAGCGCACACCGCGTACTTGGTAGCTGCGGTTGGCGGATTGGTGTAGCCGTTCGGGTTTGGCGACGGCGTTTAAATGAATGCTGCCGCGGCTGTGGTATTGCTGCCGGGCGGCGGGCTTGGCCGTTGCGGCTTTGGGCTCGGCAGCGGCGGTGTTAATCAGGGCGGTACACAGACCGATAGCGGCAGTGATGCCGATAAAGAAGGCATTTTTCAATTTAGCCAAAATAGACTCCGTTTCTTGAGTGGATGGGGTTGTTGGCGGTTAGACACCGCCTTGGTAGCCATTTTGCCGCCATGCTTCATACAGCATCACGGCCACCGTGTTGGAAAGGTTCATGCTGCGGCTGCCGGGTAACATGGGCAGGCGCAGTTTTTGGTTTTCAGGTAGCCTTTCGAGGATTTCTGCCGGCAAACCGCGGGTTTCGGGGCCGAACAAGAAAACATCGCCCGGCCGGAATTCGGCTTGGTCGGGGCGGGTGCGGCCTTTGGTGGTGAGCGCGAAAATGCGGCGCCCTTGCAAGGCGGCAAGGCAATCTTCAAAGGTTTCGTGCAGGCTGATGCGGGCAAATTCGTGATAATCGAGCCCGGCACGCTTCATTTTGGCTGAATCCAAAGGGAAACCCAGCGGCTTCACCAAATGCAGATCGGCGCCGCTGTTGGCGCACAGGCGGATGATGTTGCCGGTGTTGGGCGGGATTTCGGGTTGGTATAAAACAATGCTGAACATGAAGCGATATGCAGCGAAATTCAAATAAATAAGGCTGATTTGCAACAAACCAGCCATTGGGAAGATGCGCGGCATGATGCCGCAGCAGGGTAACTACGTCAATTATCTTTTCATTCGGCGCGGGCGAACACCCAGCCATAAACCGCTGCAGCCCCCGCCCGCTGTAAAGTTCGGGCAAGTTCGCCGATTGTTGCACCGCTGGTAACAACGTCGTCGATTAACAGCACATGACGGTTCTTTACATCCGCCGCTGAGGCTACCTGAAAAATGCCGCGCACGTTTTTGGCACGCTCGTTGCGGGGCAGGGTGCTTTGTGCCGGTCGGTGGGAGCGGGTTACCGCAAACGGCGGCAACAGCGGCAGATTCAAGCGATTGGCTATGGCATCGGCCAGCAGCAGGCTTTGGTTGAAACCGCGCTTGTGCAGCCGCCGCACACTCAATGGCATCGCCATCACCAAATCCGGCGGAGTCGGCCACACGGGCGGTTCGGCCAGCATCAGCTCGGCTAGGGCGGCATATAAATCGTTGCGGCCGAGGAATTTGTAGGCATACAGCAGGTTGCCCAGCGGCGGCCGGTAGGCAAAGGCGGCATTGAGCTGGTTTTGCGGTGGCGGTTTGCGTTGGCAGTGGCCGCATGGCAAGCCGGAAGCGGAAATACCGGCGCACAACGGGCAGCGGCGGTGCACATCCAGTCGCAGACAGTGTAAATCCGCCGTGCAGCCGCCGCACAATGCCTGGCTGCCGGATAATTCATGGCATAATACGCAGCGTTTGCCTCGGCTGGAGGCTAGCTGAAATAGCCGCCACTGCCCGGCTAACCAAGTTGAAAGCGCCATATGTCTGATTCCGTAAATATTATGCTGTTGCATGGTTGGGCGGCCAACCATCATATTTTTGACCTGCTGGTTACCAATTTGCCCGAATGCCGCATCGCCGCACCCGATTTGCCCGGCCACGGCGCGGCTGAGTTCGATGGCGCGTTCGACGTGGCTGCCGTGGCCGACTCGCTGGCGGCACAGTTAAGCGAGCCCGCACACCTGCTCGGCTGGTCGCTCGGCGGGTTAGTGGCGCTGCATATGGCTGCGCACCATCCCGAAAAAGTACGCAGCCTGTGCCTGACCGCCAGTTTTGCCCGCCTTACTGCCGCGCCGGATTATCCCGAAGGTTTGGCCAAACCCGCGCTGGACAAGATGATACCGCTGTTTGCCCAAGATTTTGCCAAATATATGCGCCAGTTTTTACAGCTGCAATTTTTGCACATCCCGGAACGCGCCCACCTGGCCGATGAAGTGCTGCCGGAGATCATCCGCCACGGCGTACCGCCCGGCCTGCAAGCAGCGCTGGATGCCGTGGTGCGCACTGATGCCCGTGCCTTGCTGCCGCAGGTACAGTGCCCCGTGTTGCTTGTGTTCGGCGGCAAAGACGGCATCACCCCGCCGCGCATGGGCGAATACCTGCACCGCCAGCTGCCAAATAGTCGCCTGCTGATGATTGAAAAGGCAGCGCATATTCCGTTTTTAAGCCATGCCGATGAGTTTTCTGCCGCCTACCGAGCCTTTATCGGGCTACCTGAAAAAACATAGCAGGCTGAAAAACATCAAAAAATTATTTTAACTTTATTGAAACGGATGTTTTCAGGTAGCCTCAGGCAGGCTGCCCGAAACCCGACACGCACCACAGGCTACCTGAAAAATGACTACCGACCGCTGGCTAATCCACCGCCGCCTTGCAGAAGATACCGACCAACGCCTGCCGCTCATTGCCGCCGCGCCGCAGCATATTTTGCTGTTCGGCGCCGACGGCGATTGCAGCCGCCGCCTGCTGGCCGCACGTTATCCACAAGCCGCGTTCAGCGAATACGACAGCCGTACCGACTATCTGCAGGCAGCCGCAGCTGCCCGCCAAACCGGTTTCTGGCAGCGCCTTGCCGGCAAGGGCAAAACCGTGCCGCAACACTGCCAAGCGCCCGAAACCCCGCTGCCCGAGGCGCAGGCTGATTGGCTGTGGTGCAACCTCGGCTTGGTTCCCTCAGCCGCCAAACCCGTGCCCGTGATTGAAAACTGGGCGCGCGCGCTGAAAACTGACGGCCTGCTGTTTCTCACTCATTTCGGCCTCGATACGCTGGCCGAAATCATAGGCTACCTGAAAACGCGCAACATCGCTGTGGAAAGCCCGTTTGCCGATATGCACGACCTCGGCGATATGATGTTCCACCACGGCTTCTACGATCCGGTGATGGATACCGCCAAGCTGGAGCTGGCCTACACTCGCGCCGAAACTTTCTGGCAGGATATGGACACGTTGGGCATCTGGGCGGCTTTGCAGTTTGCCGACGAAGCCGCTGCCCGCGCCGCCGTGAACGAAGGTTTTGCACAAGGGCTGCTGCACACGGTAACGCTGGAAACCGTGCATGGCCATGCGGTGAAGAAACTGCAACTGCCGGAGAATGAGAATGTGGTGCAGTTTTACCCAAGGCGAAGATAGCTTGGTTTGTTGCTTGGATCAAAGGCTACCTGAAAATAGTGTTTCAGGTAGCCTTCAATCTATAGTGAATTAACAAAAACCAGTACAGCGTTGGCTCGCCTTGCCGTAACGTGTGTACTGTCTGCGGCTCGCCGCCTTGTCCTGATTTAAATTTAATCCACTATATATCCAGTGACTCAGTCAGTGATGCAG
>CAUUTP010000012.1:0-31522 GCA_963548155.1 uncultured Eikenella sp.
TGTTCTTGAAAGAATGCGAATTTCGGTTTAACTTCGGCACACCGTCCCGGCAGCTTAAAATCCTGCGGGATTGGTGTGGAATTTAGAGCTAATCTAGTACAGATCCTTGATTTTTGCGCCGAACGACACATCGGCTTTGTGGCATACAGCCCTTTGGGTAACGGCTTTTTGAGCGGGCGTTTCAATGCAAGTATCGAGTACGCCGACGGCGATTTCCGCCGCACGATGAAGCGTTTTTCGGCGGATGTGATGACGAAAAACCAGCCTGTGTTGGACTTGCTGCACGAGCTTGCCGCCGCCAAATCCGCCACCGCCGCGCAAATCGTGTTGACGTGGGAATTGGCGCAACGAGATTTCATCGTACCGATTCCGGGGACAACCAAAAAACACCGCTTGGCGGAAAATCTCGGCGCCATGCAAATTCGTTTGAGTGCCGAAGAATTACACGCCATCAATCAAAAACTGAACGAAATGGATATCGATAAAACTGTTATTCTTCATCAAGTTATTCATCACAACCGGAGGGCTTATGCCTGTTGGAGAGAAAAAAGTCGGGCTGCCCGAGCTGTTTTATGATTTGGTGTTTGTGTATGCCTTGTCCCGCACCACCGAGCTGGTGCACCACGTCGACGAAGCCGATTACGCCACGTTTCTGATTTCGCTGGTGATTATATTTACCGTTTGGTTATACCAGAGCATTTACATCAACCGCTTCGGCGACAACTCTTGGCGGGATCGGCTGTTTTTGTTTGTCGATATGTTTTTGCTGCTGTTTTTGTCCAATGCGGTGGGCAGCGACTGGCTGGCGAATTTTGTGCCGTTTAATCTTGCGCTGGGGCTACTGGTCGGCAGTGTCTGCCTGCAATATCTGTTGCAGCTTGCTCGTCACGCTTCCCCCGAACAACGCCGCAGAATCAAGCTGGTGGCGGGGTTGCGCGGATTGACGGCGGCGACGGTGCTCGGTTCGCTGTTATTTCCCGCCAATATCGGGCAGTGGGTTGCGCTGGGCGGTTTCGGCTTGGGTTGGATTTTGCCCGCCTTTGTCAGCCACAAGCAACCTGCGGTGAATTTTCCGCATCTACTCGAACGCCTAAACGGGCTGGTGATTATTTTTTTCGGCGAAACCGTGATCGACATCGCCCCTTATTTCCATGCGGCGAAGTTTGAAATCGGCGCACTGCCCGTGATTGTGATTCTGTTTGCGATGTTTACGGTTTATGTGATGCAGTTTTCCTATTTTATCGACGAACACAAAGCGCAAAACTCGGGCGCATTGCTCTCGTACAGCCATTATGCCGTACTGATCGGCATCGCTTTGGCAACGGTGGCACTGGCGTGGCTGCACCAGCACCAAAACAGCACCGCTACCGCTGAGTCCGCCCGAATGCTGTGGCTCGGTTTGGGCGTGTTTTATCTCGGGGTTGCCTCCAACACGCCGCACAATAAGCACGAACACCACCGCCCGCAACGGCTTTGGATTTTTCAGACGACCTTATTCGTTATCGGCGCAGGGCTGACCGCCGTTTTACCGCCGCAGCCCCTTGTTATCTTAACCACAACGGCATTGATGACCGCTGCGATTGCCATGGCAACGGTGTATTTTGAACGCCACACCCGACAACTTTCACAAACAAACCAGGAGCTGAAACAATGAAAATTTCCCAAAAACTCACCGCACTTGCCGCCTTAACCGCTGCGACTACTGCTTTTCCCGCCCCCTTAACCATTGAACAACAAGGCACATTTGCCGTGGGCGGTACGGTAGTTACCAGTAAAGCAAGCCGTAGCCCGCATGAAACCTCCAATCCCGACGCTGTGTGGTCAATTGCTGCCCACGCCCCCCTTCGGGCTACCTGAAAAAGTGCAGGCTGCTTTTCAAAGCCACAAAACAACTCAAAAGCAGCCTGCACATTCAAAGGCGCACAGACAAAGTAAGCCGTAGCCCCGCACAAGACCTTCAAATTCTGATGTAGCCTGGGTTAGCCGCAGGCGTAACCCAACAAATTAAATTGTGGAATGTGGGTTGATCAACCCAACCTACGCCCTGCTTTATTAACAGGCTACCTGAAAAATGAATTTCAGGTAGCCTACTCATTTATGGGTGCAGGGTGTGCACGGTACGCACGCACATGGCTTTGGAGTAACGGACAACGGCATGCGTGCCTGTGGCACGCACCCTACACACCGTGCAAGCTTTCCTGCAATAAAGGCTACCTGAAATTTTAGCTACGCAGAAACTTCGCTGCGCTACGTTTTCAGGTAGCCTTTTCAATCAGCAAACAGCCGATGTTAAAACATCGGCTTATACGTGGCCAGCCAATAAATGGTGCAGAGGCAGCCGATCGATAGGGCATAGCCGATCCACCATTTGGCCGAGCGTGGCGGGCTTTTCAGGCAAAACATGCCCACCAGCACATACAGCACCACCAAAATCAGTTTCACGCCCAGCCAATCGGCATTGCCGAAAGGCACGTAGCGGGTGATGGTCATCAGCATCATGCCGGTGAAGAGCAGCAGGGTGTCGTTGATGTGCGGCACAAAGCGCAGCACTTTGGGCACGGGGCGGCTCGGCAGGATGGTTCGCATCCAAAAGCGCAGGTTGAACAGAACCACGGTAATCACAACGAATACCAGATGGCTGTGTTTCACGATAAGGTACATGGGTGCTCCGAATGTGTTTGATTGAGTGTGTGATGGGGCGGCAGGCTACCTGAAAGTTGCGCGGACGCCAATAGCCCGTTCGTGGGATACGGTGAATTTAAACCGCATCAGCTCGCCTTAC
This sequence comes from uncultured Eikenella sp., assembly GCA_963548155.1. GTDB lineage: Bacteria > Pseudomonadota > Gammaproteobacteria > Burkholderiales > Neisseriaceae > Eikenella. The sequence goes on from CAUUTP010000012.1 coordinate 2,783, forward strand.
CCCATTCTTATTTTAAGCCACAATGGCTTTCAGGTAGCATTACCAATCGTGGTCGATACAGCCGCGTTCATCGGCCAGACGGTAGGCAGCATCGAGCTGCGCCTGCATGGTGGGCGGCAGGGCGTCGCGTTCGCCGCTGCGGTAGCGTTGCCAATAGGGCGAAAGGTTGAAACGGCAGGTTTCGGCCAGCTCGCTCTGAATCATGATGAGGTGGCAGACGGTGTAGCCGAAAGCATCTTGCGCATCGAAGGCCGCCAGTTCGATCACGTCGCCCGGGTAGAAGGTTTGCCCAAAATCGGCGCTTACGTAGCCGTTTTGTTCATGCACGATTTGCTTGAGCGCAGCGACATGGCGTTCGGCTTCCATGCCGTAGTCGAAGCGGCTGATGCGGTGCAAGGTATCGTCGCTGGCCTGTCGGATGTAGGGAAACAGGGCGGGCGGGAAGGCGGAGATGCTGGGTTTGTGTTTTTTAGCCATCGGTTTCAGGTAGCCTTTGGGTTGGCAGAGGCGTTATGCTTTTCAATCGCCATCAAATAAGGCGGACGGTTGCGGCGGTTGATAAAGCCGTAGTGCAGCACGGCAAACTGTTGTTGCGGCAGGGTAGCCGCCCATTCGGACACAGCCTGAGCTTCGAGCGCGCCCGCCTCGTGGCCGGGATAAAGCACCACAGCCAGCAGCCCGCCGGGGCGCAGGATGTGCACGGCTTGCGCCAAAGCGGAAAGGGTGCTGCCAGTTTCGGTGGTGAGCGCTTTGTTGCCGCCGGGCAGGTAGCCGCAGTTGAACACGATGCTGTGCACGGGTTCGTTTACATATTGCGTCAAATCGGCATGGCTCTCGGCAATCAGGCGCACTTGCTTTTCTTCTCCGGCTGTCTGCAAACGCGCCTGCGTGGCAGCCAAAGCCTGCGGCTGGATATCGAAGGCATACACACGCCCGCCGCTGCCCACGCATTGCGCCAAAAACAGCGTGTCGTGGCCGTTACCGGCGGTAGCGTCCACCGCAATGCCGCCTTCGGGCGTGGCTTGGGCGAGCAGGCGGTGGGCGAAAGGAAGGATGTTGTCGAGCATAGAATAAAACGGGATAGCCTGATGGTATGTAGGGAAATTCGCTGTAGCGGCACGGGCTTGGAGTATAATGCCCGCCATCTGCACACACTTTTTTGAAAGGAGCTCAGCATGGGTATTCCGGTTATTTCCCCGCAATACGCGCAATATCTGCTGGATTTTGAAACACTCATCCTGCAAAAGCAAGCCGAAATCGAGGCCTGGTTCCGCAGCCAGTGGAAACGGCACAAGCCGCCGTTTTACGGCTCGGTCGATATCCGCAACAGCGGCTACAAAATGGCCAGCATCGACATGAACCTCTTCCCCGGCGGCTTCAACAACCTAAACACCCAATTCAGCCCGCTGGCCGCCGCTGCCGCCACCGACGCGGTGGAACGCTACTGCGAAACGGCCAAATCCGTGCTGATTGTGCCGGAAAACCACACGCGCAATACGTTTTACTTGGAAAACGTGTATGCCCTGAGCAATATCCTGCAACAGGCCGGCTTTGCCGTGCGCCTGGGCAGCCTGAACCCCGAAATCACCGAGCCGTCCGAATTCAAAACCGCGCTGGGGCACACCATTTTGCTCGAGCCCCTGCTGCGCACCCGCGAGCGCGTGCATCTGGCTGACGGCTTCTTGCCCTGCCTCGTGTTGTTGAACAACGACCTCTCCGGCGGCGTGCCCGAAATCCTGCAAGGCATCCGCCACACCGTGCTGCCGCCCCTGCACGGCGGCTGGACCACGCGCCGCAAAACCGCCCACTTTGCTGCCTACAATCAAGTGGCCGCCGAATTTGCCGAGCTCATCGGCATCGACCAATGGCAGATTAACCCCTATTTCGAGAAAGTGTCCGGCCTCAACTTCCACGAACGCGAAGGCGAAGACGCCCTGGCCGCCGCCGTGGAACGCGTGCTGGCTAAAATCCAGGCCAAGTACGACGAAAAAGGCATCACCGACAAACCCTTCGTCATCGTCAAAGCCGACGCCGGCACCTACGGAATGGGCGTGATGAGCGTGAAATCCGCCGACGAAGTGCGCGCGCTCAACCGCAAAAACCGCAACAAAATGGCCACCGTGAAAGAAGGCCTGGCCGTAACCGAAGTGATTGTTCAGGAAGGCATCTACACCTACGAAACCCTCAACGGCGCCGTGGCCGAGCCGGTGGTGTATATGATCGACCGCTTCGTGGTGGGCGGTTTCTTCCGCGTGCACGAAGGGCGCGGTACCGACGAAAACCTCAACGCCAGCGGCATGCGCTTCGTGCCATTGAGCAGCAATGTACCGCAAACCGACAGCAGCGGCGACGACCCGGAATTTCTTGCCGGCAGCAAGCGCGTGTTTGAACAATGGCAAACCCTCGGCCAGCCCGACCGCAGCCAAACCTGCGACTGCGCCGGCAACCGCCTGTATGTGTACGGCGTGATGGCTCGGCTCTCGCTTTTGGCCGCTTCGATTGAGTTGGATAACTACTGATATCGCCAGCAAAGGCTACCTGAAACTTTCGCTATGCAGCGTTTTAACTGCGTTGAAGCCCACGCTTTCAGGTAGCCTCATGTTGCAGCCATGGGTAACTGATAAACCAGTTCTCATAAATAAGCCGGCAAACCGTTCTTTGATACAGTTTGCCGGCTTATTTATTCTTTTCAGGTAGCCTGAGTTAAATCCAACCCAACGTATTGGCAAACACCAGCAAAATCGCCACCGGCGCGAGGAAGCGCAGCGCATTGAGCCACAGCGCAATCACAGCCTGCGGCACGCTGCTGCCTTCGCGCATGTGCTCGAATACATCGCTCTTCTGCCGTATCCAACCCACAAACACCGCCACCAAGAGCGAGCTGATCGGCATAATCAGCGCGGTAATCATGTAGTCCCACAAGTCGAACAGCGTTTTGCCAAACAGCTTCCATTCGGAGAGCACACCAAACGAGAGCGCGGAGGGAATGCCGACAATAAAAATTGCCGTACCGATCAGCCAAGTGGTTTTGCTGCGTTTACTTTCATCTTCGCGGATGGCGGCGGCAATCACGGTTTCCAGCATAGAGAAGGCGGAAGTGAGCGTGGCAAACACCACCAGCAGCATAAACACAGCAAACAGAATTTGACCCAACGGCAGCTTCATAAACACGGCGGGCAGCACCACGAAAATCAGCCCCGGCCCCTGACCCGGCTCAAAGTTGAAGGCGAACACAGCGGGGAAAATCACCAAACCGGCCAACAAAGACACCAGCAAATTCATCCACATAATACTGTTTCCGGAGCGGAACAAATCCTGTTTCTTGTCCAAATAAGCGGCATAAGTAATCATGGTGGACACGCCTAAGCTCAGCGCGAAAAAGGCCTGCCCCAGCGCGGTGAGCATGGTTTGCGGCGTGAAGTGCGACCAATCGGGCTTGAGTAGGAAGGAGATGCCCGCCGTCGCGCCATCCAGCGTGAGCGAGCGCACCGCCAGCAATAGCAGCAACACAAACAGCGCGGGCATCATGTATTTATTCGCCCGCTCAATGCCTGCCGCGATGCCGCTTTTCACCACCCACACCGTCATCAGCATAAACAGCCCCTGATAGGCGATTGAGCCGGCCGGGCTGGAAATCGTGCTGCCGAACAGCGCGCCGAAATCTGCATTCGGATGGATGCTGCCGTCAAACGCGTGCACCACATAATTCAACACCCAGCCGCCCACCACGCTGTAGAACGACAGCAAAATAAAGCAGGCAAACACTCCCATGCGCCCGATCCACGGCCACAGGCTGTTCGGTGCGAGCGTTTTAAACGCATCCACCGCGTTTTTGCCGCTCTTGCGGCCGATATAAAACTCGGCCAGCTGCACCGGCAAGGCCACCAATACGGTGAAAATCAAAAACATCAGCACAAACACCGCACCGCCGTTAGTGCCGGCGGTGTAGGGAAATTTCCAGATTGCGCCCAAGCCGATGGCAGAGCCGGCGGCAGACAAAATAAAGCCGATTTTAGACGACCAGGAAGCAGGGGATTTCATAAAACTGCAATAATCCAAAACGATTCAGAATGGCGTGATTTTAACAAAAACAAACATCCAAACCGCCGCCTAAACTGCACTGCTACGGTATTACGCAGTTTTCCTGCCCGAATCGGCGGGCATACAGTCTCGGCTGATGAATGTTTTCTATATCTATAGCATTTTATGCTATATAAAATAACAAATAGCAAGTTTATTGCTTAAATAATATATTTCAGATTATCAAACAGATAGTTATACCAATATCACTAGTTTTGGCTGACTATAAAACAAGCAAGACAAAAGCTACCTGAAATTTCAGGTAGCCTTGGTCTCCGCTTACCGCAGCAAGCTGCGTGTGTTTAAGCGTAATCGCGCAATTCAGGGTTGATATCGGTTTGCGCCAGGTTGTTGGTGTAGTTGCACAGGGTGGCCAGCGCCACGCCCATCACCACTTCCACCGATTGCTGCTTGTTGTAGCCCGCGTCTAGAAAGGCTTGCAGCTCGGCATCGGACACCGCGCCTTTTTTCGCCATCACGGCTTGGGTGAAGGCTGCCAGAGCGGCCAGTTTGGCGTCGTCGAATTCGGCGGGGTTCAAATTGCGCGAAGCTTGAACGGCTTTTTCGGAGAGCAGTTTTTTCAGCGTGGCGATTTTGGTGTGGCCGGCCACGCAGAAACCGCACTCGTTGGTTTTGGCGGCAATAATCTGCACCACTTCCACCTCGCCCGGAGTGAGGCTGTTGGCGGCATTGAGCTTGCCCACTTCCTGATAAAACGCCAGGGCTTCTGGCGCATTGGCCAACACGCCGATGAGGTTGGGGATAAAGCCGTTGGCCTTGAGCGCGGCTTCCACGCGCGGCTTGGCGGCTTCGGGAGCGGTTTCTACGGTGTGGACGGGAAGACGTGCCATGATTGGGTTCCTTTATGCTGTGTTGTGGGGAAAGCGGCATTGTAGCGGAAAGCGCGCCGGTGGCTAAATAACGGTTTGTGCGGATCGATAGAACTCAGAGGCATAAAGGCTACCTGAAAGCCGGTCCAACGCTTTATCTGCGTTGACGCTTCGCTTTCAGGCAACCTTTGGCACGTCTTGCTCAGGCTTAAAATGAATGCAGGTTTGATGCGCCAAAGGTGGATGATAGCGAAGCCTGCCTGCGGCAACATAAAAGGCTACCTGAACATATTTTCAGGTAGCCTTCCCTCGCATAAGCCTTTAAGCCAGCAAACCTTTCAGCTTGGCGGCAATCTCGCCCACCGCCACCAGTTCGGTTTCGCCGCTGCGCCGTTCGGTGTATTCCACTTTGCCTTCCTTCAGGCCGCGGTCGCCGATGGCGATGCGGTGCGGGATGCCCAACAGTTCGCTGTCGGCCAGCAGCACGCCGGCGCGTTCGTCGCGGTCGTCGAGCAGCACGTCCACTCCGGCGGCGGTGAGTTCGGCGTAGATTTTATCGGCGGCCTCGCGCACGGCTTCGGATTTTTTGTAGTTCATCGGCACGATCACGGCTTGGAACGGCGCCATGGCGTTGGTCCAGATGATGCCGCGCTCGTCGTTGTTCTGCTCGATGGCGGCGGCCACGATGCGGGTGATGCCGATGCCGTAGCAGCCCATTTCCATGATTTGCGATTTGCCGTTGTTGTCTAAGAACGAGGCGTTCAGCGCGGCGGAATATTTGTCGCGCAGCTGGAACACGTGGCCGACTTCGATGCCACGTGCGAGTTTCAGGTAGCCTTTGCCATCGGGGCTGGGGTCGCCGGCGATCACATTGCGGATGTCGGCAAATTCGGGCTCGGGGCAGTCGCGGCCGAAGTTGAAGCCGGTGTAGTGGTGGTCGTCTTCATTGGCGCCGATCACGGTATCGGCCAGTTTTTCCACGGCGAAGTCGGCATACACTTTGCCTTTGAAGCCCACCGGGCCGAGCGAGCCGCCGTTTGCGCCGAATTTTTCTTTAATGGCTTCGGGCGAAGCCATGGCCAGCGGGCTTTTCACGCCGGGCAGTTTTTCGGCTTTGATGTCGTTGAATTCGTGGTCGCCGCGCAACAGCAGCAACACGAGTTCGCCCTCTTCTTCGCCTTCCACCACGATGGATTTGAGGGTGCGTTCAATCGGCATTTGCAAAAATTCTACCAACGCGGAAATGGTTTTCACGCCCGGGGTGTGCACTTTGGCAAGCGCGGCTTGCGCAGGGGCGCGTTCGCCGCTTTGACGCAGAGTGGGGGCGAGCTCGATATTGGCGGCGAAATCGGATTCGCTGCTGTAGGCGATGACGTCTTCGCCGCTTTCGGCCAACACTTGGAATTCGTGCGAACCGGTGCCGCCGATGCTGCCGGTGTCGGCGGCCACGGGGCGGTAGTCGAGGCCTAGGCGGTCGAACACGCGGCAGTAGGCGTTATACATGGGCTGGTAGCCGTCGCGCACCAGGGATTCGTAATCGGCGTGGAAGGAATAGGCATCTTTCATCACAAACTCGCGCGCGCGCATCACGCCGAAGCGGGGGCGGCGTTCGTCGCGGAATTTGGTTTGGATGTGGTAGAAATTTTTCGGCAGCTGTTTGTAGCTGGTGATTTCTTTGCGCACGATATCGGTGATCAGCTCTTCGCAGGTGGGGCTGAAGCAGAAGGTGTTGTCGTGGCGGTCGGTGATGCGCAGCAGCTCGTCGCCGTAGAAATCCCAACGGCCGGATTCTTTCCACAAGTCGGCGGGTTGGATGACAGGCATCAAAAGCTCGATAGCACCAGCACGGTTCATCTCTTCGCGCACCACGGCCTCCACTTTGCGCAACACGCGCAAGCCCATGGGCATCCAGGTATAAAGACCGGAGGCGTTGGCCTTAATCAGCCCGGCGCGCAGCATGAGCTTGTGGCTGGCCAGCGCGGCTTCGGCAGGGGCTTCTTTGAGGGTGGAAATAAAGAACTGGGAGGCTTTCATGGCAGGCTTTCTGCGAAATTAAGAATAAGCGGGGAATTGTATCAATGTTTCAAACGGGCTGCAGCATGAGGCTACCTGAAAACTGCGGTTTGGTTTTTCAGGTAGCCTGCAACACGGGCTACCTGAAAAAGCTTGGGCGGAAGCACTCAATTTCCCCTGCCCAGCTGCCAGACGCAAGCCATACCAAGTATGCCAAGGCGGCTCACGCAGCAGGAAGAAATGAAGCGCTTCCGCTATATCTGTAAAAGTTTCAGGTAGCCTTTTACCGTATCAACTACCGGCCTTTTCCAACTGCCGCCGCATTTCGGCAATCACCGCTGCGTAGTCGGGCTGATTGAAAATGGCGGAGCCGGCCACGAAGGTGTCGGCGCCAGCGGCGGCAACTTCGGCAATATTGTCGGCCTTGATGCCGCCGTCCACCTCAATCAAGATACGGCGGCCGCTTTCGGCAGCGTAGAGGTCGGTGAGCGAGCGCACCTGTTCGATTTTCTCCAGCGTGTGCGGAATAAATTTCTGCCCGCCAAAGCCGGGATTAACCGACATCAGCAGCACCACATCGAGCTTGTCTAAAACGTGTTCCAACACATACACCGGCGTGGCGGGGTTGAGCACCAGCCCGGCGCGGCAGCCGCTGTCGCGAATCAGACTTAAGCTGCGGTCGATATGGCGGCTGGCTTCGGGGTGGAAGGTGATGATATCCGCCCCGGCCTTGGCAAAGGCCTGAATCATTTCGTCCACCGGCTCCACCATCAAATGCACATCCAGCGGCACGGTGGCATAGGGCTTGAGCGCAGCGCACACCATCGGCCCGAAAGTGAGGTTGGGCACATAGTGGTTGTCCATCACATCAAAATGGATCCAGTCGGCCCCGGCGGCAATCACGCGCTGCACTTCTTCGCCCAAACGGGCGAAATCAGCAGATAAAATGCTCGGAGCGATACGGTAGTGGGTCATGTTGGTGCTTTCTTCTATAAATGGGATTATAATTCATCGCACATCGTGCCAAAAACGTAGTGATTTCCACTACATTGTTGTTTACACAGGTTTACCAAGATTATACCGTGTTTCACGCCGTCATTCGTATACTGGCGGCAATAAATTTACTTGGTTCGACACTGAATCTAAAGAGTTAATCCCATGACTCCCCTCCCCCGCCGCCAAACCCTTTGCCGGATTGTGTTTTCCACCGTCCTGCTCACTGCCGGCAGCCTTGCTTTGGCCGACAGCCCCAACTGTGATATGCGCCAGCTTGCGCTCAGCAGCAGCCAACAAGAGCAGCTGCGCCAAGTGCGCGCCGAATACCGCCAACGGATGGACAACCTCGTGGCACAATCGCGCAACCTGCGCCAATACACCACGCAGGCTTCCAACTTGGTGCTCTCCGGCCCGGTGTTCGATGAAAACATGGCACGGCATTATGTGAACGAAAAATACACCCCGCAGATGCAGCGCGAAGTGGAAAACCTGCGCGCCCAACACGCCCTGCTGCAAATCCTCACGCCGCAGCAGCGGCAGGAATGGCGTCGGCATTGCCAGTATCAATAAAATACCCTGCCCTATTGGAAAGGCTACCTGAAATTTCAGGTAGCCTTTATTGTTTGGCCGGCGACGTAGGTAAGGCTACCTGAAAGGGTAAGCCTCAATATAAATCAAATGAGGTTCTCGCAGAAAACCAAACCCTATCTCGCGCCGAAACCGGTAATGATTGTTTTCAGGGTTTTAAACAGAATCAGCACGTCCAGCGCGAAGGAGAAGTGCTTGATGTAGTAGAAATCGTGCTCGATTTTCACTTGGGTTTCGTCTGTGTTGCCCGCGTAGCCCTGCATCACCTGCGCCCAGCCGGAAAGGCCGGGGCGCACGATGTGGCGGTAGCCGTAGAACGGGATGCTTTGCTCAAACTGCTGCACAAAGGCTTTCTGTTCGGGGCGCGGGCCGATGAGTGCCATGTCGCCTTTGATGATGTTCCAAAACTGCGGCAGCTCGTCCAGCCGGGTTTTGCGGATGAAGCGGCCAGTGCGGGTAACGCGCGCGTCGCCTTCCTGCGCCAGTTGCGCGCCGTGTTTTTCCGAATCGCACACCATGCTGCGGAATTTATAAATTTTAAACTCGCGCCCGCCGCGGCCCACGCGGTTTTGCACAAACAGCACCGGCCCCGGGCTTTCCAGCCGGATGGCCAGCGCGGTAGCCAGCATCAGCGGCAGGGTGAGCGGCAGGCTGGCCACCACCATCAAGGCTTCCAGCGCCTGCTTAATCGCCATATAGGCCGGGCTGGGCAGCAGCGAGCCCAAATCGTTTTCATACATATGTCGGATTTTCACGCGGCCGGTGAGTGATTCTTCCACCTGGCGGATGTTGTAAACCGCGATGCCGCGCAAGGTGCAATCGGCTAGGAAACGCTGCCAATCCGCCCCCAAATCGGGCGCATGCAAATTGGTCACTACCGTGTTCACACGGGCGGTTTCAGGTAGCCTCGGTTCGACTAGCTCGTGCCAACGGATATTGGATAGCTGCGGCAAATCGCGCATACCTTCCACGTCGATATAGTACAGATGGCGGATGTGCCGCTTTTCCAACCAGGTTTCGGCAAACAGATACAGCACCGTGAGCGCAAACCCGGCGGCCAGGTAATATACCGAATACGGCAGGCGCAGCATGGCAGCAAACACCAGCGGCAGCCCCAGCCCGATGGCCGATACCGGAATCACCGATAGTTTGGAACGCTCGCCGGGAAAACGCGTCAGGTTGCGGCTCAAAGCGTAGGAGAGCAGCAGGCCGGCCAAGAGCAGGCTGTAGCTGGAAAGATTGGTGGCCGTGGGATGAGTCCACTCGCGCGGCGGCCAAAACCACCATGCCGGCGTAATCAGAATCACCAAGGCCGCGGCGACAAAGCGCAGAATCATTTTTATCGTTTTCATTATTTCCGTTATTTCTCGTGTGGCAGCTGGGTCAATCCCACAGGCTACCTGAAATTATTTCCGCAACAACACCCGATACACCCACTGCCTCGCCCCGTTCGGCAACAGCCGCACCGGCAATCGTAGCAGCACGTTTTTTGCCCACTGCGCCACGCTCAAAAAGCTCGCGCGGTAGAACCGCCACTGCATGGCCAGCTCGTTTTTCGCATACGCCCAGCCGCCGCGCCGCCGGTACATTTCGTCGCCTGCGCGCGCATACACCAGCACTTCGGGCAGGTTGGCGAAACGGCAGCCTTGCAGCAGCATACGCACCCACAAATCATAATCCTCATACAGCGGTGCGTGCTGATAATTGCCCGCCACGAGCACTGCTGATTTGCGGTAGCACACCGTCATGTGGTTGATGGGATTGCGGCTTTTGGCAAAGCGGGCAATTTCCTCGTGCGAGCAGGGCACGCGGCGGCTGTGCGCAGCATCGGCCGGCGTATGTTCAAACTCGTCAATCTGGCTGCCGCACACACCAATCTGCGGCTGCGATGCCACAAAAGCCAGCTGCCGCTCGAAACGCTCGGGGTGGCAGATGTCGTCGGTATCCATGCGGCATACCCATTCGTGCGCACAGGCCTCTAAGCCGGCATTCAGCGCCCGCCCCAGCCCCACGTTTTGCGGCAGCCGCACAATCTTCAGCGGCAAACTAGCTGAAAAGCTTGTTACCACGGTTTCCAAGCTTTCAGGTAGCCCGCCGTCATACACCAGCACAATTTCGTTCGGCGGCAGGGTTTGTGCGGCCAAGCTGGCCAAACATTGGCGCAGATATTCCGGCTGTTCGCGCGCATACAGCGACATCAACACGGAAAACGGCGGCGTGCTTTCCACAAAAAGGCTACCTGAAAGTTGGTTTTGCGCTGGCACCGTCATGCAGCTGCTCCTTCTGTCTCGTCTAAAAAGCGCAGCGCGGTATCGTCGTCCACTTTGCGTGCCAGCCAGTTTGGGCTGTGGCGCAAGGCTTGCAGTTCAGCCAAAGCCAGCGTATCGGGATGGTTGCTGCCCGGAGCGAAACGGATGTGGCGATGGTTGTTTGCCCACAGCTTGATGCCTGCCGTTTCAGGTAACCTTTTCACCAAATATTGGAAGAAATGCTCGTCCGGGCAAAGCTTCTTGCGAAAGAAGGCGCATGCCTGCTCATCGGCCGCGTTCAGCAGGGCTGCCAAGGCAGCACGGTCGGCAGAAAACCATTGGCTGCCGGCATAGGCCGTTTGCGCGGCGGGCAGGATTTTATCAGCCGCCTGAAACGCTTTGGTGAGCAATTTGCCGGGCAGGCGGCGCTGCCAAGCGGTGTCGGCGTGCGGCGTGTTGAACCGCACGCGGTAGCGCAGGCGCGGCGCGGCGCGGCATTCCAGCAGCAGGCTGCCGCTTGGTAGTTCGGCAAATTCGCGTTCGATTTGCGCAGGAGATTGCAGCAACACGCAGTTGCCACTCACCAGGTGCACAAAGTGGATGTCTGCATCGGCCAGTGCGGCACGCATCAGGGGCAGCGTGGCTTCCACCATGCTGAAGCCCGCCCAGCGGATATTTACGCGCTGCGGAATCAGGCACGCATTCGGCGGCAGGGGCGGCAACGCGCCGATATCCGCCTTGGCATCGTAGTGCAGCAGCAGGCGGATTTCGGGGTGGCGCTCGGCCAGCCGCAGCCAATACAGCGGCGGGCGGTGGCACAAAATTAAAAAGGCGCTGCTCATAACGCTAAACAGTTATCGTGAAACTCACTCAATATCGATAATCGGAATGCCCAACTGCGCCATCACTTCATAAATCCGCGCCACGCCGGGCGTGTGAAAGGCGGCTTCTGCGGGGCGCACGGCATACACGGTAGTACGCGGGAAGGCGTACACATTCAGCGCGGCGGTGCTGACGAGGTGGTACACCTCGAAGCGGGTATCAGGCTCGCGGCGCAGGCTTTCCAATAGATAGTCTTCAAAAATCAGCGGGCTGGCAATGTATTCGGCGCCCGATACGCGGTAGGTTTCGCGCGGGTGCGGGAAATATTCGCCAATCTCAAAACGGCGCAGCAGGCTTTCGGCCAGCGCGGCGTTATCTGCCACATTAGGCAGTAATGGCTGGCCGAGCAGGATGCAGCGGGTGCGGGTGGGCACGGGATTTGTGGCAGCCATGCTGGCCATATTTTTTTCAGGTAGCCTTTCGTTTAAGCCACACTCATCCACTGCCCCATTTTCGCTTCTCAGCACCTCTCTGCCTTCGCTTTGGCGAAGCCCACCCTGCCCGCTTTCAGGTAGCCCTTGCCCGGCTGCCGCCCACAAATCCAGCGGCACGGTGGGCGCGGCAATATTGGGCTGGCCGGGATAGAGCGTGTGGTGCCGACGCGAGAGGCGGCGCAGGCCTTCGGTTTGCAGGCGGATGCCGCGCAGGCGGTTCATCAGCTGCCGCTGGCGGTTGCTGCTATTGCGGTAGAGCACACTGCCGGGAATCAGGTTACCCGTGCCGTCGTCGAAGGTTTCCAGTGCGGCAAAGCGGATGCGGTTCAGCACATATTGCACGTTCGGATTATCGATGCTGGCGGCAAAGGCGGTGGCGTATTCTTTATCCAGCCCGCGCAGCAGGCGGGGCAAACCCAGCTCGCGCCGCCATTTGCTTTGCGGAATCAGGGCATATTCGGCATGGCGGCTGCCCGCAGAGGCTACCTGAAAATAATGCCGAAACTTAGCATTATCCGCATCTTCGTAGCACAGCATCAGCAAATCGAACGGCTCTGCGCGCTGCGCCATCAGCCGCTGCGCCATCAAGGCCTGCAGGGGCGTGAGGCAGATAATTAAATTCGCCAAATCAGCCATACGGTTTCACCTGCCGGAACAATATCGGGAAAATCAGCGCGTTGCCGGCAATCATCGCCAGCGGCACCCATTGGATGCCCACCCGCGCGGTGAGAAGCAACACCAGCAGATAGCCGCCCGCCGAGAGCAGCGAAGTGAGCGCGATGCGCTGGTTTTGCGCGTGGTAAAACAAATAATTCACCTGCAAATAATAGGGCACGGTTAAACCGAAACCAAGCAGAAACAGGCAGATATAGTAATGCACCCCCGCATACTGCGCTCCGAGCAGCCACAGAAACAGCCGCTCCGGCATCAGCCAGGCCACCAATGCCGGCAACGGCGCAGCCAAGAGCGAGAGCAGTGCCCAGCGGCGCACCGTGGCCGCCGTGATTTTGCCGCTGCGCAAGGCTTGGTAGTAATACGGCACGGTGGCTTTGTTTAGCGCCATCAACAGCACGCCCAGCACGCTGGCGGTTTGGTAGCCCGCCGAATACACGCCCAGCGTGGCAGCGGAATAGCCCTGATAAATCACCACGCGGTCGAACTGCCCTTTCACATAATTGCCCGCATGATGAATCACCAAAGGCAGGCCGAGCGCGAAAATATAGCGCAAAGCCTGCCGCACCCGCCGCCGGTTGAAACCCAGCCGCTGCCCGCCACTTCGCCGATAAAGCAGATAGGCCGCCAGCGACACCAGCGCATTGCCGACAAACAGCGCCAAGAAACGCCGCTCCACCGGATAATCCGCACTCATTTCCAACAGCCACACCGTGAATACGGTGGTAAACAGGCTGCTGCCAAACTGAATGGCCGTATAGGACAAGGCCTGTTTGCGGCATTGGCGCAGGCTCAATTGCGTGGCCAGCACCGTTTGTGCCGCTGCCGCACACACCACCGCCGCCAGCGCCAGCGAATGCAGCTGCCATGCTGCCAATAGGCCGATGAGCGCGGCAAAGGCGGTATACAGCGCGCCGGCATACACCACGCTGTGCAGGTTGCGCTGGCCATACACATAGTAATACCGCGTAACCGCGCCATCCTGGCTCATGCCAAAGCCGATAAGCAGCAGCGAAAACGCCGCCTGATAATACGACAGCTCGCCAAACCCCGCCGTGCCCAGCTTGCGCGTGAGATAAGGCAGCAGCAGGAAAGGCATGGCCTTGGCCAACATTTCGCCGACAAGGTAGATGAGGCTGTCTTTGAGAATCTTCATGTTTCACTACGAAGCTAATATTAAACTTCCTACATATCCAAGCACAGAATATTTGGCACAAACGGTTGGGCTGCGTCCTGCTCTGCTGGCACAGCCGAACGGAGTGCGGTTTTTCGGGGAATAAGGGCTTGCATGCCCGAAGCGGCGAAGCCGCAAGTTGCGAGCCTGTCCGAAAAACCGTGTGCAGTGAGGGAAGTTTGGCAAAGCCAAACCTGTGCCCGCAGTCGCCTTTCTTTGCTTCCTTTCTTTGGCGAAGTAAAGAAAAGGAAGTGCCCGCGCCGGCATGAGGCGCAAAGGTGAACAAGGCATAAATGAGAAAGGCTACCTGAAATTTGGCAAACTGCTTCAAACACAACAAAAAGCGAATTTCCAGCTTCGTTGGTACTCATGTTTTCAGGTAGCCTCTAACACCGCCGTGAGGCTACCTGAAACTTTTTCTACTCTTCCACACAATCCCAATCGGTTGCCGTATTAGCCGCCACATCGCGGCGCAGGTGTTTGCCGATGAGCGCGTCGTAATGCTTGGGCGCCAGCCCGTAGCCGGGGCGCACGCTGCGGATGCAGTCGGCGCCGATGGTGTCGCCCGCTTGCATATCTTTCACAAAATACAGCGAACGGCGGAACTGGATATTGCCCTGCTCGCTCGATTTCAAGCCGTAATCGGCCTGCCCCAGCGCCTGCCAGGCGGTATGGCTGCTGCGGCACAATTCGGCCAAATCCTGCGACTCTAAAGAAAAACTGTCGTCCGGGCCGCCGCCGTTTCTGTCTAGCGTGAAGTGTTTTTCGATCACGCACGCACCGAGCGCCACGGCGGCAATGGCGGTGGTGTTGTCTAACGTGTGGTCGGACAAACCCACCGGCACGCCGAAGCGCTGCGCCATATCGGGCAGGGTGCGCAGGTTGTAATCCGCCGCCGGTGCGGGGTAGCCGCTCACGCAGTGCAGCAGCACCAATTCCTTGCAGCCGCCTTCGCGCGCGGCGGCCACGGCTTCGGCGATTTCTTCGGCATCGGCCATGCCGGTGGACACAATCATCGGCTTGCCGGTTTGTGCCACATAGCGGATCAGCGGCAAATCCACCGCTTCAAACGAGGCGATTTTGTAAGCCGGGGTGTCGAGGCTTTCCAGCAGATCCACCGCCGTAAAGTCAAACGGCGAGCTGAAAATGGTGATGCCTTGCTCGCGGGCAAAATCGAACAGCGGCTTGTGCCATTCCCAAGGCAGATGCGCTTTTTGATACAGCTCGTGCAGCGTTTGCCCGTCCCACAGGCCACCTTTGATTTGGAACTCGGGCGCGTTGCTGCGTAGAGTAATGGTGTCGGCAGTGTAGGTTTGGATTTTGACGGCATCGGCACCGGCAGCCTTGGCCTGTTCTATGATTTTGAAGGCGGTTTGCAGGCTGCCGTTATGGTTGGCCGACATTTCGGCAATGATATAGGGCGAATGGGCAGCGCCGATGGGGCGGCCGTTGATCTGGAATGTGGGTTTCATGGGTGGTTTCGGTTTCAGGTAGCCTTCATGGGGGAGGCTGCCGTTTTAGTGTTTAATACAAAAAATCTTCGGCACGAAGCACAAATGACAAAGCCTGCTGCGTATCCTGCCCGGCTGCCTTATCGGTCGGGCAGAAACCGAGTTTGCGGTGCATGGCCAGGCTGGCGGCGTTATGCGGCAACACCTGGCCGTACACTTCGCGCATATTCAGGCGGCAGAAAGCGTATTGTAACGCCAGCTGCCCCAATGTGCCGCCGTGGCCTTGACCGCGCGGGCAATCGGGCGCGAGGTAGAAGCCCCATTCGCAGAGGCCGCCGCCCAAGTGCTTAAAGCTGGCATAGCCCTGCGCCGTGCCGCCGGTTTCATACAGCAGCATGGTGAACTCGGGGTTGGCCAGCTGGCGGGCAAACCATGCCTGATGCCCATCCCAAGCGATTTCCCCGCTATCAAACATAAAGCGTCGGATCTCGGGATGGTTGCGCCACTCAAACAGGCGGCGGCAATCGGCAGGCGACGCAGGGCGCAATACAGCAGGCGCGAAATCAGCCAAATTATTGGCTGCCCGCAACACCCCGCGCCCATCGCACAGCGCGGCGGCGCGGCGGCTTTGCTCTGCCCGCAGGGCAGGCGCTTCGGACAGCAGTCGGGCCAAGCTGGCAGGCAAATCCGCCATATTGGCCACACTCGCCACTCCGGCCTGCTGCAAGGTTTCTGCGATGCCGCGTTGGTTTTCCGCCAACACCAGCATCATGGTGGGCAATCCCAGGCAGCAGCGTTCCCACGAAGTGCTGCCCGCCGCGCCGATGGCCAAATCGGCTTCGGCCATCAGTTCGGCCATATTGTTGGCGCCCACCAGCACGCGGCAAGGATACGGCATGCTATCGGCAAAAGCCTGCACGGTGGCGGTGTGCGGCGCGGTTTTGCCCATCACCACGGTAACGCGGCAGACAGCAGGCAGGCTACCTGAAAGCGCCTGCAGCACCGCCAACGTATGGTTATCCTTATCCACGCCGCCCAAGTTCACTAAAATATGCTTCAGGTAGCCTGTTTCGGCTTGGGCAGCACGGCGTTGCAGGCTCGCCTCGCGCCACCGTGCAAACTCTTCGCGCAACAGGGCGTAGCGCGTACCAGTGAGCAGACGGCAGGCGGGCGGCACCAGGCCGGCGTAATCAGCGGGAGTGTGGCCGAGATTTTGATCCAGCAGCAAATCGGCGGCGTGGGGGCGGTCAGCCAAGTCGTCGATCGCCATCAGGCGGCTGCCTGCAGCGGCTTTGGCAGCCAGTTCCCACTCGGCGGATAAGGCGTAGTGGTCGCAAATAATCCAATCCGGCGCAAAAGCGCGGATAGGCGGCACGCAATCGGCGGCATCCTGCGCCTGCGATACGGGCAGCCAATGGGCATGAGCTAGCTGAACGCACGTTGCTGCCTGCGCTTCGCTTTTGCTGCGCAGAAGTTCACCGCGCTCGCTTTCAGGTAGCCCTCCGGCCTGCGGCGGCACGGGCAACAACACTAAGCCGAAACCGGCGCGCTCGATGGTTTCGCCCAAATGGCCGGGCAGCGCACGGCAGATAAAGCGCACCTCATGGCCGCGCCGCGAAAGCTCGTGCGCCAGCGTGAGGCAGCGCATGATGTGGCCGCTGCCGATTTGGAGGGACGCGTCTGCACGGATGAGGAATTTCATGTTCTACAACTTTCAGGCTACCTGAAAATATCTAGCCGTTTTCTTTTATCAATTCAAACGGCAAGCCCGACCTTTCCGCTAGCTGCCGCGCGAAGATTTTGGCACGACTCTGATCGTGGCTACTTTTGAGCAAGATTTTTCCACCGTTTCGCAACAACAGCCACACCTTCCCTTCTCCAGAAAATCCTCCAGAAAAACAAATATTTTGAATTTCACTATAAGCAAACTCATACTGCGTCCGCCACGACAATTTGCGCCATACAAAAACATTCAACACCAGCTGCTTACTATCACGCAGTGCACAAATTTTATAAGCGCTTTTGATGCGCCTCCAAACAAAAATTGGGAAACCAAGCAGCAAACCGCTGGCTACAATTAGATAGAACCAAGCACGAACGCCATCCGCCTCGCCATCACTCAGCCAACGCAGCAAGGTGGTCCACATCACGATAATCCATGCATAAGCAAGTAGATAAATCCAAATCTGATTTCTGCCAAAAGTATATTGCACCACCCGTTTTTCTCTACTAAACATCATCGTCTCCTTAATTCAGGCTACCTGAAAACTAGTACAGCAAACTGCTATGCGGCAACATCACTCCCCCCGCTCCCGCAACACGCGCCACATCACTTCCGCACGCGCCCAATCTTCCGGCGTATCAATATCCTGCACACGATAGCGCGGCAATTTCACGGCAGCAGAACGGCTGTTGAAAATCGGTTTTCCCGCCAGCCAAGCCTCGGCACTGCCCCAATAAAACTGCCCCGCATCGTGCCAAGCGTGCTCCAAATCCTGCGAGCGCACGGCAAAATTCTCCGGCTGAAACATCGACACGCCGCCCTGCCCGTCCAGCCGCAGGGCACGCTGGATAGGAAAGGGGAAATCGGTTACCGAAAAGGCATAATCGCCGCCGCTTCGGCGCAGCGTGTCCAGCCCGCGCTGTAAATCAGTTGGGCGCACAAACGGAGCAGTGGCATACAGGCAGCAGACTTCGGACAAGGCTGGCTTGAGGCTACCTGAACAATCCGGCTGCCCGCTCTTGCCGTGCAGCAATCCGCTGCGCTCACTTTCCGCCAGCAGCGCGGCAACGGCATGGCGCATCACGGTGCCGGTGGTGGCGAAATCATCCGCCAGCTCAGGCGGGCGCACAAACGGGGTTTCCGCACCATATTGCCGCGCCACGGCGGCGATTTCTTCATCATCGGTCGACACCACCACACGGGTAAAGCAGCCGCTATCCAGCGCCGCTTCGATGGAATAGGCAATCATCGGCTTGCCGTTGAATGGCTTGATATTTTTGCGCGGAATGCGTTTGCTGCCACCACGGGCAGGAATGATGCAAAGGGTCATGGAGTAGCGGTTTCTGCCAGCCTTTGGGAAGGCGTGGCGCATACAGTTTATTAAGGCGGGGATTATAGCTGATTTGGGTAGGCCGCCGCAGCGGTTTGCGATGTGCGCAGGCAGGGATTGTGGCGGGTACAACAAGGGTTTCGGCGGGGCTTGGCATGGCAAATATAAAATCCGCCCGTTTATCAAAAAGGCTACCTGAAACTTTTCAGGTAGCCTCAAATTTGTGTGCGGCACTTCAAATATGCCGATACACCTCGTCAAACGGCAGGCGGTAGCGCTCACCCCAAATGCCGTGGCCTTCCTTGCGGATGCCGCAGAAAACAACCATGTTGATTTCAGCGCCGCGCGGCAGGTTCAAAATGCGTTTCACGCGGCGGCTGTCCAGCCCTTCCATCGGGCAGGTGTCGTAGCCCGCTTCAGCCATAGCGAGCATAAAGGTTTGTGCCGCCAAGCCGCAGCTTTTGTGCACCACGATACGCATATCGGCTTCAGACACGTCGCGCATCATCGGGCGGAACAGGCCGATGCTCCATGAGAGCATTTTGCGAAACGCGCCGAGCAGGCCGAAGCAGCGGGCATAAACAAAGGGCATGAGCTTGTTGCGGTAGCCTTCTTCCGCCTGAATGCGTTTGGCCTGTTTTTCGGGCGGACTGTTGCGTTGGATGTTGCCGCGCTCAAAATCGAGCACAGTTTGGGCGCGGCTGCGGTACAGGTCTTGGCGGGTAACGAACACCACCATCTGCGGCGCGGTGGCGGCGGCTTTCTGCCCGAGGCAGGCTTCGGCAAGCTGCTTCAACACAGCAGCATCGGTGATGTGGTAGAACTCATAAAGCTGCATATTGGAGCTGCTGGGGGCAAGCTGGGCGAGACGCAGGCATTGGCGCACGGTATCGGCATCAATGGGAGAGTCGCCGTAGTGGCGCACGGAACGGCGGCGTTCGAGGACTTGTTGCAGAGTCATTGGTGTTCCTTTCAGGAGGGATTTCAGGCAGCTTTGGGAGGCTACCTGAAAATGGTGGCCTTCGCTCTAATACCACACAATAGGCTGTATGGGTTAGGCAGCGGCAACCAGTTCGGCAAATTCGGCTTCGATTCGGGCAACACGTTTGGCATCGCAGCTTAGGCATAGAAATCTACCGCGCCGACCGATGGCCAACTGCAAGGCGCCACCGCAGCGGCTGCATTCGCCCCCGAGTTGCTCAAACGCGCGGATGGGCGTTTCCAACTGTGGGTTCAAGTGTTTGGCCAAATAGGCAAACTGCTGTTTTTCAAAATCATTGGAAATACGCAGCCGCCGCAGATGGCGGCATTGCGCCAGGATGCGGATGTCGTCGTCGGCCAGCTTGGTATTAGTGAGCGAGAAATCGGTTAAGGCGGGCAGCTCGGCAACGGGGGCGATGCTGTCTAGCTGCAAGGGCGGGGTGCCGTAGCCTTGGTTGCCGGAGAGGTGCAGCGTGGTGAGCTCATTTAGGCTGCCGATGCCGTCCAGCCGGCGCAGTTTGGCAAAGTGAAAGAGAACGAGCGTCTGCAATCCTTCGATGCGGAAAACGGGCGATAAGTCGGTGATTTTGCCGCCCCATTCCAGCGAGAGGTGCCGCAAGGCGCGCAGCGGGGCGAAATCGGGCAGCTCTGGCGCGGTGATGTGGTAGAGGTGCAGGCTTTGAACCTGTGTGGCGCGCAGCACGGTCGGCCAGTTTTTGGCAGCGATATTGCGGATGTCGAGCTCGGCGGCGGTGAGGAGTTCGGTTTCGTCGATGTCTTTTTGGTTGAGCAGCAGCATGGTTTCTCGGTGTCAAAGCAGTGAGCGGTAGGGATTGGATGCGGAATGGGAGGTGTTTGCGTTTTTCAGGTAGCCTTCAGGCCTCCTGCAACAGCCAGCCCATCCCCTGCCAAATCAAAGCATAGCGGACAAACTTGCCCACTGCCAGCACTGCCGTGCATGCCCACGCGTTCAAACGCAGCCAGCCGGCAGCCAGGGGCAAAGCATCGCCAGCCACGGGCAGCCAAGCCAAAAGCAGCAGCCATGTGCCGTACCGCTGCAGCAGGTTCACGGCACGGGGAGACAGCTTGCTTTGGCCGCGCTCCGGCAGTTGGCGGCCGAGCCAATAGGAAGTGAGGCTGCCCAAGGTGTTGCCGCTGCCTGCCGCCAGCCAGGCCGCCCACGCGGCTTCTGGGCGCTGCCATAAGAAGGCGGCAAACGCGGCCTCAGACGTACCGGGCAGCAGCGTGGCGGAAGTGAAAGCGGAAAACCACAGCGCAGCGAGTAGGAAGAAATCAGACATCATCAATGGCGTTGCAGGCTACCTGAACAATGAAAATAAGGTTTCCGAAAAAAGCCGTGTTGCGGCACAACTAAAACCAGAACACCCAAGCAAGCAGCCAACAGGTTTAGGCTATAATCAGGGCTTCATTTTACAAGGAAAACGCCATGCCCCACACCCTGCCCCGCGGCCTCTATCGCCACTACAAAGGCAATCTCTACGAACTGCTGCACACGGCACGGCACAGCGAAACGGAAGAGCCGCTGGCTGTGTACCGTGCGCTTTATGGCGACTACGGCGTGTGGGTGCGCCCGCTGGCGATGTTTGCGGAGGAAGTGACAACAGAAAACGGCTCTGTGGCGCGGTTTGCGCTGGTGAAGGCGTTTGACTGACGGCTGAAACACCGAAGGCTACCTGAACGTACCCCTTGCTTCTGCGCCCAACCGGCTTATAACCGGCAGCAATTTCCATAAAAGTAATCATTCTTTCACAAAATGCCGTGTGCTTGATACAGTTTGCCGACGTTGAACTGCCGATAAGGACAAGCCATGAATTTTGTGAAACCGGAACATTTGCGCGACTTCTACCCCCATGAAATCTTGCAGGATTCTCTGCAGAAAGCTCAGGCCAAATCGGGCTCGAGCCTGAAAACGCTGGCAATTTTGAGCTTTCTGGGCGGCGGTTACGTGGGCTTCGGCTATTTGGCGTTTTTAAAAGTGGTTACCGGCATTCCGCCCGAATGGTCGGGGCTGGCCAACTTACTGGGCGCGGCCGTGTTCCCGATCTGCCTGATTTGTATTCTGATTGGCGGCGGCGAGCTGGCCACGGGCAATATGATGCTGATGGGGCTGGGCTGGTTTGGCAAAAGAATCAATGTGGCCAACCTGATGCGCAACTGGCTGATCGTGAGCTTGGGCAATTTGGCCGGGGCTTTGTGTATGGCATATTTCCTCGGGCATTTCGTGGGCTTGACCGAAGGTGTGGCGGCGGCGAAAACCGTTGCCATTGCCGAAGCCAAGGTGGGCATGAGCTTTGGCCGCTCATTTGTGTCGGCCATTGCCTGCAACTGGATGGTGTGCATGGGCATTTGGTTTTATTTCGGCGCGAAGCAGACTTCGGGGCGGATTTTGGCGATGTGGTTTCCGGTGATGACCTTTGTGCTGATTGGGCTGCAACACTTTGTGGCCAATATGTTTATCATTCCGGCCGGCATTTTTGCGGGGGCGAATGTGTCGTGGGGGCAGTTTTTTGCCAATATGATTCCTGTGTTTCTAGGTAACGTGGCCGGCGGCACGGCGTTTGTGGCGGCCTCGTATCTGCACGCGTATAAGCATTTATTGAAAGACGATTATTCGATTTAGCCGGCATACCGCGCTATTAAAAGGCTACCTGAAAACTGGTTTCAGGTAGCCTTTACCGTATTGGTGTGCACTAGCCGAAAGCGCGCGCCAACACATCCACTACTTTATCCTGTTCGGCTTCGGTCAGCCCGAAATACAGCGGAATGCTGATTGCGCCGGCGTAGTAGGCTTCGGCGGCAGGGAAGTCGCCCGGTTTGAAGCCGAAGTGTCGGCGGTAATAAGGCTGAGTGTGGACGGGGATGTAGTGCACGTTGGCACCGATGCCGTTTTGCCGCAGGAAGTCGAACACTTGACGGCGGGTTTTGCCGCTGTCGGCTCGCACTTGCACAGGATAGAGATGCAAGGCGGAGCGGCTTTCTGGATGGCGCTGCGGCAAGATGAGCGGCAGGCGGGCCAGCAGGCGGTCGTAGCGCGCGGCGAGCTCGTGGCGGCGGGCGACGAATTCGTCGATGCGGGTCATCTGGCTCACGCCGAGCGCGGCTTGCAGCTCGGTCATGCGGTAGTTGTAGCCGAGGTCGATTTGCTGGTAATACCAAGCGCCGTCCGGCTCTTGAGTCATTTCTTCAGGATTGCGGGTGATGCCGTGGCTGCGCAGCAGAGCAAGTTTTGCCGCAAGCTCCTGGCTGTTGGTGAGGGCGGCGCCGCCTTCGGCGGTGGTGATGATTTTGACGGGGTGGAAACTGAATACGGTGATGTCGCTATATTGGCAGCTGCCGACTTTGCCGCCCTGATAGCTGCCGCCGACGGCGTGGGAAGCGTCTTCAATGATTTTGAAGCCGTATTCTTTGGATAATGCGTGGATTTCCCGCATATCGCAGGGTTCGCCCGAAAAGTGAACCGGCACCACGATTTTGGGCAGGCTACCTGAAACTTTGGCCGCCTGCAGCTTGGCTTCCAGCGCGGCGGGAGACATATTCAGGGTGTGCGGGTCGATGTCCACAAAATCCACATCGGCACCGCAATAGCGGGCACAGTTGGCGGAAGCGGTGAAGGTGATGGGGGATGTCCACAGGCTGTCGCCTTTGCCTAAGCCGAGAGCGAGACAGGCGAGATGCAGGGCAGAAGTGGCACTGTTTACGGCCACAGCATGCTGCGCGCCACAGTAATTCTTCAGGCTGTCTTCAAAGGCAGGCACTTGCGGGCCTTGGGTGAGGAAGTCGGATTGGAGCACACGTACAACGGCAGCTATGTCGGCTTCGGAAATGGTTTGGCGGCCGTAGGGGATCATTTTAGGGATTTCTCCTTTGCTTGGATTGTTGGAGTTTTCAGGTAGCCTTTTAGGATTGGAGGCTACCTGAAAATTTGTAATATCTAGGGATTGGATAAATACGGATACAGCCGTTCACGCCCGTCTTGGTACACCATCACCGTATCGATTGCCTCAACCGCCATGCCAGTGCCGTGATACAGGCATTTTTGCTGCGGGTCGGGGGCCAGCCCGCTGCCGAGATAGCCGATTTGCAGAGGCTTTTGTTCGGCAGCACGGCGTTGCAGCAATGCGGCAGCAGCTTGGGTTTGTTCGGCGGTAGGATGGCCGGGGTCGAGCCCGCCGATGCCGATATTGAGTTTATCCCAAAAAGTGCGCTTGGGTGGAATAATGCGGACGCGGTATTGCGTGCAGCCGTCCGCATGAATTGTACGCCCTGTTTGACGGACGGCAAACCGATAGCTGCCTTGGCTGCCGGAAACGCCGGTTATATAGGCTTCCGCAGCATCGCCGCCTGCAAGGGCGGGGAGGGGGAATAGAAGAGCGAGAAAAACTAGGAAAGTAAAGTTGCGCATGGATTTCGGGCTACTTGAAAACTGAAAATGTATGGGCAACGAGTGCCATCCTACTTCTTTGCTTTGTTGTAGAAGACATGTGCCAGGATTCGTCGCTGTCTTGGCCGGTAGGATGCAGGCTGCTTTTTTAGGGTTTTGCAGCCGTTAAAAAGCAGCCTGCACTTTCATATCCGCACTCAAATCGCGCCGATTTTCTCTTTGTTCGCCTCAATCCACGCCTGTAATTCCTCGCGCGTCATCCATTCCGCGTTGTTGTCGCTGGCATACACGAAGCCTTCGGGCACTTTCACACCGTTTTTGATGCGCTCGGGTGTTTCGTCCCAGCCGTTGATGACGGGCAGGATTTTGAAGTGTTCGGGATATTCGTAGGTGTGGAACGAGTCTTCCGCGCCAATCATCTGCTCGTGCAGTTTTTCGCCGGGGCGGATGCCGACGGTTTCCTGCGCGCATTCGGGTGCAACGGCGGCAGCCAAATCGCAAATGTTCATGGACGGGATTTTTTTCACATAAATTTCGCCGCCCACCATGTCGTCAAACGCGTGCCACACGAGCTCCACGCCCTGTTCCAGCGAAATCATGAAGCGGGTCATGCGCGGGTCGGTAATCGGTAGTGTGCCGCGTTCGCGCTGGGTGAGGAAAAACGGAATCACCGAGCCGCGCGAGCCCATCACGTTGCCATAGCGCACCACGGCGAAGCGGCAGCCGTGTTCGCCGGAATAGGCGTTGCCGGCCACGAAGAGTTTGTCGCTGGCGAGCTTGGTCGCGCCGTATAAATTGACGGGGCTGCTGGCTTTGTCGGTGGACAGGGCGACGACGCGCTTCACGCCTTTGTCGATGCAGGCGTCAATCAGGTTCATTGCGCCGTTGATGTTGGTTTTCACGCACTCGAACGGGTTGTATTCGGCGGTGGGGACGATTTTGGTGGCGGCGGCATGGACGACGTAATCCACGCCGTCGAGCGCGCGGTAAAGGCGGTCTTTGTCACGCACGTCGCCGATGAAGAAGCGCACGCGTTTGTCGCCCTGAAATTTTTTCGCCATTTCCCACTGCTTCATTTCGTCGCGGGAGAAGATGATGATTTTTTTGGGATTGTATTTGGCCAGGGTCATGGGCACGAAGGTGTTGCCGAACGAGCCGGTGCCGCCGGTTACGAGGATGGTGGAGTTAGAAAGCATGAATAACCTGTTGTTTTAGCTTAATGGAATCGCTGATTCCACCGAGAAATCATTTTAATGGAAACAGCGTAATATGAAGTGGCGGATTATAGCACCGGCATTCGGCGGCTTCTATCGTGCCGCAGGCTACCTGAAAGGCGGTAGTACACAGCCCAAATAGAAATAACAGCGTGGATTCAGCTCGCCTCACTCCTATTTAAAGTAGCCATACATTACAATGGCGCTTTTCCCCTACTCCACCCTATCATCTATGTCTGTTGCTCAAGACCTTACCCTGCTCCTCGTGCGCGATGCTGCCGAGCCAGAAATGTGGATAGATATCTGGGCACGCAGCTACCCGCTCGTGCAACAGGTAGCCTGTGCTGCCGACGAAGGCATTGTCCACTGGCAACGTAAAATCAACACGGCGTGGCAGCTTATCCCCGGCCAGACCATGATTGTGGCACACGGCGCAGGCGTACCGGCCGTCATGGCCTGGCAGTTCCAAAACAGTATGCGCAACCAGCAACGCATCCGCGGCATGATTTTGGTCTCCCCCCTGCAATCTGCCTGTATAGATGATGAATGGCACACCCTGCAACGCGCACGCACCAACTGCAAAGCCGCTTTAGTAATCGGGCAAGATGAAAATCCGCTGTGCCCAGCTAACTGGGCAAACGATACCGCCACCTCCTGGCAAGCCCGCTTGTTACAAGCGCCGCAGCCCGGCCACCTCAACCAGCACTTAGGTGGCTGGCAATGGGGCATGCGGCTGATGCAGGAAATGTTGTGGGATAGCTAAAGAACAACACCGTTTTCAGGTAGCCTCTGCTTCAATATCCAACATTTCCTACACACACTCCATACCAATATAAAAACTCTCAACACATTGAAATAAATTAGGTTCACACCCACTCACTTAACCACATACAGACAATCAGAAATCAAAACCGAAAGCCTATTTTAGGTATACGGCATCCCGCCCTAATCCACCTTGCTGCAACAATAGTATAGGGATTACACCATAAATTCCGTTTCCGCTCAGGATAAACATTGACAGTAAACCGCTTAATCTTTAAAATTAAAGTTTTCTTATATTAATTTGGATTTTCCTGCTATGAAAACCTTCTCAGCCAAACCGCACGAGGTGAAGCGCGAATGGTATGTCATTGATGCCCAAGACAAAGTTCTGGGTCGCGTGGCTACCGAAGTCGCCCGTCGCTTGCGTGGCAAACACAAGCCCGAATACACCCCGCACGTAGACACTGGCGACTACATCATTGTAGTTAATGCCGACAAACTGCGTGTTACCGGTGATAAAAATGAAGGCAAAATCTACTACCGTCACTCTGGCTTCCCCGGCGGTATCTACCAGCGCACCTTCCGGGAAATGCAAGACAAATTCCCCGGCCGCGCCCTGGAACAAGCTGTTAAAGGCATGTTGCCCAAAGGCCCCTTGGGCTATGCCATGATTCGCAAGCTGAAAGTGTACGCTGGTAGCGAACATCAGCATGCCGCCCAACAACCCAAAGTATTGGAAATTTAAGGACACCATTTTATGAACGGTAAATACTACTACGGCACTGGCCGTCGCAAGAGTTCTGTAGCCCGTGTGTTCCTGCAAAAAGGTTCTGGTCAGATTGTGGTAAACGGTCGCCCCGTTGACGAATTTTTCGCCCGTGAAACCAGCCGCATGGTGGTGCGTCAACCTTTGGTTCTGACCGAAAATGCTGAAGCATTCGATATTATGGTAAACGTATGCGGCGGCGGTGAAACCGGCCAATCCGGCGCTATTCGTCACGGCATCACCCGTGCTCTGATCGACTACGATGCAGGTTTGAAATCTGCTCTGTCTCAAGCTGGCTTCGTTACTCGCGACGCCCGTGAAGTGGAACGCAAGAAATTCGGTCTGCGCAAAGCACGTCGTGCCAAACAGTTCTCCAAACGTTAATTCGTTTATATTACAGAAGAGCCGGTTTCCCCGGCTCTTTATTTATGCACAAGCATTTAAGGCTACCTGAAAATCTCAGGTAGCCTTAAATGCTTAAAGAATACTATTTATGACACCCTACCTTGTTCACCTAGCCGGCTGCTGATTATCCAGGAAAAGGTAAGGCCGGACAGCGTGGTTTATACTGATTGCCACAGTGCCTACAATGTATTGGATGTTAGCGAGTTTAACCACTTGCGCATCAATCACCGTACCTGTTTTGCAGATAGGCAAAACCACATTAACGGGATTGAGAACTTCTGGAGTCAGGCCAAACGTCATTTGCGTAAATCCAACGGCATTCCGAAAAAGTATTTCAAGCTGTATTTGAAAGAGTACGAATAGTGATTTAACAACAAGGAAATCTCAAATTGCTATGTTAAAACAAATGGTAAAAGATAGTTTAACCTAGTTATCTAGGACAACCCCTTATTATTTCTTATCAACGGAGTGTTAAAACACAGCCTAAAATAACAAACCCTTATGCATAGTTATTTAATATTACCTCTATACCTTTCTTTCCAAATTCTTCATACAAGGGAGAAGATTTATCATTTAATGATTTTTGTAGCTGATAGATTGTTACAAACCAATCTTTATCTAAAGAATCAAATAGCGATTTCGCTTTTTTATTATGAGTATTAAATGCAAATACACCCCAGTCAACAGGGTAATATTGTGCTGCACACCAACTAAGATTATGCGGTGTTATTACAACTCCTGTGAAATTAATTTCTTTCTCGTATATTATTTTACCTATATCTGTTAAATTATTATTTACTACATCCACATTGACCACAGGACTATCACTGACTGAAGTAAAAATATCTAATTCTAAATAATTATTTAAAATTAGAATATTGCTAAACTCATTTGCAAATTCTTTATTGCTAAATAATGGAAAATCAAAAAATAAAAATTTATTATACTTTAACTCTTTATTGAAGAAAAAGAAATCTGGAAATCTAAATTCATTTTTAGTCATAATTTCACTAAATTTATTCATAGAAATTATCTCCTATTTAATATTGTATCTAACACTCCCTTTTTTTAAATAGTAAACATTTGGCTGACTAGTTACATGACGTGAAAAACCATTTCTTTCTAGATTAATCATAACTTCTTCTTGTGATATATTGGCAAAAATCTGAGTAGACGAATTCCTAGTAGTCCCGCTTTCAAATTGAGAACTATTCGCTCGCATGTCATTAGCAGCCCTTTCAACATATGCTCTATGCTTTTCCTTGATATTATTTGATCTATTATGACGATTACCATTATTCAGATCAGGTGGCATAGGCGCGCCTGCAGCAGCTATAACCTGCTGGGGTTGTGTAGTAGTTGCTTTTGCTGACCGATTTTGTTTTTATCCTCCTTCATGAGACCCCTGCCCTTGATTAGCAGGAATGGTATTTAGATGTAAATATAAAATACTATACAGAATCCCTACGGCAGCTAGTTGGGTTCCAGTAGCCTTATTTGCCCCGCCAAAATAACTGTTTGCAGCACCTGATAATTTATTAGCTGCTCCTTTACTCCCCTCCAAAAGTCTGGCTGTATTACGATGCATATTACTTCCCATTGATGCAGAATTTTTGGAAATATTTAAGGGGCTGACGTAGATTAGCAGTTATGCTAGGCTACGAAAATGCAGATAACCAATTGTAAATTAAGCAAGAGAGTTCAAAAGAAACTACTTGAATTTTTTGTGCTCCAAGTTACCGCCCGTTCCGCTGCCGATATTTTGGGTATCCATCCCAATTCGGCAGC
>CAUUTP010000013.1:0-30574 GCA_963548155.1 uncultured Eikenella sp.
GTTCGAGTCCGACCCTGGGCACCAAATAATACAACAGCCTGAAATGTTTAGCGTTTCAGGCTGTTCTGCGTTAGCTGCTATAAGTTTCAGGTAGCCTTTGCTATAGGCCGCTGCAGGTTACCTGAAAATGCCCGCACACATCACAATAATATTGAAGGGGGAGCCGGAATTGCATAAGCCATCAGATGTTTATATCAAACGCGCTGCTGCGTTTCTGCCCAACTTACCGGTGGGCAATGAACAGATGGAAGCCGTGCTTGGTATAGCAGGGGATACACCTTCTCGGGTGCGCAAGATGATTTTGCGCTCCAACGCCATTACTTCCCGCTATTACGCCATCGACCCGCACACCCGCCGCGCCACTCATAGCAACACGGAGCTGGCTGCGCTGGCGGTGCGCGGTTTGCTGGAGCAGGGCTTGCGTGCGGACGAAATCGGCAGCCTTGCCTGCGGCACGTCTTATCCCGATCAGATTCTGCCCGGCCATGCGGTGATGGTGCATGGGTTGCTGCCGCAGATTCCACCTTGCGAGGTGGTGAGCACGGCGGGCGTGTGTGTGGCGGGGATGGCGGCAATGAAACAGGCTGAGCGCGCAGTGCGCACCGGCGAATGCCGCGAAGCGGTGGCGGCAGCTTCGGAAACGGCTTCGGCGGTATTGCGCGGCGAGCGTTTCCGCTGCGAAACCGACAACTTGCGCCTGCAGGATGCCAAGCCGGAAATTGCGTTTGAAAAGGATTTTTTGCGCTGGATGCTGTCGGACGGTGCCGGTGCGGTGCAGCTGGGCAGTGAGCCGCTGGCCGGGCAGTTGAATTTTAAAATCCATTGGATTGATTTGCTGTCGTATGCCAACGAGATGCCGGTGTGCATGTATGCTGGCGGCGAAGTGGGGCAGGGCGGGGAATGGCTGAGTTGGAAAGATGTTGATGCCGATGAGTGCGCCAAGCGCAGCCTGATGGCGGTGAAGCAGGATGTGAAGCTGCTGAACGAAAATATCGTGGCCTATACAGTGGAAAAGCCGCTGCGCCGCTTGATTGCTAAATATGGCCTGCAAGCCGACGAGATTGATTGGTTTTTACCGCATTATTCTTCCGGTTTCTTCCGCAGCAAACTGGCCGACGGCCTTGCTGCAGCGGGGCTGCCGATTGCCGAAGAAAAATGGTTTACCAACCTGCACTATAAAGGCAATACCGGCTCGGCGGCGATTTACATTATTTTGGAAGAGTTTATGCGCCGTGCGGACATTCAAAACGGCCAGAAAATCCTGTGCTACATTCCCGAAAGCGGCCGCTTTTCCACTTGTTTTATGCTGTTGGAAGCGGTGTATGCCTGAGGCTACCTGAAAAACCAAATTCTGCTTGTTTGGAACTATTCGGCATGGATATCAACGACATTCCGCAAGACGACAGCCCCAGTTATCGGGGGCATCAAAAAATTATCTACGGCACGCACAATGGCCGCTACCAAGCCGCCACCAGCACCGGCTGGCAAGATGAATCCTACGCCACCGTGCAGGCTGTAGCCGAGTTGGAGGAGCAGACCGAAGCTGCCAAACAGGCTGTAGCGCGCGGCGAACGTTCCACTTTGTATTACCACATGTTCCGCAGCCGTCATGATGAAGCCAGCCTGGCCATGGCCGCCGGTGTGTGGCGCTGGCAACTGCGCCGACATTTGCAACCTGCCATGTTTGAGAGGCTACCTGAAAAAACTTTGGCCAAATATGCCCAAGCTTTGGGTATCAGTTTAAGTGAATTGCAGCAGCCGTTTTAAAGAGAGGGATTTGTAAAAGCGGGTGCTGAAAATTGGTTTCTGGCATTGATGGCTTAAAAAGCTTGCTTGTCTAATGACAAGTAAGCTTTTTTTTATGGCTTATTCAGTTGTATTGGATTGTATTCGCCAGATTATGCAGCATCCTGTGTGTAGGTTTGTGTGGTGCCGTGATGGAACTTTTGCAACATAGGGTGATAAAGGCTACCTGAAAGCTAGGGAGGTAGGGTAATGCGATATTTTGATTGATTTTTTATTTCGTGTAGTAGAGGGTTTAAGAACGGATATTGCTGGTAGTCCATACTGGGTAAATTAAACTGGGAATAGCTTGCAATTTACCTAGTGAGGCTACTCAATAGAAGCTGGAATTTCACTTAGATGACAGAATGTGGGAGTGTTCTATAATTTGATTTTCAGGTAGCCTGAATTGTTAAGTGATTGTATATAAGAAAATACTAAAAGTATTTTTATTGTTTGAGATTGGGTGAGAGGCGCAGCTGGTATGGCTTGTTCAGGAAGATGTGTTGCAAAATAGTTGTAAACTTTTGTAATAAAATACAACCAATCGATAAGCGACTAGGAGGATGCGTTAATTAGCCGTATCATCCAACCTCAATTTGCCAGCAGGTTTTAGAATATATAGTCTATTGAATTTATTTGAATAAAATAAATTCGCTCTGCAAGAATAATTTAAGTTTTGTGTGATTTGGCAAGCGTAGGAAGAAGTAGGTAGTGAGATTGATGTAAATCAACCTATGGGCTCTATTCCGCTATTTTTTTGATTTTTTTTGAAAGTTAGGGAGCTGAGTATATGAACAAAGTTTACCGTATTGTATGGAATGAACATACCAATACTTGGGTGGCTGTGCAAGAAACAGCCAAGGCGCATGGCAAGTCTGGGCGCAGCAGCATGGTTGCTGCTGTGGTGGACGGCATTGTTCTGAATAAGAAAGTATTGGCGATTTCTGCTTCTGTTGCAGCTGCCTTTATGTCGCAGACC
Source organism: uncultured Eikenella sp. (assembly GCA_963548155.1). Taxonomy (GTDB): domain Bacteria; phylum Pseudomonadota; class Gammaproteobacteria; order Burkholderiales; family Neisseriaceae; genus Eikenella. The sequence goes on from CAUUTP010000013.1 coordinate 2,765, forward strand.
GCAATGGCAGATAATGCTCGCATTGAGAATGGTTCTGCTCAATGGACCATTGCTATTAGCCCAAGTAATAGTACTGCGGGGAATGGTGGTGCTAAAGCTACAGGCGAAACTTCTATAGCTGCCGGTTGGAATGCTACGGCTACTGGGGATGAATCCATTGCGGTGGGATACGATGCCTCAACAGCAACTGACCCGATCTCAGCGACTGACCCACGGATATTACTCCGTACTAGTCCTGGTGCTAAGGCGGCGCGTAATATAGCGATTGGTACCAAATCAAACTCAGGTGGTTTGGAAACAATTGCGATTGGTTCTAAGTCTTATGCTGCTAGAGTACAGTCCATTGCTTTGGGTCATGATGCTCAGGCAACAGGTGATCAAGCTGTGGCACTTGGTGCGAATGCCCATGCAAAAGGAGATTCTTCGGTAGCAATTGGTGGCGACGATTTGGATTCGGTCGCTTCCACGGTGTATCGCCTGACTTCTCCAACTGCGGATAATGATGCGTATAACGATACGCCGGTGGCGCAGAAATATCGAGCCTTAACAGGTCAAAATTTGGTTAATTTTACGACGGCTGGTAATCGTTATATCAACACAACTACCGGCCAGGCTGGCGTTGCGGTGGGCGTTTCTGCCAACGCAGCAGATTTGGCAACGGCAATAGGTACGAAATCCCATGCTACGGGTGATTACTCTGTTGCATTCGGTGTGGGGGCGACTGCCGATAAGACTAATGCTGTGGCTCTGGGTGCAGGTAGTACAACTGCAACAAACGCTACTGATGTACCATCAGCCACAATTGGTGCAATCACCTACGGTGGTGGGACTAGCCCGTTTGCCGGCAGCGGCAAAGTGGTTTCCGGGGACCAAGTTTCCGTTGGTTCGGCCGGTTTCGAACGCCAAATCAAACACGTTGCGCCAGGCGCTATTACTGCGGCTAGCACGGATGCCATTAACGGTAGCCAGTTGTTCCATGTAGCTAAAGGTTTACAAGAACAAATTACAGCTGCCGGTGGTAATGGTATTCACTTCTACCATGTAAACGGTGTAAATACTGACAATAACTATAATAATGACGGTGCAACCGGCAACAAAGCCTTGGCAGCAGGGATTAACGCTAAAGCGGCCGGTGCTAGTTCTGTTGCCGTTGGTAGCGCTAAAGTTGCGGAAAAATCTGTTGTTGGCCAATCAAACTCCGAGGGAGCGGTTGCAATTGGTAATTCCGCATATGCAGCAGGTCGAGAAGCGGTTACCCTGGGGGCTAGTCGTGCGGAAGAGGAACAATCAGTAGCCATTGGTTCTAATGCACGTTCTAGTGGCAAGGCTTCTACGGCTATTGGTGCGGCTGCAGTCGCTTCTCAAGAAAATAGTATCTCTATTGGTTCCAGTGCTAATACTGCGGGTAATAATAGCGTAGCGATTGGTGCAGATAGTTCTACTGTTGCAGCTGGTTCAGTTGCCTTAGGTTATACCTCTCAGGCCACTCGAGCTGCTATCGATGCAACTCAGGTTCAGGCTAATGCTGCGCCGACTGTGGCGAATAATCAGGTTTATGCATTAGCGTCGGCTTCCAATGTTGATCAAAATAATATTAAAGCTACAGTAAAAGGTGAGTTGGGTGCAGTATCAGTAGGTACGCAGAATGGTACCCGCCAAATCATTAATGTGGCCGCAGGTACGGCAGATTCTGATGCAGTGAACGTTGCTCAACTGAAGGCTGTGGCAAATCAGATTACTACTCAAGCCGTAGCCACTACTCCGTTGAAAGTAGGCGATGGTAACAACGGCAACCCGGCCGGCAAAGTAATTGCCCCGATTCCTGCAGATGCCAACAAACTGGCTACTGCCGGCGATATTGCCAATGCCATCAACAACAGCGGCTTCCAAGCCACAGCCGGCGGCAGGCTGGCTAGCGGTACTACTGCCACCGCCACTACCGTTAAACCCGGCCAGAAAGTCACCTTTGCCGCAGGTAACGGTTTGACTGTGAAACAGGAAGTGGATGGCACCAATGGTAATCAAACCTACACCTACGCTTTGGATGCTCAGACCGTGGTGCAGAACGCCCAAACCCCGGTGGTATACACCAAGGCCGATGGGAGCAAAGTGTATAAACACACCGACGGCAAGTTCTACACCCAACCCAACGGTGCAGGTACTCAAGTAGCCGCCAGCAATGTGATTGCCAGCATGCAGGATGCAGCCGGTAACACCACCACCCCGACTACTTTGACCAATGTGAAGAGCAACCTGGCTGGTGTCACTGCTGCCACCACCACCAATCCGGCCAACAACGATCGTGCTGCACTGACTGCCAACAACAAAGGCAACAATGCCGCTACCGTTAATGACGTATTGAACGCCGGCTTCACCGTACAGGGTAACGGCGTAGCTAAAGACTTCGTGACCCACGGCGATACCATCAACTTTGTTAATGGTCAAGGTACTGTAGCCAAAGTCAACACCACCAACGGCGTAACCGAAGTTAAATTCGATACCCCGATGACTTACGTTAACAATGCAGGTAACCCCACCAATACACCGAGCAACAAGGTGAATTTGGTAGGCGATGCGGCAGGTGGTCCGGTTACCTTGGGTAATGTTGCACCTGGTACACTGAGTGCCACTAGCACGGAAGCCGTAAACGGTAGCCAACTGTATGCCACCAACCAGAATGTGGCCAAAGGTATTAACTTCGGTGGTACTACCGGTAGCAACAACTACCAGCTGGGCGACACCATCAATGTGAAAGGTGACAACAACATTACCAGCACTACTGTAACTGGCGGTGCACAATTGGCGTTGAATCCGAACCTGAGCGTAACCAGCGTTACCACCACTGATGCGGCCGGTAACCAAACCGTTACCAATGGCGGTGGCGTGACCATCACTCCGGCAGCAGGCGGCGGTAACCCTGTAAGCCTCACCACCGGTGGCTTGAATAACGGCGGCAACAAGGTTACCAACGTTGCTGATGGTACAGCTGGTACGGATGCAGTAAACGTGAGCCAGTTGAATGCAGCCTTAGGTGTGATTAACAGTGCCGGCAATGCCAATATCGCTGCTTTGGATGCCAAGATTAACGATGTGGCCGATACCGCTAATGCCGGTGTAGCCCAAGCCATTGCTACTGCTGGCTTGCCGCAGGCTTATCTGCCTGGTAAGAACATGGTGGCCGTAGGTGGTGGTTACTACAAAGGCGAAACCGGTTATGCAGTCGGCTTCTCCACTATCTCCGATAGCGGTAACTGGATTATCAAAGCCACCGGAAGCGGTAATTCACGTGGTAACTTCGGTGCCTCTATCGGTGCCGGCTATCAGTGGTAAGCTAAAAGAGGCTACCTGAAAATCTGGATATTAGAGTTTTCAGGTAGCCTTACCGGGTTCTCTAAAATAAACCAATTCAAAGGAAAAATTATGAAATTGTCTCAAGTAGCTCGTCGTACAGCAGTTGTAGCCGCTGCCGTGGTAGCATTGTCTGCCTGCTCCTCATTAACAAAAGTAAGCTCAAGTGGCACTACCGATCAGCCGGTATGGCCGAAATGGGATCGGGTAACACTCAATAAAAACCGTGGTACCTTCCCTGATCTGGGTAGTCTGAGACAAGTGAGAGCTGGTCTGACCAAAGACGATTTGTACTACTTGATCGGTCGTCCGCACTACGGCGAAATGTGGCGTCCGCGCGAATGGAACTATCTGTTCCACTTCCATACCCCCGGCCAAGGCACCAACGACGTAACCACTTGCCAATTTAAAGTGCTGTTCGACAAAAACATGTTCAGCAACGAAACTTACTGGCGTGCTGTTGATCCTGAAAACGCTACTTGCCCGCCGCAGCAGCCGGCTTCTGCCACACCTGTACAACAGCAACATCATCGCTACACACTGAGCGCAGACGTGCTGTTTGCGTTCGATCGTAGCAGCGAACAAGATTTGCAACCTCGTGGCCGTGAAGAGCTGACTGAACTGGCCGCTCAGTTGCGAAACTTTGAACAGCTCAATAGCATTACCGTAATTGGTCATACTGATTACCTTGGTTCAGATGCCTATAATCAAAACCTGTCACAGCAGCGCGCCGAAACTGTACGCCGTTATTTGGCAGCCCAAGGCTTGCCGGCTGACAAAATCCGCGCAGTTGGCATGGGTGAATCCCAGCCGGTTAAACAGTGCGACAACCACGGTGGCCGCAGCCAGCTGATTGCCTGCTTGCAGCCCAATCGCCGTGTGGAAATCCAAGTAGACGGCTACGGCCGCCGCTAAACCTGTGTACTGGTAGTTTTGCCGGTATTCTTGCTGGTAATCAATAAACCTTTCTGTTTCGGCAGAAAGGTTTATTTACGTCAGAAGAGGAAGCTGGCATAATACTTGCTAGGGGGAAATAGAAAGATTATTACGAATTTGTTTTCCATGCTGCCGAGGTTAGGTTGGCAGATTTCGGTTATATGAAGGTTGCCGCCAGGCAAGGGAGTTAAATGCCGGGTGCAATCAGTTTTTGTTTACTTGATGAGGGATACGCTATGTCTTTTGTATATTGGACGTCTGATTTAGATACCGGATTCGACGATATCGATGCACAACACAAGCAGCTAGTTGATTACATTAATAAGCTGTATGATGCTAGAGAAGCTAACGATAAAGAAGCTGTCGAGCAGGAGTTCCAACACCTGATTGACTACACCGTAGAACACTTCAGCTACGAAGAAATGATGCTGGAAGAGGCGCAATACCGCCTCGTAGAGCAGCACAGAAAAGTGCATCAAAACTTCGTAACCCGTATGAGCACCCTGCAAGCCCGCTATCAGAATGGCGACGCCGAAGCTTTGAATGAAGTAATCGATTTGTGTGAAGGCTGGCTGTTCCGTCATATCCGTATTAATGATCACGGCTATGTCGACAGCGTGAAAGCATCTGGCATCCGCTCTTAATTTGAGCTAATTGTGTGCCCGCAGGCTACCTGAAAATAATTTCAGGTAGCTTGTTTGTATTCACGGAGCGTATCTCAACAGAATACAGTAATGATTTGCTCCACTGGTATATAATGAACAGCATTTATTTCTGCATCTATTTGCGGCTCAACCCCAACCATGAAGGGAATTTTCATGAACCTACTCAATGAAATAATCGAACACAACAAGCGCTTCGTAGAAAGCGGCAAATACGTAGAATTTTTCAGCGATAAATATCCTGAAAAGAAACTGGCCATCCTATCCTGCATGGATACGCGCATTCTTGAGCTGCTGTATGCCGCCTTGGGCTTGAAAAACGGCGATGCCAAAGTGATCCGCAATGCAGGTGCGGTGGTGCTGCATCCGTGGGGTTCGGTAATGCGCAGCCTCCTGGTGGGCGTGTTTGATTTGCATGTGGAAGAAATCATGGTGGTGGCACACCACGACTGTGGCATGTGCGGCTTTTCTCCTGAGCGCCTGCTGAACAAAGCCCGGGCTGCCGGCATCCCAGAAGCCAATATCAACACCTTGCGCCATGCTGGTATTGACTTGGACGGCTGGCTCACCGGCTTCGATAATGCCGATGACAGCGTGCGCCATACCGTGAATCTCATCAAACAACACCCGCTGATGCCCGCGCACATTGCCGTACATGGTTTGGTTATCCATCCCACTACCGGCAAGCTCACCGTGGTGGTAGACGGCAATAAAAAAACAACTGAGTAAACCTGGCTGCAGCTAATAGCTTGCGCCTTGTATCCAGTGCTTTGGTTTTCAGGTAGCCTTACGTTTAATAGGCTACCTGAAAACCTTTGTCATAAACATTCATACTAAACAGCCGGGTAGGTGGCTCAACCATCTCGCGATTTCAATTTTCAGGTAGCCTTTCTACCGCTAATACAGGATTCCCATGCCCACCCAACTCAACTCCCAACCCGTGCTGACCACCGCGCTGGCTCACCGCTCTATCCGCAAATTCGCTGCCGAGCCCGTTGCGCCGGAGCAACTCACCGCCGTGCTCGAAGCTGGCCGTGCTGCTTCTTCGTCCAGCTTCATGCAGTGCATCCACATCATCCGCGTTACCGATCCCGCCGTGCGCGAACTGCTGTATCAAATTGCTGCCCAACAGGAATACGTCCGCCTCGCACCGGAATTCCTCGTGTTCTGCATCGACTACACCAAACACCGCCGCCTCGTGCCCGATGTCCAAACCGACTATACCGAAGCCCTGCTGCTGGGCGCCGTGGACGCCGGCATTACCGCGCAAAACGTTTTGCTGGCTGCCGAATCGCTCGGCCTGGGCGGCGTGTATATCGGCTCCTTGCGCAACGATATTGCCGCTGCCGCCGAAGCCCTCGGCTTGCCCGATACCGCCGTGCCGCTGTTCGGCCTCTGCCTCGGCCACCCTGCGCAAAACCCGCTCTACCGCCCGCGTCTGCCACTTGATGCTATCGTGAGCGAGAACCGTTACCGCAAATGCGGCAGCGATACCCTCGATGCCTACAACCGCGAACTGGCGGCCTATTATCAGGCCCGCAGCGGGCTGGATTTGGATTGGCGTGGCCAAATCGCCCGCACCCTGGCCCAACCCCTGCGCCCGCACATCCTGCCTTTCCTGCAGGCACGCGGCTTTGCCAAGAAATGAGGAAAGGCTACCTGAAAACGCAAATGTGTAGGTTTGCTCCTAGCTGGCGGCAAGTTGCAGACGGTGTGGGGGAAGGGTAGGGCGAGCTTAGGCCGCATAAAGCGAAGAGTTGTCGTGTGAATGGAAACAAGCATGCCACGGCGTTGGCTCGTCTGGCTATCAGTATTACCGACTGCGCCTTGCCGCCTTGCTCCATGCTCGTTTTCATCCGCGATAACGACAAGCTGTGATGCATCTATACTGCCTGCCCTACAGAAAAAAGGCTACCTGAAGATTTCAGGTAGCCTTTTTTGATGCCTGCGGCGGGATATTTAGTGGCCGCCCACGGTGTCGGCAGCGCGGTTGAGGCCTTGGGACAGGGATTCCACCATGGCGGGGTAGCCGTCGCCTTGCTGCGGGGTTTGGATGTTGAACGGGGTGGTGCGGCCGTTCGGCCATTGGGCATAGCCGCTCACGATGGTGTGTCCTTGGAAGCTGCCTTGGAATTGCTCGATGTAAATCTTGAGCACGGGCAGGCCGTTGCCGCGGCCGTAGGGCACGAAGCGGGCGCTGCCGTGGCGGTTGAGGCGGTTGCTGAAGGCGGCGGCAAGGCTTTGATCCAGCGGAGCGGCCCACAGATGGTGACGGGCGAAGTTGAGGCGGTGGGCGTCGGTTTGGTAGACGAGGCCGCCTTGGCCGAGCGGCTCGGCCAGGATGATTTGCACGGCGGTTTGGCCGCTGCTTTGGCCGGCGGGCGGCACGAAGGCGCTGTCGGGCAGGCTGAAATACTGGGTGGCGGGGGTAGAGGCGCAGGCGGCCAGCAGCAGGGCTGTGGCGGTGGCGGACAGTTTGGCAAACAGGGACATCAGCGGCTTCCTTTCGGGGTGGGGTCGGTGGCGGAAGAGTTGAAAATCAGGGCGTTGGGCTGCTCTTTGAGGGTGTTGAGCACGGGTGCGGCCTGCTGCAGGGCGTGGTCGATGCTGCGCAGGGTTTTCTGCACGTCGCCATACACGGGCGATTGCGGGGATACGCCCTGCAGGGTGGTGCGCAGTTCGGCCAGGGTGCGGTTGAGCTCGCCGGGCAGCTGTTGGGTTTGCGGCTGGCCGAGCAGGCGGTTGGCTTGGGCGAGCGTGCCTTTCAGCTCGGTCAGGCTGCCGTTGAGTTCGCGCACGGTTTTATCCAGCGGCAGGCGGTTGAATTTATCGAGCAGGGTGGATACTTGCTGTTGCAAATCGCCCAGGCTGCCGCCGTTGCGGCTGGCAATCACGGTGTTGCCCTGATAGCTGGCGGCCGGTTTGAGCACGCTTTGGCCGGGGGCTTCGGAAAGCTCGACAAACAGGGAGCCGGTGAGCAGATTGTTGCTGGACAGGGTGGCGCTGAGACCTTTATTGAGGGCGCGGCTGATTTGGTCGGCCCAGGCTTCTTTGCTTTGGGTGTCGGCGTTGATTTCGAGGCGGGAGGGGTCGATGCGGATGCGCACGGGAATCCAGCCGTTGTCGAACAGGTTGAGGCTGTCGTTGCGGCTGAAATAGGGCACGTCGGTTACCGTGCCGATGGGGATGCCTTTGTATTCCACGGGCGCGCCGACGGCCAGACCGCGCACGCTTTGTTTGAAGAAGACCACGTAATACAGCGAGCGTGCGTCGGCTTGGTTGTCCACGTCGGCACGGCTGTCGTAGAGGGGGAAGAGGGTGTTGTTGCCCACCTGGCTGCCTTTGTTGCCATCGGGCGGGTCATCGAAGGCGATGGCGCCGGAAATCAGGGCGGGCAGGGAAGGGGTATCCACTTTGAGGCCGCTGCCGCCGAGCTCGATTTTAAGGCCGCTTTGCAGCCAAAAGCGCACATTGCTGCCGATGAGTTTGTCGTTGGGGCTGCCGATGAAGATTTGGTAGTCGGTGGTTTTGGACACGGGATCGAATTTCGCGCCCTCCACCGTGCCCACCACGATGTCGCGGTACATCACCGGGCTGCCGCTGCTGAGGATTTTGCCGCTGCCGCCTTTTAAGCGCAGCCGCAGGCCGCCTTGGGCGAAGGCGGACACGGGCGGCACGTCGGCCACGGTGAATTCGCGGGCTTCTTCCGGGCTTTTGCCGGGCATCAGGGCGATATACGAGCCGGACACGAGCGTACTCAAGCCGGTGATGCCGCTTTGGTCCACGCGCGGTTTCACCATCCAAAACTGGCTGTCTTTGCGGATCATGTCTTTCGCTTCGCCGGTGAGCTGGGCGGTGAGTGCCACGCCTTCTTGGCCGGGGCGCAGATGGATGGCGGTAACGCGGCCCACGTCTACATCCAACACCTTAATCACGGTGTTGTTCACTTCAATGCCTTCGGCATTGCTCATATATAGCGTGATTTCCGGGCCGGTGTTGCGGATATGGTCGAACAGCAGCCAGCCGCCGGTGAAGAGGGCGATGAGCGGAATCAGCCACACCATAAAGGAAAAACTGCGGTTGCGGCGGATTTGTGCCTGTGGCTCGCGTGTGGAAGAGTGTTTATTCATTGTGTGATTTTGAGTTTATGAAAAAGGTTTCAGGTAGCCTATGCTGCGTTGAGGCTACCTGAAAACGGTTCGGGCAGCCATTAATGGTTTTAGGTAGCCTTCTTGTTGCGCTGGGCAGCTTTATCCCACATCAGGCGCGGGTCGAAAAAATGTGCCGAAAGCATAGTAAGCAACACCACCAGGCAGAAATACAGCGCCGCCGGCCCGGGCACCACCCGCGCCATATGCGTGCGGAAAGTGGACATCAGCATGATGATGACGAAAATATCAATCATCGACCAACGCCCGATGGATTCCGTGAGCAAATACAGCTTGGAAAGCTTTTGCGGCGCCATCCTGGTGCCGAACTTTGCCGCATACAGCAGCACGCCCATGGCAATAATCTTCAGCCACGGCACCATAATGCTGGCGCTGAAAATAATCATGGCGATGTAGTGGTCGCCATCGCGCCACATAAACTGAATGCCGCTGAAAATCGTGCTGCGTTCGATAACCGTGGGGTTGGACGACACCATAATCGTCATCAGATTGGCCGGCAGCAGCAAAATCATGGCGGTAATCAGCAGCGCCAAGCTCAAGCTCAGGCTGTTTGGCCGCCGTTTGTGCAATCCCGAGCCGCAAATTTCGCATTCGGTTTCGTGTGCCGGCCGCTCAAACAAACACTTGCCGCAAAACACCGAGCCGCCTTCTGGTCGCACCAAATCCTTATCTCCACGCAGCCACCGGATTTGGTAATACACCCAATGCTCCGGCACGGAAAGCGCAGTGCGGATAAGCAGCACAGACAGCACGAACATCAAATAAAACGCTGGCCCGAAATGCACTTCTGCCACTTTGCCCAGCTTGATATAGGCCACCAGCGTGGAAATAAAAAACACATCCACCATCATCCAGCCGCGCAGCTGTACCAGCCAGCGTGTGGCGCGCAGCACACCAGGCGGCGGCTTGCCCCACAGCAGCCCGCCATACACATACAAACACAGCAGGCAGAAGAAAAACGGCGCGCCGAAGGTGAGCACAAACATCACCTCGGCTAAAAAGCTGGATTTCTGCAAAATCAGCACCTTCATCATTTCCGGCATGGTGAGCGGCACCTCTAAGCCCAACACCGTAACATGCATATACAACCCAGAAAACACCACCGCCAGCATAATCAGCGAGGCCAAGGCCAGCGCCGGCGGCAGCAGAAACGGGTTGGCTTCCACCCGTGCTAGCGGATGGCCGCAGCGCGGGCAAAACGCCGCTTTCCCCGGCTTGAGCGGCGGCAGGCGCAGCTCAAGCCCGCAGGAATGGCAGGAAATATAGTGTGCCGGCATCACCGCCTTCGGCTGATATGGCCGGTAGCGGCGCGCACGGCGCAAGCGGGTGGCGAATTTCAAAAGGAAACCGGAAGATAATGAAAAATGGCGATTATAGCCTAAAGCGGATTGACAGCAAGAAAGTAGCTGTCAACAGACCCCAACAAATTTTCAGGTAGCCTCTTTGTGTAAAAGACAGGCTACCTGAAAATGGTGGAAACGGTATCTGCTGTCCGCAAAAAAGGCTACCTGAAAAATCGTGGCTGTTGCGGATAGGAGTTTGGTGCGGAAGTGCGGCACACTATTTTCAGGTAGCCTGAAGCAGCAATTTAGGATTGGGTTTAGACGATGGCGGTGGCCAGCCACAGTTTGGCTGCGAAGAAGATAAACAGGGCGCCGGCACCGCTTTTACCGAACGCAGCCACACGGCTGTATTTGGTGCCCACACGGCCGACTGAATTGGCCATCAGAATCAGCGTGCCCATGCACAGCAGGCTGCACAGCTGGAAGGTACCGCCCAAGAGCAGGAAGCTCAGGTGCGGGTGTTCATAGCGAATATCGACAAACTGCACCATGATGGCTGGGAAGAACAGCAGGCTTTGCGGATTGAGCAAGGAAATGGTGAGCGATTTGCGGAACACTTGCAGCAGGGTGCCTTCAGCAGTATGGCTGTCGGCTTTGGCAGCGGCAGCATGATGCAATTTGAGCCAGCCTTCACGCAGCAGCATGATGCCCAAATAGGCCAAGTATGCGCCGCCGGCCAGTTGTAGCGCGTTAAATAAAGAAGGATAGGTTTGCAGCAGGGCGCTGGCGCCGAAAGTGGAAGCCACAATCAACGCCCCGTTGCCGACAAAGATGCCAGCGAAGGCGCTCCAACCCGTTTTGGTGCCGTATTGCCCGGCCACTGATAAGCAGTAAATCATATTCGGCCCGGGCAGCAACACCAGCAGCAAAACGGCGAGCAAATAAGCAGAAAAATTAATAATACCGAACATTTACATACTCCCAAATACTCAGGTGGCCATACTATACAACCGGTTTGTTGATATATAAAATACTGCTTAAGGAAGCCTGTGATAGGGAAAGCAGATGATAAATTTCCGCCTCATTCGCCATTTGTGGATGTTTCTGGCCGTGGCCGAAGAAGAGCACTTCGGGCGCGCCGCCGAACGGCTGAATATGTCGCAGCCGCCGCTCACCGAACACATCAAACAGCTCGAGCAGGCCTTGGGTATGGTGCTGTTTGAACGCTCGCGGCGCGGCACCAAGCTCACCGCCGCCGGCTATTCCATCTTGCCCGCCGTGCGCAAATTTGCCGAGCAGATGCAGCGGCTGCAAACTACCGTGCAGGAAATCGCCGACGGCAACAGCGGCATTCTGCACATCGGCGCGATTACCATGGCGCTCTTGGAGGTGGTGCCGCCCCTCATCGAATATATCCACCGGCACTACCCCAAGCTCACCGTGCGGGTGCGCGAAATCGACAGTGGCGATGCCGAGCCGCTGCTGCAAGCGGGCGATATCGACCTTGCCTTCGCCCGCCTGGAAATCCCGTGGGACAGCACCATCCGCTTGCACACCCTGCGCCGCGAGCCGCTGGCCGTGGTGTTGCCGAAAAGTCATCCCTTTGCCAAACGAGAATCGATCGATTTAAAAGACCTGGCTTGCGAAGGCTTTGTGATGTTTGAGCGCGCAGTCAGCCCCGATTCCTTCGATGCCCTGCTTGCCGCCTGCCAACGCGCCGGTTTTGTGCCCAATATCCTGCACGAAGTGCGCTCCATCGCCTTACAGGTAGCCTTTGCCGGTTGCGAGCAGGGTGTAGCATTGGTGCCCGTGTCTTCTGAGCGCTACCTGCCCGATAACGCCGTGCTGCGGCCGCTGAACGACGATATCCAAATCACCAGCGTGACCCTGGCTTGGCACGAAGGGCAGCACGATCCGCTGTTGGAGAATGTGCTGGATTTGGTGCGGGGGTATTTCGGCGGTGCAGTGGGATAAATGGGAGGTTACCTGAAAGCTGTGGTGGGTTAAGTTTCAGGTAGCCTGTGAACTGAATAGGAAGAAGCAAAATGGCTTGGTTTGAACCAGATGAATGGGGGCCGTGGAATAAGTTGGCATTAGTGGTGGCGGTGTTGCTGGGATCGCTTTTGCTGCTTACCCGGCCGCTGGTGTGGAAGGCAGATGCTTCGCGGCTGGGCATCATTGTGTTTGTGCCGCTGGCGGTATGCTGCGTGCGTTGGCTGCTGCGCTGGCCGATGAACAGAGGGCAGGGCTGTGCAGGTGTGAATAATAAGTTTAAATCGAATATGTCGCGCGTGATGTGGGGCGTGTTGCTGGCTTGCGTGATGACACGGGTGGCGGTAAACGGCATCGTGCTGGCCACATTGCTGCCGCTGCAGCCAGCTTTAGTACAAGCCCGGTTGTTGGAAACACGAGGGAGCCGGAGCGGGTTCAATACGTGGGTGCTGGAGCTGGAGGATGGTGCGCAGTTTGATGTGGAATACGGTTTTTTGCGGAGTGCGCCACGGGAGATGATTGGGCAGACGGTGCGGGTGAAAGTGTGGGAGAATCGGCTGGGATATTATGTGGAGGCGGAATAAGCGTGAGAATAGAAAAAGGCTACCTGAAAACATAGTGCGTGGTTTGAATTTCGTTGACGCAGTGCTTTCAGGTAGCCTTTGTTTATGATGTAAGAGTATCAGGCAGCCAAGTGCGGGGCGATGGTTTGCAGCATTTGCGCCAGCACCTTGGGCGGGGCGGCCACGATGTCGCCGCTTTCCAGCCAGCCTTCGTTGCCGCGCATATCGGTTACGATGCCGCCTGCTTCTTGTACGATCAGTGCGCCGGCGGCGATGTCCCAGGGTTTGAGGTTGAATTCGAAGAAGCCGTCGAAGCGGCCGCAGGCCACGGCGCACAGGTCGAGCGAGGCGGCGCCTTCGCGGCGGGCGCCGGCGGTTTTGGCGAGAAAGTCGCGCAGGATGTTCAGGTAGCGTTCCATCATGCTTTGATCCACCACGGGGAAGCCGGTGCCGATCAGGCATCGGTTGAGCTCGATGCGGCTGGATACGCGGATGCGGCGGTCGTTGAGCAGGGCGCCTTCGCCGCGTGAGGCGAGGTAGAGGTCGTTGCGCTCGGGGGCATACACGAGGGCTTCCTGTAATACGCCTTTATGCAGCAGAGCCATGCTGATGGCGTATTGGGGATGGCCGTGCAGGTAGTTGGTGGTGCCGTCGAGCGGGTCGATAATCCATTCGTATTCGGCTTTTTCCGGGCCGCTGCTGCCGCCTTCTTCGGCGGTGATTTTGTGTTGGGGATAGGCTTCCTGCAGGATTTCGCGGATGATTTCTTCGGCGGTGCGGTCTATGTCGGAAACGAAGTCGTTGAAGGCTTTGCTGTCGATTTTAACTGCGGACAGGTTGTTGGCGGCACGCAGCATCATGTCGCCGGCGCGGCGGGCGGCTTTGACAGCGGTGTTGAGGACGGGATTCATATTTCTCCGATTTGGGTGGTGGTGGCAGGCTGCTGCTGGCAGGCTACCTGAAAATGGAAGGGCTGTGCCGGAAACGGCAGCCGATGTTTGGGGCGGCATTATACCTTGGGCGGCAGGCGGGCAAAAGCACCCGGGCTTTAAATCGGCAGCGGCGGCCTTATTTGATCGGCATGCGGGAATTTGCCTGCCTTGTTTGATAAAGGAATTTAATGATGACGGCTTTGCTGATTATTTTGGCACTGGTGTTGCTGCTGGCGGGTTTGGCGGGCTCGATACACCCGCTGCTGCCGGGGATGCCGCTGATGTTTGCGGGCACTTGGCTCTTGGCCTACAGCCAGGATTACGAGGTGATCGGCACCACGGCGCTGACGGTGTTAGGGCTGATTATGGCGCTGGCCTGGACGCTGGATTATGTGGCGGGGCTGTTGGGGGCGAAGTTTACCGGGGCGAGCAAACAGGCGCTGTGGGGATCGCTGGCGGGCGGCGTTGTGGGGTTGTTTTTTGCACTGCCGGGCATGGTGCTGGGCCCGCTGGTTGGCGCGGCAGTGGGTGAATTTGCGGCACAACGCAGTTTGTGGGCTGCCGGCAAAGTGGGGCTGGGCACGCTCTTGGGCTTTGTGGCGGGTGTGGTGGCGAAGCTGGGTTGTGCGCTGGTGGTGCTGTTCAGTATTTTCGGGCTGTATGTGTATTATTGGTTGAGTTAGAGTTTTCAGGTAGCCTGTTGCCAAGCAGAGGCTACCTGAAATTTTGTGATTGCCGGAGGATGGCGTTGACGCATCTGTTTGCAGCCAGCCGGTTGCCAAAGGCTACCCGAAAACGGAAAATGGCCAATTAAACGCTTTCAGGTAGCCACCAGCCTGTTTAGCGTTACCCATTTAACTGGCTCAAGGCTACCTGAAAAACTTTTGCAATGAAATGAGAAATACATGATTGGTTTGATGATTATCACGCATGAAACGCTGGGCGAGTCGTACACCAAGCTGGCCCGGCATTTTTTCGGGCAGATGCCGGCGCATTTGGCGATTGTGGGCGTAAACCCGGATGAAGATGTGGATGCGGCTGCCGCGCGCGCCCAAGCAGCGGCGGAGCGTTTGGCATTTGCTGACGGCATTTTGCTTTTGGCCGATGTGTTCGGCGCCACGCCGTGCAATATCGGCCGCCGGCTGCTGTCGCACCACCGCATGGTGATGCTCACCGGGCTGAATGCGCCGATGATGGTGAAGGCGGTGCAGGAGTCGGAAAAGGCCGATGATTTGCTGGCGCTGGCTGAATCGGTGCGCCAATCGGCCTTGGCGGGGATTATGCTGTTGTTGCCGGAAGAGGAGCAGGGCGTATGCTGAAACAGGAAGTGGAGATTATCAATAAACTGGGACTGCACGCGCGCGCGTCGAGCAAGTTTACGCAAACGGCAGGCGCGTTTGCGGCGGAAGTGCGGGTGTGCCGCAACGGCAGGTGCGTAAACGGCAAAAGCATCATGGGTTTGATGATGCTGGCGGCAGCCAAAGGCTCGATAATTGAAATTGAAACCGAAGGCGCCGACGAACAGGCGGCCATGCAGGCGCTGGTGGCTTTAATCAACAATTATTTTGACGAAGGCGAATAAACATGAGCGTGGTGTTGCACGGATTTGCAGCAGGCGGCGGGATTGCCATCGGGCGGGCGCATTTGGTGGTGCGCGGTATGGAGGAGGTGCCGCAGCTGGATTTGGCGCCGGAAGAAATTGATGCGGAAGCCGAACGTTTCGATGCCGCCATCAAGGCCACGCGCCGCCAACTGGAGCAGTTGCGCAGTGCCATTCCGGAAAATGCGCCAACCGAATTGGGCGCGTTTATTTCTCTGCATCTGATGCTTCTGACCGACGTTACGCTTTCCCGCGAGCCGATTGATATTTTGCGCGCGCAGGCCATCAATGCCGAATGGGCGCTGAAGCTGCAAACCGACAAGCTGGCCGAGCAGTTTGATGCGATTGAAGATGAATACCTGCGCGAACGCAAGCAGGATATGCTTCAGGTAGCCGAGCGGATTTACCAAAACCTGATGGGGCAAAATACCGATTTCATGCCCGAAGCAGACGAGTTAGAAGACGACATTATTCTGATTGCCCACGATTTGTCGCCTGCCGATGCCGTCTATTTCAAAGAACACCATATTGCCGGCTTTGCCACCGATGCCGGCGGCCCCACCAGCCACACCGCCATTTTGGGGCGCAGTTTGGATATCCCGTCCGTGATCGGGCTCTACAACGCACGCGAACTCATCAGCCAAGATGACAGGATTATCGTGGACGGCATCAGCGGCGTGCTGATTATCAACCCCGACGATTTAATCCTCAGCGAATACCGCAAGCGCGACCGCGTATACCGCAGCCAGCGCCGCCTGCTCAACAAGCTAAAAGACATCACCGCCACCACCAAAGACGGCGTAGACATCGAGCTATTGGCCAATATCGAATCCGCACAGGATGTGCGCCTGATGCACCGCCTTTCTGCCGACGGCGTGGGGCTGTTCCGTAGCGAGTTTTTGTTTCTCAACCGCGATAATCTGCCCGATGAAGACGAGCAATACCGCGTGTATGCCGGCATTGTGAAAAAGCTCAAAGGCAAGCCGCTTACCGTGCGTACCGTGGATTTGGGCGTAGACAAAAACCCGCGCTGGTTCGGCGAGGGCCACGCGCTCAATCCCGCGCTGGGCATGACCGGTATCCGTTTATGCTTGGCCGAGCCGACGATGTTCCGCACTCAAATGCGCGCAATTTTGCGTGCAGCGGCACACGGACCGGTGAAAATCATGTGGCCGATGATTACTTCGGTGGACGAAGTGAGACAATGTATCAATCATTTGGCAGTTGCCCGTAAACAGCTGGACGAACGCGGCACGGAATATGGCGAAGTACAGGTGGGCGCAATGATTGAAATTCCTTCAGCCGCGCTCACAGTGGGCCATATCCTGCAACACTTGGATTTTATCTCGGTGGGTACCAACGATTTGATTCAATACACCTTATCGGTAGACCGCGGCGACGATAGCGTGAGCTATCTCTACCAGCCCGCCCATCCTGCTGTATTGAAACTATTACACCATATTTTTAGCACCGCCAAACGCATGGGCAAACCGGTGTCGGTATGCGGTGAGATGGCCGGCGATTTACATTTCACCCGCCTGCTGCTCGGCTTGGGCTTGCGCCGATTTTCTATGAATGCCAGCAATCTTTTGGCTGTAAAGAATGTAATCATTCAAAGCCATGCCGGCGAGCTGGCAGCGCAGGTGAAAAAGCTGCTGCGCCTAAGTGATCCGGAGAGGGTGCGGCAAGCCGTTAAAAAGATGAATACAGCAGATGATGACAAAAATGCAACACTTGAAATTGCATAACATTGCACAGTATTGCTAGGCGAATAGTGAAGAAGTGTTAAAAAATACTGCTTAAATACCGATATTAATCTTAATTAAAGTAAACCTCGTTTTGTTGGCGAATTGTGCGTTAATGTAAGTTTATCGCAGTAGATTGCCGTGTTTGGGTAAATAGCGACAATAAATGGCGACAAGTTGAAAAGTGTTCTATATAATGCGCCGCATCTGTGCTGCTTCTTGGTAGGCAGCATGGATAGTAAGTAGACGTTTTCCCGCAAGTTGGCCATCAATACTTCCTCCCTTGGTATTGATGGCTTTTTTTATGCGGGCTGGAGAGTTTGTTTATATCGGCTAGCCAAAGCAATGGGTTCAGTTTATTCAGGCTGGTGCTTTCAGGTAGCCTTTGGCTGCTGAGAAATGTGGCCAGCTTATTTCAGTCTGCATATTTGTTAGAACCATTCAATTGCCACGGGCAGCTGTTCCAAGCAACAGCTGCCCGATTATTTTTCCTATTGCTATCTTGTTTGGCGTAGCCCCTGCTGCTGGCTTATAATTCGCAGCTTTCCAATCTATCCGAAAATCATCGGCAAAACCTCATCATGCAAGAACACTACCAACCCTCCCTCACCGAGCCCGCCGCCCGCGAAAAATGGGCGGCACACCGCGTTTTTAACGTTCAAGAAGACAGTAGCAAACCCAAATTCTACTGCCTCTCCATGTTCCCCTATCCCAGCGGCAAGCTGCACATGGGGCATGTGCGCAACTACACCATCGGCGACGTGCGCAGCCGTTTCAAAAAAATGCAGGGGTTCAACGTGTTGCAGCCGATGGGTTGGGACGCGTTCGGCATGCCCGCTGAAAATGCGGCGATTAACCACCAAGTCGCGCCGTCCAAATGGACGTATGAAAACATTGCCTATATGCGCAAGCAGTTGCAGAGCTTGGGCTTTGCGCTGGATTGGGAGCGCGAAATCGCCACCTGCCGCCCCGAATACTACCGCTGGGAGCAGCTTCTGTTTACCAAGCTGTTTGAAAAAGGCATTGTGTACAATAAGTTGGGCACGGTGAACTGGGACCCGGTCGACCAGACCGTGCTGGCCAACGAGCAGGTGATTGACGGACGCGGCTGGCGTTCCGGCGCGCTGGTGGAAAAGCGCGAAATCCCGATGTACTACTTCAAAATCACCGATTACGCCGAGCAGCTGCTGGCGGATTTGGACGGCTTGGACTGGCCGGAGCAGGTGAAAACCATGCAGCGCAACTGGATTGGCAAATCGCGCGGCATGACGGTACGTTTTCAGGTAGCCGCCGACAGCCGCGAAGGGCTGCCGGAAAGCCACCGCGAGTTTGTGCAGGTGTACACCACCCGCCCCGACACGCTGATGGGCGCGACGTATGTGGCCGTGGCTGCCGAGCATCCGTTGGCCGCTGCTGCAGCCGAAAAGCAGCCTGCACTGCAAACGTTTATCGCCGAATGCAAGGCGGGCAGCGTGGCGGAAGCCGATATGGCGACCATGGAGAAAAAAGGTATGCCCACCGGCCGCTTCGTCATCAACCCGCTCAACGGCGAGCGGCTGGAAGTGTGGGTGGCGAACTATGTGCTGTGGGGCTATGGCGACGGCGCAGTGATGGCGGTGCCTGCGCACGACGAGCGCGATTTTGCCTTTGCCAAACAATATCATCTGCCGATTAAACAAGTGATTAGCGTGGACGGCCAGCCGTTCGACACCGCCGCTTGGCAGGACTGGTATGCCGACAAAGAAAATGGCGTGCTGGTAAACAGCAACGAATTCAATGGCTTGAATTTTCAGGCTGCCTTCGATGCCATTGCCGCCAAGTTGCAGGCTGCTTCTGCGGGCGAGCCGAAAACGCAATACCGCCTGCGCGACTGGGGCATTTCGCGCCAACGCTATTGGGGCTGCCCCGTGCCGATTATCCATTGCGATACCTGCGGCGATGTGCCCGTGCCGGCAAAAGATTTGCCCGTGGTGCTGCCTGAAAATGTCGTGCCCGACGGCGCAGGTTCGCCGCTGGCCAAAATGCCCGAATTTTACGAAACCACCTGCCCGAAATGCGGCGGCGCGGCCAAGCGCGAAACCGACACCATGGACACGTTTGTGGAATCGAGCTGGTACCAGTTCCGCTATATGTCGCCGCGCGACGACGCGCACATGGTGGCGCCCGAAGCCGCAGCGTATTGGGGGCAGGCCGACCAGTATATCGGCGGTATCGAGCACGCGATTCTGCACCTGTTGTATGCCCGTTTCTTCACCAAACTGATGAACGATGAAGGCATCGTGTCCGTGCGTGAGCCGTTCAAGCAATTGCTCACACAGGGTATGGTGCTGGCGGCGACGTATTACCGCGAAAGCGCGGACGGCAAAAAAACCTGGTTCAATCCCGCTGAAGTGCGTGTGCAGACCGACGACAAAGGCCGCCCCGTGTCCGCCGTGCTGGAAGCGGACGGGCAGCCCGTGGTCATCGGCGGCGTGGAAAAAATGTCCAAATCCAAAAACAACGGCGTGGATCCGCAGCAAATCATCGATGCCTACGGCGCGGACACCGCCCGCCTGTTTATGATGTTCGCCAGCCCGCCCGAGCAGTCGCTGGAATGGTCGGACGCAGGCGTGGAAGGCGCGCACCGCTTCCTGCGCCGCCTGTGGCGCACCGTGTATGAGTTCGAACAGGGCGGCACGGCCGCAGTGTTTGCAGGTAGCCACAACTCACTTTCAGGTAGCCTGAAAGAGTTGCGCTTCAAGCTGCACAGCACCATCGCCAAAGTAACGGACGACTACGACCGCCGCCAGCAGTTCAACACCGCCATCGCCGCTGTGATGGAGCTGCTGAACCAGTATGATGCCACCGCCAAAAACGGTGCATTCGCCGAAGCACACGGCCGCGAAGTGGCGCAGGAGACTCTCGAAACCGTACTACTTCTGCTGTGGCCCATTGTGCCGCATATTTGCGAAAACCTGTGGGAGCAGCTGCGTGAGGGCGGCAATGTGTGGCAGCAGCCCTGGCCGAAAGCCGATCCCGCCGCGCTGGTGCAAACCGAGATGGAGATGATGGTGCAGGTAAACGGCAAACTGCGCGATAAAATCACTGTTCCTGCCGAGGCCGACAAAGCCACCATCGAAGCTGCCGCCCTTGCCACCGCCGGCGCACAGAAGTTTATGGAAGGCAAAGCACCGAAGAAAATCATCGTGGTGCCGAAACGGCTGGTGAATATCGTGGTGTAAGGCCGTTTGGCTGAATAAAGGCTACCTGAAAACCAATTTGGCTTGTTCAGGTAGCCTCAGCCGGCAAACAGATCGATACTAGCCCAACCGAATTCTGCAAGTCATACGACAGGCAATTAGAGGAGATTGCTCGGCATTATTTGCAGCCGTGAGCAACACAAAAGGCTACCTGAAATTTTCAGGTAGCCTTTTCCCAATCGGGCGATGCGGCTTACATCAGTTATACGGGTTGTGCACGCTGCGCACCAAATCTTGCAGGAATTCGCGCACTTGTTTTTCGCTGCAGCCCATCAGTAGGGCGTCTTCGAAGGTATCTTGTGCGAGCTGGTAGAGTTCTTGCATGTTTTCCTGCATCACTTTCACTTTTTCGGTGCACGATACGATGCTGCCGTCGTCGCTGTGCCATTTGGGCAGGGTGGGCATATTCATGATGCAGGCCTTTAGCGGGTGAAGCGGGTGGAGCGGTCTACCCGGCGGGCGGTGATGTAGCGGTTTTCCCAGTAGGTGCCGTTCATGCTGGTGATTTCGATGTCGCGGCCGGTGCGCGGGGCGTGGATGAAGCGGTCGTTGCCGATATACATACCGACGTGGGAAACACGGCCGCCACCGCCGAAAAATACCATGTCGCCGGGTTTGAGATTGGCACGGTCTACCTGCTGGCCTACGGTGGCCATCTCGGCGGAGGTGCGCGGCAGGGTAATGCCCATGCTGCGTTTGAAGATGTATTGCATGAAGCCGCTGCAATCGAGGCCTTGGGTGGGGGAGTTGCCACCGAAGCGGTAGGAGAGGCCGATGAGGCTCATGGCGTTCATGATGAGGTCGCCGGCTTCGTCTTGGCTGCCGGAGGAGGAGCGGTTGCCGGAAGATGAAGATTGTCGGCTGGATGCGGGGGCATTGTTGCTGTGGTTGGTGCGTTCGCGGATCAGACGCTCGAGTGCGTCGTTATCCAATCCTTCCGGGGCAGCGTATGCGGCGGGAGCGAGGCCGAAAGCAAGGGCGGCCAGGGCGCAGAGGGTTGCTTGTTTTATCCACTTCATCAATCTGAAACTTTCTTGTTTTGCCCATGTTATAGCATAGTGCGGTAAGGCACGGCAATGTGTTTGGCCGGGCAGTGTGCAATAGGGGCAGTTTGTGCGCACCGGTGGGCGCGTATGTTATGCTGTGTATCTATTTGTGCGGACACTGGTTCCGCTAGGGGGCTGTATGGTTAGATCTGCCATGCCCGCTTTGGGCGATATCAATCGTTTGCGTCAAATCGTGGCCACGCTGGCGCGGCACGGTTTGGGCGGTTTTCTCAGCCGGATTAAGCTGAACCGGGCTTCTTGGCTCGGCGGCTCGGCAGCGCAGGAAGATGCTGGTGGGTTGAGCACGGCGCATCGTTTCCGGCTGGCGTTTGAGGAGCTGGGGCCAACCTTTATCAAGCTCGGCCAGATTTTGGCCACCCGGGTTGATATTTTCAACGCCGAATGGATTGAGGAATTCGAGCATCTGCAAAGCAGCGCGAATCCCTTACCTTTCGAGGCGATTCTCTCTTTGCTCACCGAGCAGCTGGGTTGCCCGCCGGAGCAGGTGTTCCAACACATCGACAGCGAGCCTTTAGGCAGTGCCTCCATCGCACAGGTGCACCGCGCGGTGCTGCTCGATGGCAGCGAGGTGGCGGTAAAGGTACGCCGGCCGGATATCGAACCGCTGATTCGGGCAGATTTGCGTATTCTAACCCATCTGGCACAGCTCACCGAATCGGAAATGCCGGAAACCCGCCGCTATCAGCCGGTGCAGATGGTGCAATATTTTGCCAAAAGCCTGGCCAGGGAAACCGATTTGCTGGCCGAAATGCGCCATTTGCAGCGGTTTGCCACATTGTATGCCAACCATCCGGCAGTGCATATTCCCAAGGTCTATCCCGAATACAGCAACCGGCAGGTGCTGGTGCAGGAGTACGTGGCTGCCACCCTGCTGAAAGATACCGACATCGAATTGCTGGGCACCGAAGAGCGGCATATTCTGGCCTGCCGCATCACCGACGTGCTGCTCGATATGATACTGGGGCAGGGCCTGTTTCATGCTGATCCGCACCCGGGCAATATCTTTATTTATCCCGATTTGCGTATCGGCCTGATCGACTTCGGTATGACAGGCTACCTGAATCCGGTGCGCCGGCAGGAAATCAATGCGCTGATTGAAGCCCTTATCCACCGTGATCCGTTTGCCGTGCAATATATCCTGAGCAACTGGGCACAGGGCGATATTCCCGATGAAGACCTGCTCGGCGCCGACGTGATGGAAATGCTGCTCGACTACGAACACACCGCCGTGCGCGATTTGCGCGTCAGCCAGGTGATTAACGATTTAACCCGCATCATGCGCGAGCACGAGCTGGCCTTGCCGGGCGATTTGGTGATGCTGTTCAAAGCCCTGCTCACCCTTGAAGGCGTGGTGAAACGGCTGGATGGCAGCTTCCAACTGCTGGAGCACGCCAAACCGATTGTGCAGAAAGTGATCCGCCAGCGCCTTTCGCCACAGCAACTTTGGCGCAGAAGCCGCACGCAAAGCCGTATGCTGGGGCAGATGCTGGGCGAGTTGCCTAAAAACCTGCTGCGCCTCAACCGCAATCTGCAAAGCGGCCGGCTAAACGTGAACCTGGATTTGAAACGCCTCGACAGCTTGAACCGGCACTTGGAATACAGCGCTAACCGGCTGACTATGGGCATGGTAACGGCGGCGTTGATTATCGGTTCATCCATCCTGCTTAGCAGCAATATCGGTCCGAAGCTGTTTGGCTTGTCGTTTGTGGGCTTCCTCGGCTATCTCTTGGCCTTTGCCAACAGCCTGTGGATTATCTGGTCTATCTGGCGTTCGGGCAAACATTAAAACAAAACTTTTCAAGCGCGTAAAAAAGTGTATGGCAAATAGTGGCGGCAACGAGGAGAAGATGGGCGGCAGGCAAACTCTTCATATCGGATGGCCAAAGCACATCATTCCCTACAGCATAGGCTCACTTTGCCACATTACCCCTATTGCCCATGGTTCCCTACCTGGCAGGGAAAATAGCTATGGCTGTAATCAGAAGGCTACCTGAAAAACCATTTTCAGGTAGCCTTCTTGCCTCTGCGGCACTAAACCGCATTAAATCTCAACACATCACATGCACCACATGCGTGGCCAAGCCGCCGGTGGAGGTTTCGCGGTATTTCCGGTTCATGTCTTTACCGGTTTCATACATGGTTTTGATTACCTCGTCCAGCGACACCACCGGCTCGGTGGTACGTTGCAGCGCCATGCGCGAGGCGTTGATGGCCTTGATGGAGGAAATGGCGTTGCGCTCGATGCACGGCACCTGCACTTGTCCGCCCACCGGGTCGCAAGTGAGGCCAAGATGGTGCTCCATGGCGATTTCGGCGGCAATACATACTTGTTCGACAGTGCCGCCTTGAATCTCGGTCAGCCCGGCAGCGGCCATGGAGCAGGCCACGCCCACTTCGCCTTGGCAGCCTACTTCCGCGCCGGAAATGGAGGCATTCATTTTATACAGGCTGCCGATGGCGCTGGCCGTGATTAAATAACGCAGGATGTGTTCGCCATCGGCTTTGAAAATAAAGTGGTCGTAGTAGGCCAACATGGTGGGCACGATACCGCAGGCGCCGTTGGTGGGCGCGGTAACCACCCGTCCGCCCGCCGCGTTTTCTTCGTTGACCGCGAAGGCCACCATATTTACCCAATCCACCGCGGCCATCGGGTCTCTCTCGTTTAGCCCGTTTTTCTCAAACTGCTTGCGCGAGAGCGGTGCGCGCCGTGGTATTCGCATAGGGCCGGGCAGCACACCTTCGGCGTGCAAGCCACGCTGGATACAATCGCTCATGGTCTGCCATACAGAGCGTACATAGTCGCGCACTTCCTGATCCGGCCGCAGGGCGCATTCGTTGCGGAACATCAATTCGGAGAGGGTGAGATTATGCTCGTTGCACTGGCGGATGAGATCTTCAGCATTGGTGTAGGGATAGGGCACATTCACCGGGGCAGATTGCTTGCCGCTGTCGGCAAATTGTTTTTCAGTCACCACAAAACCGCCGCCGATGGAGTAAAACACTTCCTGCACCACCAACTCATCACCGATATAGGCTTCTAAGCGCATACCGTTTTCATGCAGCGGCAGGAAGGATGAATGGAACACGAAATCGTGTTCGTAGTCGAAAGGGGTATGGTGGCCGCCAATATCAGGGAGGGTTTTGTTGCGCAATACTTGCTCGATGAATTTAGGGAAGGCGGTGGTGTCTACCGTATCCGGCTCATAGCCCGCCAAGCCGCCGATGATGGCGTGGTCTGTGCCGTGGCCTTTGCCGGTAAATGAGAGCGAGCCATACACATGGGCGCTAAAGCGGGTAATCTTATCTAGCAGCCCCTGTTCGATAAGCTGTTGGCGAAACAGTACGCCGGCACGCATCGGCCCCACAGTATGTGAACTAGACGGGCCGATACCAATTTTGAACATGTCGAAAATACTGATCATTTTTTCCACCCCTTTAATTCATAGTGGGCCAACCAGAATCAGAACAAGGCGGCCGGCTGCAAATAATACATATACACAGCATGGGGAGCCAATACCTTACTGATTTGAAGTTAATCCACTATAGTTATTCAACTTTTCGTATCGATCAATATCTTACCAAATCTGCCCGTGGCAGCATAGGGTGTACCGCTGTGTGCCGAGCAGCGCGAATGCAGTTTTCCCTTGAATAATGCTGGACAAGTTGCCGCTACCTAGGCAAAATGCGCACATTGCCTGTTTGATGCAGCAAGGATGTTGTGGGAAAGTGTAAGAAGCTTGGGCAATATTTTTTGTGATGCATACTGCATAATTGTACAAAAACAGTGCAGTATGGCTAGCTATTTATTTTTAATCAACTACATTATTTAGAGGTTAATATGCCACAAACGTTGATTCAAGTGTCCGGTATGAAGAACAAAACGGATGGGGACCGCTTGGTTTTGAAGGGTGAAACTGTTGCGGGTGTGAGAATGGTGAATGCCAATCATGACGACGGCCGCGTAGTGATTACACACGGTGATGGCTTCGACATTGAAGCATTCAAAGCCGCCCTCTCGGCAGAAGGTTTTACCGTGGCATAACCGTATCGGTCAAACAACCACAAACGGCTTCCGCAAAGGAAGCCGTTTTGCTTTTTCAGGTAGCCCTTTGCAGTGAGGCTACCTGAAAATTGTCTGCACGCGCTAATCAAACAAATCCTGCTGCCCGGTACGCTGCGGCAACACCTGTGCCTTGGCCGTGCCGGTTTCAAAATGCAGCTGCAGCACCTGCCCGCTGTGCAGTCTGCCCGCATCGCGCACCACTTTGCCCGTGCGGTCGGTAATCACGCTATAGCCGCGCGACAGCGTATGCTGCGGCGAGAGAGCTTCCAAAATGCCCGCCTGCTTTTGGCACTGCGCCTGCTTTTGCGCCAAGAGCGCGGCTATATGGCGGTTGAGCTGGACAGTCTGCGCTTGTAGCTGTCGAGCAGCAGTGTGCACTGGTGGCCTACTGCGGCGGCACAGCTCGGCCAAGTAGGCCAGCTGCTCCTGTTTGCGGCGCAGGTGGCGCAGCATATGGTCGGCCAGCATTTGGCGGCTGCGCAACAAACCGGCTTGTTGTTCCTGCCATTTCTGGCGCGGGTGGCGCAACTGCGCGGCATGCCAATCGAGCCGTTGCGCCGCGTCTGTGTAGCGCCGTTGCAGCGTGTGGCGCATATGGCTGTGCAGGCGGCACATTTTGTCCAGCTGTTCCGCGCGGTTCGGGCTGGCCAGCTCGGCGGCGGCGGTGGGCGTGGGTGCGCGCACGTCGGCGGCGAAATCCGTGAGCGTGAAATCCGTTTCGTGCCCCACCCCGCTCACCACTGGAATCGGGCAAGCCGCCACCGCGCGCACCGCCGCCTCTTCGTTAAACGCCCACAAATCCTCAATGCTGCCCCCGCCACGGCACACAATCAACACATCTGCCTGCGCGTGTTCTGCCGCCGCCGCAATGGCTGAGGCTACCTGAAACTCGCTGCCCGCGCCCTGCACCACCGTGGGATACACCACCACGCGCACATCCGGCGCCCGCCGCCGCAACGTGGTGACCACATCGCGCAATGCCGCCGCCGCCAGGCTGGTGACCACGCCGATACACTGCGGCGCAGCGGGCAACGGCCGTTTGCGTGCCGCATCGAACAAACCTTCTGCCTGTAGGCGCTGCTTCAGCCGTTCATACGCCTCAAACAGCTGCCCCAGCCCCTTGCGCCGCACTTCCCGCACATTAATCTGAAACTCCCCACGCGCCTCATACAGCGTAATTTTGCCCAACACCTCTACTTCCTCGCCCTCGCGCAACAGCACGGCCAGCGAGCGGACGGCATGCTTAAACAAAGTGCAGCGCACCTGGGCGCGTTGGTCTTTTAAAACAAAATAATAGTGCCCGCTCGCCGCTTTCACCAAATTCGACACTTCGCCGCCCACCCACAGCCCGGCGAGCTGGTCTTCCAGCAGATTTTTAGCCAAATGGTTTAGCTCGGAAACAGAAAGCGCGGCGGGGGCGAATAGGTCGGACATGGCAGGATAGCGAGACAATAAACAAAGGCGGCATTATACAAGGGGAAGGCTACCTGAAAAATCGGGCGGATAGATTTTCAGGTAGCCTTCATCGCCCTAAAGGCTACCTGAAAACGGATACAGCACGTTGTGCCCAAACAGCACGCACATTTTTCAGGTAGCCTTTCCCTGCCCGGCAATATGTTAAAATACGCCGTTTTCAATTCGGATTTTCCGCCATGTCCAATATTCCAGACCAAGTGCGCCGCCGCCGCACGTTTGCCATCATCTCCCACCCTGATGCGGGTAAAACCACGCTGACTGAAAAACTGCTGCTGTTTTCAGGTGCGATTCAAAGCGCGGGCACGGTAAAGGGCAAGAAAACCGGCAAATTCGCCACCTCCGACTGGATGGAGATTGAGAAGCAGCGCGGCATTTCCGTGGCATCCAGCGTGATGCAGTTTGACTACCACGACCACACCGTCAACCTGCTGGACACCCCCGGCCACCAAGACTTCTCCGAAGACACCTACCGCGTTTTGACCGCCGTGGACAGCGCATTGATGGTCATCGACGCGGCAAAAGGCGTGGAAGCGCAAACCATCAAACTCTTGAACGTCTGCCGCCTGCGCAATACGCCGATTGTCACGTTCATGAACAAATACGACCGCGAAGTGCGCGATTCTTTGGAATTGTTGGACGAAGTGGAAAATATTTTAAAAATCCGCTGCGCGCCCGTTACTTGGCCGATCGGCATGGGCAAAAACTTCAAAGGCGTGTACCACATCCTGAACGACG